>JAQCBH010000001.1 GCA_027621365.1 Bacteroidota bacterium | reverse complement strand
AACCAACCAAGAAAGCATTACCAGCGAAGAAGCCAGATGTGTATTGGTCAACATTTCAAAAGGCGACTACAATCAAAGTCAGATTACCGCATTTTTAACCATATATATGATGCGAACCATCACTATTGATGAGCTTCAAGGGTTTAGAGATGCCTTGTTAGAACTTTGCATTCCTGTAGATTTTATAGGCTACGAGGCTATCGATTTATGCGGCACTGGCGGCGATGGAAAAGACACGTTCAATATCTCAACTTTAGCATCATTTGTTACGGCTGGTGCAGGCATTCCTGTAACCAAACACGGGAATTATGGTGTGTCGTCTGCCTGTGGCTCTTCTAATGTGATGGAACATTTAGGTGTGAAATTTACCACTGATACCGATTTCCTAAAACAATGTTTAGACTGTACGTATTCAAACTAAAGTGAACTTTTCCTAAGAGAGTATTTAGTTAATAATTCAAAGATAAATGTTTTTTTTGATTTGTTGTTAATTTTAATTTTTGGTACTCATTTCTTCGGCCAATAATAGCCATTTTCTTTAATCGTTCACGTTCTTTTAAAATCATTTCACCTCTTCCAAAATAGACATCTGCTGGGGTTAAGTTGTTTAATGATTCATGATAGCGTTCATTGTTATAGCGATAAACAAACTTTTCTAAAGCAGCTTCTAATTCTTCGGGAGCAAAGTAATTATCAAGTTTCACAACATTTTTCATAGTTCTGTGATAGCGTTCAATTTTTCCTTGTGTTTGCGGATGATTGGGTCTGCCATGTACTTGTTGCATTTGATAATTGTCTTTTAAATACGTTTTTAATTCGCTTGCAATATAGCACGAACCATTGTCTGACAAGAGTTTTGGTTTTTGTTTAGTTACCAATTTTGCTTTTTTAATGGCAGTATCCACAGTTCTTTTTACATCATCGGCTTTCATGCTTGAGCAAAGTTCCCAATGCACAATGTATCGGCTGTAATCATCTAAAACCGTACTCAAGTAATACCAACCCCAACCCAATATTTTAAAATAGGTAAAATCCGTTTGCCACATTTGATGAACAAAACCTGTTTTGTCTGTAAATTCATTACCTGCACTCAGAAAAATATGAGCTGGAGCTGTAATTAAACCTCTTGACTTTAAAATCCGATAAACACTTGATTCTGATAGGAATATCTGTTGTTCATCAGTGATTTTATAGGCTAATTCTCGAGAAGACAAATCAGGATAATCTAAAGCTAATTTTACAACCAAATTCTTCTGCTCTTGTGGAATGCTATTCCATTGCCTGTTTGCTGCTCTTTTGGTTGGAAGCAATCCTTCAACACCATTTTTGCTGTAAGCATGATACCAATTGTAAAACGTACTTTTATTGATTCCAATCTCCCGAAGTGTTCGATTTACGCCAATTTCTGAACGAGTAACCATGTGAATGATTTCTTGTTTTTCGGATACTGTAAGTCGCATATATTTCTTAAACTTTTCAGTTAACCCAGCATGTCCAAGCTTTTTTTTACAATATCGTAGCGTAAAACTAAATCGGCAATCATTACTTTTAAAGCCTGATTTTCTTTCTTGAGCTCTGCTACTTCATCACTGGTAGCTTCTCTTGTGGTATCGCCTGCTAAACGCTTTTTACCTGCTTCTAAAAACTCTTTGTTCCATTTGTAAAACTGAGATTCATTAATGGAATACTTCCGACACAATTCTGCAACTGACATTTCTGCTCGTAAAGCTTCCATGACAATTTGAATTTTCTGTTCAGAACTAAAGATTCTTCGTGTATTTCTTCGAATGTCTTTGATAAAATTCTCTGCTGTTTTTTTCTTAGGTGTTTTCATACTATTTTAAAGTTAATAATTTTTGAAAACACTCTCTTAGTTTTGACTAAAATCAGTCCACTTTTTGCTGACGATTTACAGGTAAAAGGTGAAGAATATTATGGTGCGCTAATAGGCAAACTTATAACTGAGGCCAGCACTCAAAAGTAGATCTTGACCCTCAGTAATGCTGCGCCCGAACGTAATGTCATATTGTAGATTCCATCCTGCTAAATAAGTAAACCCAGCATCCCAATAATGATTCGCCGCAGAATGTTCAGGGGTGTCCCCATAGAGCTCTACATAGGCACCAATATGATTGCTTAGGCCATAACCGTAGGCCACAGTGTAAACAAAAGCCATTCCGGTATTGTCACCAGACCACCGACCGCCTAAATTATAAGCAATTCCTGACCGATCCGAGAGCTTGTGGCCCACTGAAAATCGAAAATCTGCGCCAGTTGTTTGAGGTTCAGGAGTCATGCCTTCGGGGGTACTGGTGCTAAATGGGAGGTAGAGATGCCCTAAAAATCCAAAGTCTGTTCCGGAGCGCCCTTCGAAAAGATTTATTTTGATCCCTGCCAGCATTGGGGTGAAGCTTTTAAAGTCCGAAGAAACTTCTGTGGCGCCCATTTTAGAGGTCAACCGATTGTCCTCATAATTAACCCCCAAACGTAATTCGAGATTTTCGAGCAGTCCGATGCGCGCTAGGGTAGTGTTGTAACCCAAAGTTTCTGCGGTGGTGCCGTTTTCTTCAAATCGCGTGTAATAGGCACCGGTCTCGATTTGAATAAACCCGGGTTCAACCGTATTTGGCGACTCTGTGGCATCCGGGCGATCGGTTATGATGCTGTGGTCAGTCGTCGACTCAGGATTATGCTCTAGAGGACTTCCTTGGGGTGTTTTAGAGGGATTTGTCTGTTGCGCAACTGCCGTAGCCGACCCAAAAAGGAATAGAGATAGGGTTAATATTTTAGATATCTCAAACAGGGTCTTGATAGAAGGTTGGGATTTGTTAGAACACCAAAAATTTACAGTGACTACAGAGACTCCAATTTGGTCTGACAACCATTTTTGGGACAACTCCTGTTTTTCCAATTCCTCTTTTATCCGATTATATCGCATACCCATTGAGTTTGGGTAAATATAATAATATTAAGGTAATTCTTATATAGGATTTACCTTAATCATCGAAAGTCAAAAATTTGGGGGGGGTTGACTCTAAAAAATAATTTCTTTATGTTTTATAAAAATGAGAATTATGATTGAGATTAAAAGTGATATAATCATCATAGATCAAGGAAACGGCAGATACTACGATATCCCCACAAATGAGTTATTAAGAATAAGTAATTCTTGGGTAAAAGGTGAAGTATATGATTGGTTAATGTTTCTAAGAAAAAAGGATTGGTTTACTATTGAAAGAGGTATTGAATTATCATTCTGTATGTTAGCAGTTGCTGATGAATTAGGACTAGTTATAAACTATGACATCCTTCAAAGATCGTGGGAATGATAAAAACCTTGCGGAAACCTTGAGAAAAGAAAAAGGATTACAAACTTCAATTGTCTGTAACCCTTCGTAATTTCTTTGCTCCCCGAGTTGGGCTCGAACCAACGACCTAGCGGTTAACAGCCGCTCGCTCTAACCAGCTGAGCTATCGAGGAGTGTTCCCTAAAAGGGAGAGCAAAAATAACCCAATTGCCGAATGTGTTCAATACCTTTGTAAGAAATTTTTAAAAATATTTCATGAGCTTGTTGATCATTGGTTCTGTGGCGTTCGATGCCATCGAAACTCCCTTCGGCCAGACGGGTAAAATCGTCGGCGGTGCGGCCTCTTTCATCTCTTTGGCCAGCAGTTTGCTAAATGCCAAAAATGGCTTGGTGGCAGTAGTGGGCGAAGACTTTGAAATGGATTTCATAGCCGAGCTGAATGGCCGTGGGGTCGATACCCAAGGTCTGCAAGTCAAACAAGGCGAGAAGTCTTTTTTCTGGAGCGGCAAGTACCACATGGATATGAACTCCCGTGATACCTTGGTGACCGAGCTCAACGTGTTGGGTACCTTCGATCCCATTATTCCCGACGATTGGAAGGAGCCCGATTATGTGATGTTGGGCAATTTGTCGCCTCAGGTGCAGTTGACCACTTTGAATCGCTTGACCAAAAAGCCCAAGCTGGTGGTCATGGATACCATGAATTTCTGGATGGACATTGCCATGCCCGAATTGAAAGAGGTGATTGCCAAAGTTGACGTTCTGACCATCAACGATGAAGAAGCTCGTCAATTGTCAGGTGAATACAGTTTGCGCAAAGCCGCCCGCCTGATCCACTCCATGGGCCCTCATACGGTCATCATCAAGAAAGGCGAGCACGGGGCTCTGTTGTTCCAAAACGACGAGGTATTCTTCTGTCCTGCCTTGCCCCTAGAAGAGGTGTTTGATCCTACCGGTGCTGGCGATACGTTCGCTGGCGGATTCGTGGGCTACCTCGCTTCAACAGGACGCACTGACTTTGATGCCATGAAGACGGCCATCGTGTATGGCTCTTGCTTGGCCTCTTTCTGCGTTGAAAAATTCGGCACAGAAGCCTTGGCTCAGGTAACCCCCGTGGCCATGAAGGCTCGCTTGGATCAATTCAAGCGATTGATTGCCGTAGAAGCTTAAGGCAGTAATTCTAAAGTCAAGGTCTCCTGGCTAAGAACGACAATGTTCCCGCCAATAAGGCCAGATTCTCCTGTGTGGATGTTTCTCCAACGGGAATACCCTTCTGTGACCGATTCGAATCGGTTCCAGGATAGAGTTTGTTCTTTTTCGTCTCCCGAACAAATATTTAATAATCCGGGATGCTGGTCCAGTACCCACGCCGCTGCATAGACATTTTGGTCACAACTGAATTGCGTAAATCGACCATTATCGAACAAGGGGTTGTTCAAACGGTAGCGATTCAAGGTTTGCAGATAGATAAAGGCTTCTTTTTCTTGAGGGCTTCGACCTGAAGGGTCGAATTTGTTTCGCTCGTCAGATGCCCATCCGCCGGGGAAATCAAATCGGTAATAGGCATCGCCATTGCCCTCCTTTCCAGGCATGAGAATTTCGGTTCCGTAGTACAAGCAGGGCATGCCGCGGGTCGTCATCAGAATGGAAATTCCGCGTTTCCAGGCGGCGAAGTCTTCGTTGACGACGCTCCAGAATCGGGCCATGTCGTGATTGTCAACAAAGGTGCAATGGGCCTGAGCATTCGAATAAAGGAAATCTTCGCTCAAGGTTTGGTAAACGCGAGAAAGGCCTGAATTCCAATTCGTGGCCTCGGTGCAAGCTTCGTGAATGGAAAAGGCCAGGGCAAAATCGGTGACCCCAGGCAAACTATTGGTCTCATAACCCTGTACTCGGCTTTGGCAATAAGTCGATTGTTGGGCGGCGCTCATGACCCAAGTTTCGCCAAAGATGGTGAAGCCGGGAAATTCCTTTAAAATGGCGCTGCACCATTCGTTCATGTAAGCCTGATCCAAAAATGGATAGGTGTCAATGCGGTAGCCGGCCAAGTTGGCGTTTTCGATCCACCACAGGTAAAGCTGTTTGAAATAGCGATTCATGTGGGGATTGGCCTGGTTGTAATCGGGCATGGATTTGACAAAGGCGCCATCGGTGTTCAATAGCCGCTCTGAAGGGTCGGCATATGGGTCATGGTTGCTTTGGGCGCGGAAATTGGAGCGCACAAAACTGTCGCGAAAATGGAACCAACCGGTGTCCGAGTTTAGGTACATCCAATGGCCATCGCCGGGATGATTGGGGATGATGTCCATGACCATTTTCATGCCTCTATTTATCATGTTGGCGCAGAGGGAGAGGTACTCTTGATTGCTGCCAAAACGAGGGTCAATGCGGTAATGGTCTGTGATGGCGTATCCATGAAAGCTTTCATCGGCTTGATCGCTCTCTTGAACGGGATTCAACCACAAGGCATTGATGCCCAAATCTTGCAAGTAGTCGAGATGTTGGGAGATGCCCGCCAAATCCCCTCCGTGCCTTGCGCGCAAGGCGCCACGATCGGCCTGTTCGTTGTTTCGTGTAGTGGCATTGTCGTTGCTCGGATCGCCATTGGCAAAGCGATCGGGGAAAATCAAGTACATGACATCGCTGGGCATGATCGGTTCCGCGCGTTGATCGGCCTGGCGTCGCGCCTTGAGTTCATAAGGAAAGGCAAAGCTGGGCAATCGTTCTACGCCCGTTTTGGCTTTGGCCTGTATGGACAGCGATCCAGGTTGGGTCGAAGGATCTATGGTAAGATGAATGTAAGCAATGTCAGGATGAGCTCCTGAAGTTTGGCTCTTCATCTGAACCCCAGCATAGGCCTTGAGCGTATAGTTGTAATAGGCGGCCCCGGGAGCGTGTACGATGATTTCCAATTCAGGATTGGAAAAACCAATGTACCAATGAACGGGAGTGAGGTGCTGAACGGGATTGTTCGCTGCGCTTTTTGCCTCAGAGTGGCTAGGCATAAAAAACGCCGCCGTGCAAACGAGAAAGGTAGACAATGCCTTCATGTCCACAAAGTAAATTGATTCAGGGAGAAAAGCCTTATTGTCTAGATGACACTTATACCCAATTTGGACTATATCACCGTGGTTTCGAGCAACAGCTGGTCTTCCAAGTACCCAACCAATCGATCACCTGAAGCTATCGGCCCAACTCCAGCGGGGGTACCCGTGTAGATGTAATCGCCGGTTTTGAGCATGAAGTACTGAGAGACGTGTTCGATGATCTCATCAACCGACCACAGCATCATAGCCGTATGGCCATCTTGCACGATTTGCCCGTTTTTCTCCAGTCGAAAGCGGCAGTCGTTGAGGTTCAAGCCCTCTTTGGTGCGAAAAGTGCCGATGACGGCTGAATGGTCGAAGGCTTTGGCTTTTTCCCAGGGAAGCCCTTTGGCTTTCAAAGCATCTTGCACATCTCGGGCGGTCATGTCAATGCCTAGGCTGACTTCGTCATAGTAGTCGGGGGCAAAGGCTCGGGGTATGGCCTTGCCTGGTTTCTTGATTTTGACGACCAACTCGAGTTCGTAGTGAATGTTCTGGCTGAAATCGGGTCGCACAAAGGGATTCCCGTTTCGAAGCAGGGCACTATCGGGTTTGATGAAAATCACGGGTTCGCTGGGTCGCTCGTTGCGTAGCTCGTCTATGTGAGCGGCGTAGTTGCGGCCTATGCAAATGATTTTCATGCTAAGATGGATTTAGCGTTGCAAGGTTTTCTCTCGCTCTGGGCCCATGGAAATGACCGAAATGCGGTGACCTATGTATTGCTCGATGTACTCGATGTAATCACGGAACTCTTGGTCCATGGCTTCGTAGCCTTTGCTCAAGTCAATGTCTTTTGACCATCCTTTGTGCTGAGAATACACAGGCTCAACAGGGGTATTCACCATGTTGGAAGGAACTTGCTTGTGTTCGGCTCCCTCGTATTGATAAGCGGTAGCGGCTGAAATGCTGTCCATGCCGTTCAATACATCACCTTTCATCATGATCAGTTCATCGACGCCATTCAACATGCAAGCGTATTTCAAAGCCACTAGGTCGAGCCATCCGCAGCGACGCTCACGCCCCGTCGTAGCCCCATATTCGTGGCCAATTCGGCGCAAATCTTCGCCCGTTTGATCAAACAATTCAGTGGGGAAGGGGCCAGAGCCCACTCGGGTGCAATAGGCCTTGAAGATGCCGTAGACCTTGCCGATGTGTTTGGGTGCAATGCCCAAGCCGGAGCATACCCCGCCTGACAAGGTGGTGGAAGAGGTGACGAAAGGATAGGTGCCGAATTCGATGTCCAGCATAGAGCCTTGTGCACCCTCAGCCAAGATTTTCTTGCCTTGAGCAATGCAATCGTTGATGAAGTACTCGCTATTGATGAGCTGATGGCCCTTCAGGAATTCAACGGCTTCAAAGAAGGACGTTTCTTCGGTTTCCAAATCGAAATCGGTATACCCGTAATGTTCGATCAAACGCAAATGTGCCTCGGTCGCTTGGCGGTATAGGGTCGTAAAATCGCTGTGAAGGATATCGCCGACGCGCAAACCGCTACGACCCACTTTGTCTCGGTAAGTGGGGCCAATGCCGCGCAAGGTGCTGCCGATTTTGCCGGCACCCTTCGAGGCCTCAGAGGCCGCGTCCAGTATGCGGTGAGTGGGCAGAATCAAGTGCGCCTTTTTGGAGATCAGCAATCGCTCTTTGTAGTTCGGACATTCGTCAGAAATGCGACCGATTTCTTGTTGCAAACGCACGGGATCAATGACCACGCCATTGCCAATAAGATTCAAGGTGTCCTGTCGAAAAATGCCAGAAGGAATGGTGTTCAAGACAAATTTCTTGCCTTCAAATTCCAAGGAGTGCCCGGCGTTGGGGCCGCCTTGGAAACGGGCCACTACATGGTATTGGGGAGTTAAAAAGTCGGCAATCTTGCCTTTTCCTTCGTCGCCCCATTGGAGGCCTAGAATTACGTCAACCATGAATCGTTATGGATAGAGATTTTTATTGCAGTGTTGGCAATCTCCCTTTTCGGTGAGAAGAGGATCGCCGTATAAATGTAAAGAATGTTGCCCCACTTGGAACTTGAGCAAGGAGCCCATGGTATTGGAGATTTGCTGCACCCGGGGGTCGCAAAATTCCAACACATCTTTGCAGCGATTGCAAATCAAGTGATCGTGCTGGCGGTAACCGTAGGCCTGTTCGTAGTGGCTGGTATTTTGTCCAAATTGGTGCTTTTTGACCAATTCAGCTTCCACCAATAGATCCAAGGTGTTGTAAACCGTAGCCCGGCTAACCTGGTAATTCCGAGATTTCATTTTGACGAACAAACTGTCGACGTCAAAGTGCTCCTTGTTCGAATAGATTTCGTCCAAGATGGCGTATCGCTCAGGGGTTTTGCGCTGCTTGTTCTTTTCGAGATAGGCCGTGAACAATTCCCGTACTTGAGCTTTGATTTTTTTCTGTTGTGGATCGATTTTCATCAGGGAGCAGTATTGGGCACGGGCAGGGGCAATCGAATGGATCGACAGGCGGGGTAGTAAGGGCGAATGCTGTACAAGGCTCGATTGGCTTCGGCTTGGCTGTAAAAACGGCCAATGTACAACTTGAAGTTGGGCTCGTCGTAGACGACTTCGGCCACATAGCTGCCTGCCAGGGCGTGATTGATTTCTTGCTGCAAGGCGATGGCCTCTGATCGGCTGTTGGACAAACCCATGAACAGGCGATAACCGTTGATGGTCTGCCCATTTCCCTTTCTGGATTCCAATCGCTGGTTGCGCAATTGGTTCACCGCGTAGGGCATGTCGATTCGGGGTTTTAGGGGTTGTTGGGCACACAGTGTTGTAGCCCAAAAAAGAGTCGCTATAGTCAGCAAAGTGCCGCGCATTGGTCGTACAAATATCGCGAAAAAGGTCATGCCGTGCCTACCTTTGTGATATGTCTTCAAAAGCCGCATTGATTATCTTGGATGGCTGGGGTCTAGGGAACCAAAGCAAATCGGATGCCATCGCTTGTGCAAGTACTCCCTATGCGGATTCTCTCAATGCCTCAGTGCCTCATTCCACACTGTTGACCGACGGAGAAAACGTGGGTTTGCCCACGGGCCAGATGGGGAATTCAGAGGTGGGCCATATGAATATCGGCGCTGGTCGTGTGGTTTGGCAAATGCTGGCGCGCATCAACAAATCGGTGCAAGACGGTAGCTTGGGTGATAACCCCATGCTGCAGCGCTGTTTTGCGGGTGTTGGAGAAGACAAGGCTCTGCACATCTTGGGCTTGATGTCAGATGGTGGCGTGCACGCTCACATAGATCACATGATCGCCTTGTGCAAATTGGCCCAATCAAACGGAGTGAAACGGGTCTATGTCCACGCATTTTTGGACGGTCGAGATACCGATCCTCAGTCGGGTAAGGCTTTTGTCGAGCATTTTGTAGACCAAACGGCTCATACAGGAGCTAAGCTGAGTACCTTGGTCGGACGCTACTACGCGATGGACCGCGATCAGCGATGGGAGCGGGTCAAGGTCGCTTATGACTTGATGGTACGGGGGGTAGGCGAGCGCAGCGAGCCTATTCAGGGCATTGAATCTTCTTATCAAAATGGCGTGACGGATGAGTTTGTAAAACCCATTCGCTGCTTAGAGGGTACAGAAGGGTTGATCCAGGAGGGCGATACGGTATTGTTTGCCAATTTCAGAACAGACCGAGGTCGTCAATTGACAAGAGCCTTGAGTCAGCAAGATTTTGCAGAGCATGGCATGTCCAAATTGGATTTGCAGGTCTACACCTTCACGACCTACGATGAGACTTTTTCCATCAGCGGCGTGTTGTTTGAAAACCAGAACTTGCACAACACCCTAGGCGAGGTACTGGCCCAATCGGGGAAAACCCAGATTAGGGCTGCCGAAACAGAGAAATATCCGCATGTGACTTTCTTCTTCTCAGGGGGTCAAGAACAGCCTTTTGAGGGTGAGCGTCGCATCATGGCGGCTTCACCCAAAGTGGCTACCTATGACTTGCAGCCTTCGATGAGTGCGGTTGAATTAACCGATTTGGCTTTGGAAGCCCTAGGGCAAGAAGCCGCTGATTTCGTCTGCCTCAACTATGCCAATGCCGATATGGTGGGTCACACAGGAGTCTATTCAGCCATAGTTGAAGCGGTTGAAACGGTTGATGCACAGCTTCAGCGATTGGCCACTGCTTTGACGAACATGGGCTATGCGATTTTGGTGATGGCCGATCACGGCAACGCAGATGTAGCCTTGAATGAAGATGGAACTCCCAATACCGCCCATTCGACCAATCCCGTTCCCTGCTGGTTGATCAACGGCCCTCAAGGAGCCGAGTTGAACAAAGGGAAATTGGCCGACGTGGCACCTTCCATTTTGGAACTCATGGGTTTGGTGCAGCCCGAAGACATGACTGGAGTGAGTTTGATCAAGAAAAATGGCTAAGTGGATGTTTTTGGCCGCTTTGGCCTGGGTAGGTTGCCAATCTTCTGAAACAAAGAAGTCGGCCTTCAATGATCAATGGTCTACCTATACACAAGATTTGTATCGGCAGGTTGAAGCCTTGGATAAAGAACAACCCGGCTGCTACAAGACCGTCATTCATGGAGAGGATATTCACACAGAAGAGTTGGATAGTTGTGATTTCGTCCAAGAATTTGCCGTGTTTCTGAATTACGATTTGGCTTTGGCTGAAAAGCGATTTGGTGCTTATCGCCAAACCTTGGATTCTTCCCAAGGCTTGTCCTTGCTGCGATTTGAGTGCAGCGATACCGCCGCCGATCTGCGGCAGTTTCAAGTGTTGAAGAAACGAGGATTGGTTCAACTCCTGGAGTGGGACATTCAAACACATTCCTTTTTGATGGACAGATCCATGAAATTGAGTGTACAGCCGGGTAAGGGCTATCGAATTTGGGTGAGAGAGAACTCGCTTTGGGCCGCTCCCAGCGAGTATGAGATTTTTGCCGAACTTCACAACCCTGAACATTTGCAAACACGATGAACAATCTTCAACTGAGCAATTTCATTGGAGGTGAATACAGCGCTCCTGTCAATGGAGCCTATTTGCCTTTGTACAATCCCGCGACAGGGGCAGCCTATGGTAAGGTGCCAGATTCATCATCGGCTGATGTCCAGGCGGCCTATGAGGCGGCTAAACAGGCTTTCCCGGCATGGTCAGTCACACCTGCCGAGCAGCGTTTTCAAGTGTTGAATCGCATTGCGGAGTTGATCGATGAGCGTCGCGAAGAGCTGGCTAGGGCTGAGAGCAAGGATCAAGGCAAGCCGGTTTGGTTGGCCCGCAATGAAATGATTCGCTCGGCGCAGAATTTCCGTTTTTTTGCCACTGCGGCCGTGCAATTTGCCTCTGAGAGCCATGCCATGGAAGACAAGGCAATCAATTATACGCTTCGTCAACCCATCGGGGTGGTGGGCTGCATCAGCCCTTGGAATCTGCCGCTGTATTTGTTCAGCTGGAAAATAGCCCCTGCTTTGGCCGCAGGAAACTGCGTCATCGCAAAGCCCAGTGAGTTTACCCCCGTGACCGCTTGGATGTTGGGTCAAATTTGCCAAGATGCAGGCTTGCCTGCCGGCGTTTTGAACATCGTACAAGGTTTGGGCCCTTCAGTGGGTCAATCCATGGTGGAACACCCCGGAATAAAGGCCATTTCCTTTACAGGAGGAACGGCTACTGGTAAGCACTTGGCCGCCACTGCGGCCCCCATGTTCAAGAAGCTGTCTCTGGAGTTGGGAGGCAAGAACCCCAACATGATTTTCGCCGATGCCCAATTGGACAAGGCCGTCAAAACAACAGTCAGCAGCTCCTTTTTGAACCAGGGCGAAATCTGTCTTTGTGGGAGCCGTGTGTTCATTGAGCGCTCCGTGTACGAAGAGGTGAAAGCCCAATTGGTGCAAGCGGCCAAAGAAATGAAAGTGGGTCCTCCCGATGCGCAAGATGTTCGAATGGGAGCCATTGTTAGCAAGCCACATTACGAGAAGGTGCTTTCTTATATTGAGTTGGCCAAACAAGAGGGAGCCACAATATTGGCCGGTGGCCATGCTGTGTTTCCAGAAGGCCATGAACAGGGTTGGTACATTGCTCCGACTATCTTGGAGAATTTGGCTTTCGATTGCCGTAGCAACCAAGAAGAAATATTCGGCCCGGTGATTACCCTGACTCCATTTGATTCAGAAGAGGAGGTCTTGATGATGGCCAATTCGACCGAATATGGCTTGGCGGCTACCTTATGGACAGAAAATTTGACCCGTGCTCACCGAATGGCGTCCCAACTGCAGATGGGAATCGTGTGGATCAACTGCTGGCTTCTGCGCGATTTGCGCACTCCCTTTGGCGGGGCGAAGAGCAGTGGCGTGGGCCGGGAAGGGGGATGGGAAGCCATGCGCTTCTTTACCGAGCCCAAGAATGTCTGTGTATCCTTGAGCTAGCGCTATCTTTGCTCCATGTTGGAGTCTGGTTCCCGTACCGATATTTCTGCCCTGGGTGAGTTCGGCTTGATCGATCACTTGGTGGAGCATTTTCCCTTGAAGAACAAGTCGAGTGTGATTGGGCCTGGCGATGACGCGGCGGTTTTGTCGCGCGATTCCAAGACCTATGGCCTCTTGAGTTCTGAGCTCTATTTGGAGGGCGTACACTTTGACTTGGCTTTTCATCCGCTGAAACATTTGGGATTCAAACTCGTGGTAGCGGGGGTGAGCGACATCTTGGCCATGAACGGCACTCCCGAGCAGATTGCGGTCAACATTGGCTTGAGCAATCGATTCTCGCTGGAGGCCGTTGAGGACTTGTACGCCGGCATTCAAATTGCCTGTGAGCAATACAAATTGGATTTGATTGGGGGCGATACCTCCTCTTCTCGCAGCGGATTAGCCCTTGGAATTCAAGCCTATGGCTGGGTCGATAAAAAGAAAATTACCCGTCGTTCGGGAGCCAAACCCGGAGATTTGCTCTGTGTGAGTGGAGATTTGGGTGGGGCCTATATGGGTTTGCAGATATTGGAGCGGGAGAAACGAGTGTTTTCGGAACATCCGGACATGCAACCCGACTTGGAGCCTTACGATTACATTGTGGGGCGTCAACTGAAGCCCGATGCACGAATGGATGTCGTTCAAACCTGGGCGGAAAAGAACGTTCTGCCCACCTCGGCCATCGATGTGAGTGATGGAGTGGCATCTGAATTGCACCATTTGGCCAAGCATTCGGGCGTGGGTTTTGATGTGTACGAAGAAAAACTTCCCATTGATCCTCAAACCTTGGACACGGCCGTCAGTTTTGATTTGAATCCCAGCGTCGTGGCTTTGAATGGGGGAGAAGACTTTGAGATCTTGTTCACCATTGCCCAGAGTGATTACGAGAAGATCAACAAACACGTCGATTTTAGCATCATTGGTCATGCTACAGAAGCGGCCGGAAGCATTCGATTGGTTACCCGAGCAGGATCGGCATTTGATATCAAAGCCCAAGGCTGGCCCCAGAGCCATTGATTTGCTGTTAATTTCTTAGGACTAGGCAGTTTGGCCGTTCTGAATTGGGTATTTTTGCACCCATGTACCGCTCGCATACTTGTGGAGAATTGCGCATCGCCCATGTGGGGCAGCGCGTGAAATTGGCTGGTTGGGTTGCCCGTGTTCGACACATGGGAAGCATGGCCTTTGTGGATTTGCGAGATCGGTACGGCATCACTCAATTGTCTTTCAATGAAGGTTATGACCAAGCTTTGCTAGATCAAGCCGCTGAATTGGGTCGTGAATTTGTCATTCAGGCCGAAGGCCGTGTGGCCGAACGCGAGTCCAAGAACAAGCAAATTGCTACGGGTGAAATTGAATTGATCGTGGAGGTGTTGACCGTGCTAAACAGCAGCAAAACCCCACCGTTCACCATAGAGAACGAAACCGATGGTGGCGACGACATTCGCATGCAATACCGCTATTTGGACCTTCGTCGCGATTCGGTAAGGGCCAATTTGGAACTTCGTCACCGCTTGGGTTCTGCTGTTCGCAATTACTTGTCTGATCAGGGCTTTTTGGAGGTTGAAACCCCCGTCTTGATCAAAAGTACACCCGAAGGAGCTCGCGACTTCGTGGTTCCCTCACGATTGAATCCCGGAGAATGGTATGCTCTGCCTCAAAGCCCTCAGACCTTCAAGCAGCTTTTGATGGTATCAGGATTTGACAAGTATTTCCAGATTGTCAAATGTTTCAGAGACGAAGATTTGAGAGCCGATCGCCAGCCTGAGTTTACCCAGATTGACTGCGAAATGAGCTTTGTGGAGCGAGACGATATCTTGGAAGTATTCGAAGGTATGGTCAAGCATTTGTTCCAATCGGTGAAGGGATTGTCGTTCGAGACTTTCGAGCGCATGACCTACGATACGGCCATGCGTTATTACGGCAGTGATAAGCCCGATCTGCGCTTCGGTATGCCCTTTGTGGAATTGAAGGCGCCGGGTGCGGCTCAAGATCTCATCAGTGGCAAAGACTTTGTCGTTTTTGATTCCGTCGAAGCGGTTCTGGCTATTTGCGTGGAAGGCGCCGCCACTTATACCCGCAAACAACTCGATGCCTTGACCGATTGGGTCAAGCGTCCTCAAATCGGCTCCAAGGGCTTGGTTTGGTGTCGAGTAGAGGCTGACGGCTCTTTGAAGTCTTCGGTTGATAAATTCTACGATGCCGAATATCTGCAAACCTGGGTCCAGGCTGCCGGTGCCAAGCCTGGTGATTTGATGCTCGTCATGGCGGGTGATCTGCACAAAACCCGTAAGCAATTGGGCGAGCTGCGTTTGCTTGTGGCTGCTGAGTTGGGCTTGCGCGACCCCAAGGTGTTCAAGCCTTTGTGGGTAGTTGATTTTCCCTTGTTGGAATGGGATGAAGAGTCAGGGCGTTTCCATGCCATGCACCATCCATTCACTTCTCCCTTGCCCGAAGATCGCGGCTTGATGGCTACAGCCCCTGGAGAGGTTCGCGCCAATGCTTATGATTTGGTCATCAATGGAGTAGAAATTGGAGGCGGCTCGATTCGTATACACGATCGCGGCTTGCAAGCTCAGATGTTTGATCTTTTGGGCTTTAGCCCAGAAGAGGCCAAGGCTCAGTTTGGTTTCTTGATGAATGCCTTTGAATACGGAGCCCCTCCACACGGTGGAATTGCGCTTGGCTTTGATCGATTGTGCAGCCTCTTTGGAGGCAGCGATAGCATTCGCGACTTCATTGCGTTCCCGAAAAACAACAGCGGTCGTGATGTAATGATTGATGCCCCAAGCCCCATAGCGGCCGAGCAGCGCAAAGAATTGGGCTTGTAAGCCTCAGCTGCGCAAGTGGGAAATCCTTTAGAAGAAAGGAATCTTCTGGTCTTACAAGGCGAGAAGGTGCGGGAGTAGGATGTAAAGACCTACGATCACCGCAATGGTGCTGGCCAAAAACGTGGCCGCCGCCGCCATGTCTTTTGAATCGCCGATGTCAGCATGTTGCTCAGGGTGCAAGCGGTCTAGGGCTTTTTCCAAGGCGCTGTTCAACGCTTCAGAAACCATGACCAGGCCCATGGCCAACCAAATGATGGCCCATTCGTATCGATTCAAGTGCTGACCGGCGAAATCCAATGCATAGCCCGTGATCAGAACGATGATCATCACGGCCATGATGATGCGAAACTGTCGCTCACCGCGAATGAGTTTCAAAACGCCATTCCAAGCGTAAGATACCGTTTGGTCAAAACGGGGCATGTCAAGGGGAATTAAAAGGTGTTGATCTTGATGCGTTTCTCGATTTCTTCCACATCGTTGCGGAATTTCTTATCGGTCTCCATCAAGTCGTTTACCGTTTGGCAAGCGTGAATCACGGTAGAGTGGTCGCGGCCGCCGAAGAATATGCCGATGTTTTTCAAGGAAGCCTTGGTGAGGTCTTTGGTGAAATACATGGCAATTTGACGGGCCTGCACGATTTCGCGCTTGCGCGTCTTGGACTTCACGGCTTCAACAGGAATGTTGTAGAAGTCGCAGACCAATTTCTGAATGTAATCGATCGAAATTTCGCGGGTAGAGTTCTTGACAAAATTCTTCACGATCTGCTTGGCCAAATTCAGATCGAGCTGTTTGCGTGTCAATGAACCTTGGGCCAGAAGTGAAATCAAAGCGCCTTCGAGTTCTCGAACATTGGTATCGATGTTGTGGGCCAAGTATTCCACCACGTCCTTGTGCAAGGTGATTCCGTCCTGGTACATCTTGTTTTCCAAGATGGCTACACGGGTATCGAAATCAGGCGTACCCAAGTCGGCGCTCAATCCCCATTTGAAGCGGCTGAGCAAACGCTCGTCCATGTTCTTCAAATCTTTGGGTGCGCGATCGCAGGTCAAAATGATTTGTTTGCCGTTTTGGTGCAAGTGATTGAAGATTTGGAAGAACACTTCCTGGGTGCGCTCCTTTTTTGAGAAGAACTGCACGTCGTCCACAATCAACACATCCAAGTATTGGTAGAAATTGACAAACTGATTGTTGTTTCCTTGTTTGGCCGAGTCAATGAATTGGTTGATGAATTTTTCAGCCGATACAAAGACCACCACTTTCTGTTTGTGGGTTTGCTTGATCAAGTTCCCAATGGCGTGAGCCAAATGAGTTTTGCCCAAGCCGCATCCGCCGAAAACCATCAGGGGGTTAAAGGCTGTGCCGCCAGGTTTTTGAGCAATGGCCAAACCAGCATTGCGAGCCAACTTGTTGCAATCGCCCTCCACAAAGTTGTCGAAGGTGTAGCGAGGATTCAGCTGGCTGTCGATGTTCATTCGCTTCAAGCCGGGAATGATGAACGGGTTTTTAATGGGAGAGTCCAAATTGATGGGCATTCCCAACTCGTTCTGTACGGGCTTGGACGATGAGCCTGTCGGAAGGTTGATGGTGTAGGGTTGGTGGCCCGCGCTATTGCCATTCTCTATGACAATGTTGTATTCCAACTTAGCGGTGGGCCCAATGACCTTCTTTAGGGTCTTGTGCAACAATTGAACGAAGTGCTCCTCCAGCCATTCGTAGAAGAATTGACTGGGTACCTGTATGGTCAAGACTTTGTTTGAAAGTCGCACCGGTTTGATGGGTTCAAACCATGTCTTGAAAGTTTGAGGGTTGACGTTGTCTTTGAAAACTCGGAGGCATTCCTGCCAGACAACTTCGTGCGACTTTTTTTCCATAGAGGTCTTTCGTATAAATCGGTTTTTAGCGTAAAAATGTGGATTTCTATAAACTTTAACTCATTGATGAGTAGGGGTTCTAGAAAAGTTCCTAACAAGACGCTAAGAAAGACACAAAATTCACATTGTGCTAATTTTTTTCGCTTGTTTTTTTAAAAAAATCGTAGTACAAAAGTTGATGAAGAGCAGGCAGATTTTATCCTTGGTATTCTCCGAACACGACACGCAGGCAATCAGAGATTTCTCCAAGAGTGGCGTACTCTTCTACCGCCTTTAGAATGCAGGGCATCAGGTTGTCTGTACCCTTAGCGGCGGCTTCCAGTTCTTGAAGTGCTTCCTGAACTCTCTTCGAATTTCGTTTGGTCTTCAATTCGGCCAATCGTTGGCTCTGGGTCAAACGAATCGCATCATCGATTTTGAAAGAGGCGGGAGCTTCCTTTTGGGTGCTTTGGAAGCGGTTGACTCCGACCACGATTTGCTCACCGGCTTCGACGTCTTTTTGGTATTCGTAACTGCTTCGGGCAATTTGCTCTTGCATCCAACCCGATTCTACGCAGGCAACGGCTCCTCCCATGTCGTCCATCTTTTTGAGGAGTTCCCAAGCGGCTGCTTCGATGGTGTCGGTCAGGTGTTCGATATAGTGACTACCGGCTAGTGGGTCGACTGTGTCTGTAACTCCACTTTCAAAAGCAATGATTTGTTGGGTTCTCAATGCGATTTGGGCTGCTTTCTCGGTAGGCAAATTCAGTGCTTCGTCGTATCCGTTGGTGTGCAGGCTTTGGGTTCCACCCAAAACAGCAGCCAGCGCTTGCAAGGTGACTCGGGCGATGTTGTTTTCGGGCTGTTGAGCCGTCAAAGTGGAACCTCCGGTTTGGGTGTGGAAACGAAGCATCATGGCTTTGTCGTCAGTAGCCCCCAGATCCTTCATGATGTGGGCCCACATGCGACGGGCGGCTCGGAATTTGGCGACCTCTTCAAAAACCTGGTTGTGGGCATTGAAGAAAAAGGAAAGGCGTTTGCCAAATACGTCGATATCCAAGCCTTTGTCCAGAGCGGCTTGCGCATAGGCTTTGCCGTTGGCTAGAGTAAAGGCCAGTTCTTGGGCCGCTGTGGCTCCTGCTTCTCGAATGTGGTATCCGCTGATGGAAATGGTGTTCCATTTGGGCAATTCTTGGCTGCACCATTCGAATATATCGGTGATGATGCGCATGCTGGGGCGAACCGGATAGATATAGGTTCCCCGTGCTGCATATTCCTTTAATAGGTCGTTTTGAATGGTTCCGGCCAATTGGCTCAGGTCAGCACCCTGCTTCTTTGCCAACGCAACATACATAGCCAGAAGGGAAGAGGCTGAAGCGTTGATGGTCATACTGGTGGAAATGTTTTCCAGTTGAATGCCATCAAACAGGCGTTCCATGTCTTCGAGTGAATCAATGGCCACGCCGACTTTTCCGACTTCGCCTTCGCTCATGGGATGGTCGCTGTCGTACCCAATTTGAGTGGGCAAATCAAAAGCAACCGAAAGGCCGGTTGTACCTTGATTCAAAAGAAAGTGGTAGCGTTTGTTGCTTTCTTCAGCGGTTGAAAAACCGGCATATTGGCGCATGGTCCAAGGACGCCCGCGGTACATGTCGCTTCGAACTCCTCGAGTAAAGGGGAATTTGCCAGCATCTTCCTGTGAGCCGGCGGCCTTGTATATACGGTCTACGGAAAACCCGCTGCTGGTTTTTTTCTCTTGGCTCATTCGAACAGCAGTTGAATTTCCCCTTTGATGACATCAATAGCCTTTAGGTGAGGCAATTCTGTTTCCGATACGGCTTTGATCAAGGCTTGGCTCAGGTCCAGGGCTGTAGCCTCGGCGGGTAGCTTAGCGAATTCCATGTGCAGCAATTGCAGGGTTTGCTCACGCACTACTTTGACGGCTCCCCAAGATTGCTTGCTGACATAGATTTGCTGCGACAGGTTGTAGTTGAACTCTTCATTGATGTTGGCGACGGCTGCCGCGCGAAACGCTGCTGCGCTGCCCTGGTTTTGGCCAAAGCTCTGAATCAAGCTAGGAACGCTGTTTCGCTCCAAGTATAAGGTCAGCCGTTCAAAGGCTTGAAGCTTGAGTGAACTCAACTTGTCGTTGTTTTGTTTGAGAATTTCTCCCCGAAGCATAGCCAGGCTCGTTTTGGTGAAGCTCTGTATCAATAACAGGCTAACCCCCAAGATGCCTACGGTGAAGAGCAATAAGCTGATCCAGGATTCCATTTCGACAAAGATACAGGCTTTGCCCGACAGGGGGCCATGCCCATGTCCGACAATTTGGGGTAAATTTGCATCATGAGTACGTCTACGGTTCCCGTTCAGTTCACTCCCGGTGCCCTTGAAGAATTGCACCGTTTGTACGATGCCCTTGAGATGAAAGATCGCTCCCATTTGCGCATTGGAGTCAAGGGCGGCGGATGCAGCGGTATGTCTTATCTCTTGGCCTTCGATCAGGAAATCACCGATAAGGATTCACATTACGAAGTGGAAGGCATTCCCGTTGTGCTCAACAAAGCCCACATCATGTATGTGCTAGGTATGGAGGTCGATTGGGAAAATGGATTGAACAACCGAGGGTTTTCCTTTAACAATCCCAATGCTTCTGAAACCTGCGGTTGCGGGCAATCTTTTTCCGCCTAATTGACCATGTCAGTTGCCCTAGAAAATGTTCGCCAAGGATTGGGTTCGCTCAGGGCACATGCACTTCGAGCCGTCATCACAGCTTTGATTATCGCCATTGGTATCTCAGCACTGGTTGGCATTTTGACCAGCATAGATGCCATGGGTCAAGCCATTACTCAGACCTTTTCAAAGATGGGGTCCCAGTCATTTACCATTCGAAATTCGGGTTCCTTACGGCGCAATGGGCAGTTTAGCGATTGGGAGGAGATTCGAATGGCACAGGCTGCTGAATTTGAACGCAGTATGCCGGATGCATACACCGTGAGTTTGTCAGTGAATGTGGGCTTCAATAGCCGAGTATCCAGCATATTGAAAGGACAGGGTTCCCAAAAGGAACGCTCGATAGAAACCAATCCCAACATTCGGGTTTTGGGGGTAGACGATGATTATTTGCAATCGTCTTCCTATGAAATAGAAGTGGGCCGTAGCCTTAGTGCAGCCGATGTAGAATTGGCCTTGCCCGTTGTTTGGCTAGGGAGTGAAGTGGCCAAACAGTTAGCAGGTTCCAAGCCATCTTCGTTGTTGGGGGAAGAAGTGAAAGTAGATGGCAAATCCTACAAAGTAGCGGGGATACTAAAATCAAAAGGCTCCAGCATGGGTATGTCAGGAGGGGACCGTCAAGTTTTGCTCCCCATCAGCCGAGCCACTCGAGACTTTACCCGCATTCAGGAAAACTGTACGATCACCGTGGGAGTTTCGGATTTGGTTGATTTGAACCAAGCGATGGGAGAGGCTTATTTGGTCATGCGCCGAATACGCCGATTGTCTCCGGGTCAAGAAGCTGATTTTTTCCTTGTTCAAAGCGATGCTATGGCCAAAGAAGCTCTGGAGAATCTAAAAATGGTAAGGCTCCTAGGAACAGTCATAGCTGTGATCACCTTGTTGGGGGCTGCCATATCCTTGATGAACATCATGTTGGTCAGCGTAACGGAGCGAACCAAAGAAATTGGGCTTCGAAAAAGCTTAGGGGCAACCCCAAAGCAGATACGAAATCAATTTTTAGTGGAAGCCTTGGTGATTTGCCAATTGGGCGGTTTGGGAGGAATTGTGCTCGGAACGGCCATCGGCAATGGCGTAGGAATGGCCTTGGGTACTTCCTTTATTGTTCCCTGGGCCTGGATGCTATTGTCTGTTTTGGTCTGTTTAGCCGTAGGCCTGGGCGCTGGATTACTGCCCGCACAGCGCGCAGCGAAGTTGGACCCCATTGAGGCCCTTCGTCACGACTCCTAACCGATCTTACAAAAACGGAATCTTGGTCACGACGGCCTTCAATAGTTTGCCGCGAACCTCGATGTAAATTTCTGAACCTGCTTTGCTCAACTCAGTGGGAACATAGCCCAATCCAATGGCTTTGTTCAAGGAAGGACTTTGCGTACCGGAAGTAACTTCTCCAATCACGCTGCCCTCTGCATTGCAAATGGGATAGTGTTGACGGGGAATACCGCGATCAACTAATTCGAATCCGACGAGTTTGCGGGTAGGTTTGTTCTCCTTGATGGCCAAATGATGGTCGCTCATCATGAACGGATGATTGAATTTGGTAATCCATCCCAATCCCGCTTCGATGGGAGAGGTTTCGTCATTGATGTCATTGCCATACAGGCAAAATCCTTTTTCAAGACGAAGGGTGTCTCGAGCGCCTAATCCGCAGGGGAGAATTCCAAAAGACTCTCCAGCCTTCATGACGGCATTCCATAAAGCTTCGGCTTCGGCGTTTTTGACGTACAATTCAAAACCACCCGAACCGGTGTAGCCCGTGCAGGAAATGATGCAGTCCAGGCCGGCCATTTGGCCATCGGTGAAATGGTAGTATTCAATTGAGCCCAAATCGGTACTAGTCAGGGTTTGCAAGGCTTCAGTCGCCTTAGGCCCTTGCACGGCCAACAAGCTGTATTCCTCACTGGCATTGCGAATATCGGCGCCGAAATTTTCGTTTTGCTTGTGCATCCAAGCCAAATCTTTATCGATGTTGGAGGCGTTGATGACCAACAAGTATTTCTCCGCGCTGTAGCGGTAAACCAACAAATCGTCGACAATACCCCCTTGGTCATTGGGCATGCAAGAGTACTGCACCCGGCCATCGTACAAGGTAGAGACGTCGTTGCTGGTGATGAACTGAATCAAATCATAGGCTTTGGGGCCCGTGATGAAAACTTCGCCCATGTGGCTCACATCAAAAACGCCCATGGCGTTGCGCACCGCTTGGTGTTCCTGAATCAAATTGGTATACAAAACAGGCATGTTGTAACCTGCGAAGGGAACCATTTTTGCGCCCAATCCTTCATGTACGGAAGTCAACGCGGTGTTTTTCAATGAAGCCTCACTCATAGGTGGCGAAAATACAAAAATAAAGGGGCTTTGTGAGCCCCTTCGTTTGGGTTACCAGCGCACTGGGAAGTTGACTTCTACATCGGTCTCTCCTAGGGCGCAAGAGCCTGTCTTGATGCCCGGTTGGTGTTTGAGCGTACAGCGAATAATGCCTGTGCCGCTGCTCCCACTTTTTACATTTAAGTCTGCTTTCATTCCGAGCTCCAATCCTTTGGGGTCTTTGTCAGTCCGGGAAATGTTCATCAAATCTTGGTCATCAGGTTGGTCCGGTATCCAATCCCAACAAACCAAATGATCTTCGGCTTCCTCGAGAATTTCATCTGTAATGGAAATGGGGGATGACAGACTCTTGTTCCAGAATTTCAGTTCAGCCTGTGATTGGCCAATGTTCAGGACTAGGGTGTCTGGGAAATTCGGATCCTGACCTCCAGGGCCATCCAAATCTTCAAATTGAGTTTGAGTGGATGAACCTGAATGGGAAACGATGAATTCTACTGTTGTGATGAGTTCACCTTCTTCGTGACGCTCACAGGAGGCGAACAACAGTGTGCTCGCGGCGATGATAATAAATGAATGTTTTTTCATGTGTCTTGAGATATTAATGATTGTAATGGTGGTGATAACCTTGTTGCCATCGTAGGCCTATGTTAATTCCAGGTGCGGGTAAGAAGTACCTGAAGCGATCGAGATAATCGTAGTACAGAGTATTGGAGGCATTGGTAATGAAAAATTTCCAATTAGCATGGGATTTATCTTTCCATTCCACACTCAAATCCAAGCGCAAATAACCAGCAGGAGGAGGAGCAAAATCTGTATTGGGAGTGTAGAAGGGTTGGCGCATGGTCCCCAGTAACGCAGTGTGTAGGGTGAATTTCTCTTGCCTATAGATCAGGGTCATTTGACCGTTTGGGCTTGGCAATAAATTGGGGAATCTCTGAAGTTCAATGAGTCGGGCCCAGGTGAGTTGAGCCTTAACGTCCAAAGACCATGGCCCAGCTAAAGTGACAGAGGTGGCTTCTGAAGCAATTCCTGCATATACGGCCGATTGCTGCCGGTATTCGAATCCCGGGAAAGCCCCTCGAACAGTGAGCACAGGGTCCTTCATCGGAAACAAATCAATGAACGATGGCGAATGCATGAGAAACACTTGCCAACCGAACGATTCATTCTGGATGAGCCATTGAATTTTATGAGTGTGCTCTGTTTTTAGCGTGTTCTGACCTTGCAAGTAAGAGGCTGCTCCGTGATGAACACCGCGGGCATACAACTCGACTATAGAGGGGCTTCGGCTGCTAAAGTTGTAATGAAATTGAATCTTTCTCCACTGCTTAGACACTCCAATGGCTGGGAGATGAAAATGGCGTTCATCCCGGAATGGATATAGCGTTGTTCTATACTGAAGGTCATACCGTAAAGCCAGATCCACTGATTTGGATTTCCAATGCAAACTGGCCCCATTTTGCACAGAAACATAGTCGGGTATGAAGTAAAATCCACCATAGCGCTGCCATTGCTCAGTGGCGTGCAAGCCCAATTGAATGGAGTTGAGGTTCCATTGCTTTTGTTGTTGAAGGCTGATCAACGCAATTTCTAACTGAGGGAAGTCACCCGATCGATTCCAGTCGTATTCCTTGCGGTAATTGGTCTGAATGGATAGATCTAAGGGATTCGAAGATAGGATTTGCAGGTGGACTCGACCGTGATGCACCCTTTGGTAAGGCAATGCCAAAGCGTAGGAAAAGGGCCCGATAGAGGGTGGCGTTTCTCCTGAAAGGCTGCGCTGTAAGTCGCTCAAGTTCCCAATTCTAGAGCCGGCGTAAATGCCGTTTTTGGCATCGTACACGGAGGTCATGAGTTGGACATTGCGAGTTCTCATTGAATAGGAGAGAGATCCTTCGTATTGCCCTGTATTACGCATCCAGCCCACTGGCGTGTATATGTTCCCGCTTCGTTGAAAACTCCAATGAAATTGGTGGGCTCGAGACCACTCGCCACTCGGGTTCCAATTGAGTTTGCCGGCCGCTTGCCATTGACCATTGAAGCCTTGTACTTGACATACTTGCTGGTAATCGCGGTGCCAGGTATGAGGCGCTGGGCCCCATTTTGTCTCAACTACAACACCATTCCCATCGGTCGCCTTGATGGTAGAACGGCTTCCTCGGTATACCATTACGCGGTCGAAATTCCAGGCATCCAACTCTGGCGAATGGTCCAATCCCCAATTTAGATTTTCCAATCGGATACCTTGTTGAAGCAAAGGCAATCGCATTCCCCAAAACCCCTGAGACATGGGGATCTGTATGCCATTGCCTGTTTTTACTGATTGAAATGCAGCCTGACCTTTGGCCAATAAATCACTGAAATTCTCGCTGTTGTTTTTGGAATCCCAGGCGGAATAAATGGGTTTTTGCTGCGGCCGAGCATCCAGTGTGATGGTTTGCAATTTTTCGGCCACTCTCAGTGGGGTTCGTATGAGGACGGAATCAGAATGGGCGCCAAAGGGAACAATTGTGTGCCAATCAAGTTGCTGCTCCACGTGAATTTCAACTTCGTAGTCGCCCGGATTCATGGGAGGGCTTATGGCTTGACCCATGGAATTGCTCGTCAATTGCACCCGTATAGATTCCAAGAAAATTTCGGCTCCCTGTAGCGGAATGTTGCTGCTATCTAGCAAAGTGATTACCCATGATTTTGGGGATGACTGTGCCTGTGCTGTTCCAAGTATTGGCCAGCAGATGAATGGCAATAAGACAATGATTGATTTCAATCTATGGTGTTGGTTTTTGAATGAAGTTTGGACAATGGGTACCGTCCAGCATTGGCAGGAGGGTAGCTAAAGCAATGGGGATAGGAGAATCCCGATTCTATTCAAAAAACCAATGGGGGGCCCTTGTTTTCAAGGCCGAAATCATAGCCCAAAAGGGCAGGAGAAGAATAAGGAGCTAAGGTTATGTTGTGTTGCCAACCTTCTGAAACGGTATAAGCAACCAGTTCAGAGGGAACATCAAACGATGTCTGTCTCCAATCACATTGTTGACAGGATTCGTTTAAGGATTCCTGCGATTCAGGCCAATCTTGGACAGGGCCTTTTGAATGCGTGTGTATATGAGGCCATTGCAAGGCCAGGAAAAGCAAAATGAGAATATGGACGAATCTACGTTTCATTTTCTTTACGCCAAAGCCTGAAGGGCATTGGTCATTTCACGCAATTCGTCTCGGTTGTAGGTGTTGTCACTTTTGATACACAGTGACAAGAAATAAGTGAAGTTTTCTTCTTCGCTTTCGATTTCTTCAGCCAATTCAATGCCGAAGTTGCCATTGGCTTCCAAATGTTGCCAAGTCAAACGCAACGCACGAGCCAACAAGGGATCTTCCTCTTTCAGGGCAAGCTCACGGGCTTCTTGCAATTGGGCAATGTAAGATTCGGCATTGATGCCGTTCTTGGTTGCATCGTCGATGATGCTTTGAAGAATG
This sequence comes from Bacteroidota bacterium, assembly GCA_027621365.1. Classification (GTDB taxonomy): domain Bacteria; phylum Bacteroidota; class Bacteroidia; order NS11-12g; family UBA955; genus JALRLA01. Next base: position 244,136 of record JAQCBH010000001.1, on the reverse strand, counting down.
GTATTGGCTTTGGCGCTTTGCATGGTCAATTGTTGCACGAAGATACGCGATTCGATAAAACAGATGGGCTATTTTCCTTCGCAAACCAGACGCCCAACAAAACCAAGGCCATGCAAATAGATTTTTCGAAGCTCATTTCGTCTCGGCCTAAGGCCAAAGCGATGATCGCGGCCAGAACGGGTTGCAGGTATATGTAAATCCCAGCCAGTGTCGGTCCTGCTTTTTTTACGGCATACGTATTTAAAAGGTAAACCAAGAAGCTGACGAAGATCAAGGTGTAGGCAATTTTGAACCAGATAGCGGTTGGGATCTGTTGGCTTTCGGGACCCAAGAAAGCGATGGAGAAGGCCGATCTCGCCCCTCTGGTAGTTATACTCAAGTCGGTTAACCACCATATGATGAGGCAGTACAGTGTCATATAAACAAAGCCAAGTCCAAAGGTGATGCGGTTGATGGTGTTGGCTCCATAATGAGCCGTGAGGTTTTTGACGCGCACCAGATAAAAGGCGTAGAGCAAAGCATTGATAGCAACGAATGCATCTCCTTTCCAAGTGCTCGCATTGAATTGAAATCCTTGATTGGAAAGGCTCATGAGCCAAAAGGCTCCCGAACACGCGGCAACCAAGCCCAAAAGGAATGACTTTCTCATGGGCTGCTTGATGCGTAAGTGGTCCAGAATAGCGACGGCCAAAGGTGTGACAAGCATCAATACCGCCCCATTGATCGGGTGTGTCAACTCGAGACCTTTGAAGAACAAGTACATGTTGCCACTCGTGCCCAAAAAGCCACAGAGCAAGAAATCCCATTTGTGCGTCGCCCAGTCGGCCTTCTCACTGGGGAGAAAAAGCGAAATGAGGTGGAAGCAGAGGGCGGCAAAGGCGATACGCATCCAAACAAAGCCTTCGGGGCTCAAATAAGTGGGCATGATTTCGCCAGCCAAGGAAAACATGATGCCGTAAAACAGAGCGACGGCGAACAGGGTGATGTGAACTTTTGTCATCTTAGAAACCTCTCTTCTTTCTTATGGCTTCGTAGGATTTTTGAACGCGCAAGAATTTCTCCTCGGCTTGTTTTTTCTCGGAATCGCTCAGGTCTCCAAGTCGATCAGGGTGAAAACGCATAGCCATTTTGCGATAGGCTTTTTTGACTTCATCGTCGCTTGCCTCAGGCTTGATCTCCAATATTTGGTAATCAGAATCAGGACTGCTGACGAACATGGCCCGAAGCGACAGGAAATCGGGAGTGCTGATTCCCAATTGGGCTGAAACGGTTTGCAGAACCTGCAATTCAGATGGGCTGATGTTGCCGTCGGCACGGCTGATGCGAAACAATACGTGAACGATTTCCAATCGTTGGGAGTAACCCATTCGCAAACGAAGGTTTCTGCAGACTTCAGGTAGATTGTGGGTCTGCTTGGTGTATTCGCGCAAACGGAGCAGAAGAATTTTGGCCTCTTCTTCTCCATAGGTGCGAACCAGCATCTGTTTGACCAAGTCTAATTCGCTTTTTAACAAGGCGCCATCTGCCTTCATGATGGCGGCAATGAGAATCAGCAGGTTGTTTCTGAAATCGTAAGAGGGTGCTTGCCTGTAGCTACGTTTGCTCGGCTCGGACTCTTCTTCCGATTGACTCATATGATCGACATACATCCCGATCAACAATCCGACGACCGCTCCAGGCATACCGCTTGAGGCGAATCCGATGAAGGCGCCAATGAGAGTGAATGTCATAGACATATCAAGGTTTCGAAAAGTCGCTTCGTTTCTTCAATCGGTTTTGCAAGTTCAAGGATTGAATGACCCACAAACGACCAGGTTCGTCTGAATGGCTGGCCCAAAACAAGTCGGTTTCGTTCATTTTGGGACGACCTTCTCGTGTGTCTAGACTATAGGTTTCTGAGCCGACGGGCATGGGATACAACGTAATGGTTGACGATGTTCCATCGGTGAATTTGTATGTCAGTTTAGCCAAAACAGGGCCGTTCAATACGTTTTTTTGAGCTTCGGCATTTCTGTTGATTCCCGCATTTTCGCCGGCTTCTCTGCTCAGTCGTTTGCTCATTTCAAGGTATCCCAGCAATAAGCCGGTTTGAGCGCTTTTGATCGCAGGGCCTTCTAAAGAGGGGCGCAATTCAGCTGTGAAATGGATGGGGTCTTGCACAATGGCAAAGCTTTGATCGGGTGCATTTGGGTAGTTGACTTCCAAGCTTTGAATCGCAGAAGCCTCGGCATCTATCAAGTAAACAGACCTCCATTGTTGAATGTCGGTATGAAAGTAGGGAGTGAGATACCCGGTGAAGCCTGGAATCTCTATGACGCATGGGCGTTCCGTGTCAGGCGCATACATATAGGTAGACTCTTGAGTAGGGGTAGGAGAGCCTACGTAGACCGTATGGACCTCTTGGTCATTGGAATAGAACACCGCTTTGGTTGCACTTTGAGCGAGCTCTCGAGTAATGTTCTCTTTGGATGCATCCGGTACTGGATTTTTCAATTGCAGTCGAGGCATGGCCCAAAACAAGAGGTCGTTGAGGCTCTGGGTATCGGCGGCATAGGAGTGCGTTCCATCTGTGACGGTCCAACCTTTGGAGTTCTTCGTGAACTTGACATACCCTTTCGATGGATCATTGGAAGACAATAAAATTGCTGTGATGCTTTCGGCTTTTTTCAAGCGAAACAAATCACTGTTCCAAGGGCTGCTTTGGTTTTGGTTTTTCCACAATAGTGCGAAAATCACTAGAGAACCAACGGCAATGATCAAGGGGATTTTGAAGCGGCGCATGAACGGGCAAATTTAAAGGCATTTTGAGGCCTCGGAGACCCGCTTGAGAATTTGATGAAAAAAATGAAAATGGCTTTGATTATGTCCCCAACTTCTGTATTTTTGCAGTCCTTTTTGGGAATGTAGCCTTCGGGAGACATTCGAACGTTCTTTCTCAAGGCCACCATAGCTCAGCTGGTAGAGCAACTGACTTGTAATCAGTAGGTCGTTGGTTCGATCCCGACTGGTGGCTCCGTGTACGATAGTGTATCACATTGAATGTCAATTTATTGCATTCTAATGGGGAAATACCAGAGTGGCCAAATGGGGCAGACTGTAAATCTGCTGGCTTATGCCTTCGGAGGTTCGAATCCTTCTTTCCCCACTACACATTATCGTACTTTTTGCGGGAGTAGCTCAGTTGGTAGAGCGACAGCCTTCCAAGCTGTAGGTCGCGGGTTCGAGCCTCGTCTCCCGCTCGATGAATCATCGGGTGTTATGTTGTCGCACGTTGATTCATGACAGCCGATGTAGCTCAGGGGTAGAGCGTTTCCTTGGTAAGGAAAAGGTCAGGGGTTCAATTCCCCTCATTGGCTCAAAAACAAAAACACAACACACACAATTATGGCAAAAGAATCATTTGACCGTTCCAAGCCGCACTTGAACATTGGTACCATTGGTCACGTTGACCACGGTAAGACCACTTTGACTGCGGCAATCACTACTGTATTGGCCGAGGCTGGTCTTTCAGAGAAAAAATCATTCGACTCTATTGACTCTGCTCCAGAGGAAAAAGAGCGTGGTATCACCATCAACACAGCTCACGTTGAGTACCAGACGGCTAACCGTCACTACGCTCACGTGGATTGTCCAGGTCACGCTGACTATGTGAAGAACATGGTAACAGGTGCTGCTCAAATGGACGGTGCTATCTTGGTAGTAGCTTCAACTGATGGTCCTATGCCTCAGACTCGCGAACACATCTTGTTGGCTCGTCAGGTTGGTGTACCTCGTTTGGTAGTATTCATGAACAAAGTTGACATGGTAGACGATCCTGAATTGTTGGATTTGGTTGAAATGGAAATCCGCGAATTGTTGGACTTCTATGAATTCGATTCTGACAACACTCCCATCATCCGTGGTTCTGCCTTGGGTGGATTGAACGGTGATGCTAAGTGGTCTGCTACCATCATGGAGTTGATGAATGCCGTTGACGAGTGGATTCCTGTTCCTCCCCGTTTGGTTGATCAGCCTTTCTTGATGCCTATCGAGGACGTGTTCTCCATCACTGGTCGTGGTACTGTAGCTACCGGTCGTATCGAGCGCGGTGTGATCAACGTAGGTGATCCTGTAGAATTGTTGGGCTTCGGTGCCAAATTGACTTCTACTTGTACCGGTGTTGAGATGTTCCGTAAGTTGTTGGATCGTGGTGAAGCTGGTGACAACGCTGGTTTGTTGCTCCGCGGTATCGACAAGACGGAAATTCGTCGTGGTATGGTTATCTGTAAGCCCGGTTCTGTTAAGCCTCACAAGAAATTCAAAGCTGAGGTTTACGTATTGAGCAAAGAAGAAGGTGGACGTCACACTCCATTCTTCCAGAAGTACCGTCCCCAGTTCTATTTCCGTACCACTGACGTAACAGGTGAAATCACCTTGCCCGAGGGTACTGAAATGGTTATGCCTGGTGATAACATCTCCATCACTGTAGAGCTGATTCAGCCTATCGCTTTGGAGAAGAACTTGCGTTTCGCTATCCGTGAGGGTGGTCGTACCGTAGGTGCTGGTCAGGTAACTGAGATTATTGAATAATAGCATAAGCTATATATGAGGGGAGGGGCTTCGCGCCTCTCCTTTCTTACGGGCATAGTTCAATGGTAGAATAGCGGTCTCCAAAACCGTTGATCAGGGTTCGAATCCTTGTGCCCGTGCTAATAAAAGCGCGATGTTTGGTAGACTATCAAATTACTTTCAAGAGACCAAGGACGAGTTGGTAAACAAGGTTTCTTGGCCTACTTGGGCTGAACTCCGTGAGAGTACCTGGATTGTGATTGTGGCATCAATCATCCTGGCACTGATCATTTGGGGTATGGACTCTGGTCTGGGTACTGTATTGACCCAGTTCTACAAACTTTTTAATTAATCCTATGACAACCCCGGCAGAAGAGAGACATAAGTGGTACGTAGTTCGTGCAATTACCGGTCAAGAAAAGAAGGTAAAGCACAACATTGAAGTTGAGCTAGAGCGCGACGGCAAGTTGGACTATGTTCCTGAAATCCTCATTCCGACCGAAAAGGTATATCAGGTGAAAAACGGCAAAAAGGTAATCAAGGAGCGCAACGCGTTCCCAGGTTACATTTTGATCAATGCTGATTTTTCTGACCCTGAAATCATGCCCTTGATTCGCAGCGTCTCTGGCGTTGTGGGTTTTTTGGGTTCTAAAGACCAACCCGTCCCCCTCCGTCCCAACGAATTGACTCGTATCTTAGGCACAGCCGACGAATTGAGCGAGGCAGAAGTAGGCTCTGAAGAGCATTACCTAGTTGGAGAAGCGGTGAAGGTCATTGATGGTCCTTTCAATGAATTTGATGGGGTCATCGAAGAAGTGAATGAGGAAAAGCGCAAGTTGAAGGTGATGGTGAAAATTTTCGGTCGCCGCACTCCGCTTGAACTCAATTACAACCAAGTACAAAAATTGTAACGTAACAGTATAATGGCAAAAGAAGTATCAGGTTTTGTAAAGCTCCAAGTAAAAGGTGGTACGGCTAACCCCGCACCTCCAATTGGTCCCGCACTAGGTGCAAAAGGGGTCAATATCATGGACTTTTGCAAACAATTCAACGCTCGTACACAAGACCAGATGGGTAAGGTGTTGCCGGTGGTGATCACGGTTTATTCCGATAAATCGTTCGATTTTATCATCAAAACTCCTCCAGTGGCAGTACAGATTTTGGAAGCAACCAAGATCAAACAAGGTTCGGCTGAATCTAACCGCAAAAAAGTCGGTTCCATTTCATGGGATCAAGTGCGCACCATCGCAGAGGCTAAAATGCCTGATTTGAATTGCTTTACCGTTGAGTCTGCCATGAAAATGGTGGCCGGAACGGCTCGAAGCATGGGTGTGAATGTGGTAGGTGATTCACCATTTTAATTCTCGGAAATATGAAAGTTGGTAAGAAAAGAAAAGAAGCGCTTTCCAAGTACGACAATACTAAGTCCTATACGCTGTTGGAAGCTTGTGAGGTTTTGAAGACCATTTCAAGCACCAAGTTCGACAGCTCTGTAGACATTGACGTGCGTTTGGGTGTAGACCCCCGCCAAGCCAATCAAATGGTTCGCGGTGTGGCTTCATTGCCCCATGGTTTGGGTAAAACCGTTCGCACTCTGGTTTTGTGTACTCCTGATAAGGAGGAAGAAGCTAAAGCAGCAGGTGCCGATCATGTTGGTTTGGATGAATACATCGATAAAATAGCCTCAGGTTGGACGGACATCGATATCATCATTGCTGTTCCTGCAGTTATGGCAAAGTTGGGTCGTTTGGGTAAAATCTTGGGTCCTCGTAACTTGATGCCTAACCCTAAGAGCGGTACCGTTACTTTGGAAGTGGGCAAAGCTGTAACAGAGGTTAAAGCAGGTAAAATTGACTTTAAAGTTGATAAAACCGGTATCATCCACACATCTGTAGGAAAGGTTTCCTTTGACGCAGACAAATTGAGTGAAAACGCATTGGAGTTGGTTCAAACCTTGCATCGTTTGAAGCCCAGCGCGGCAAAAGGTACGTATTTCAAGAGCATCTTCTTGAGCAGCACCATGAGCCCCTCTGTAAATGTTGACATTAAATCAATACAAGGAATCTAAGCCATGGCCATGACGAAACTAGAAAAAGCTGCTGAAGTAGCTGAATTGGTTGACAAATTGAAGGCAAACGACTTCGTTTATTTGGCCAATACTAACGGCATGTCTGCCGGCGCTACAAACTCTTTCCGTCGCATGTTGTTCCAAAATGGAGTCGAAATGCGCATGGTAAAGAACACCTTGTTGAAAATTGCCATGGAAGAATGTGGTAAGGACTTTACGGGTTTGTTTGACACCTTGAAGGGCACAACTTGTGTGATGTTCTCTAGTGTTCAAAAAGCTCCAGCAAAGGCCTTGTCTGATTTCCGTGGGAAGGCCGATATGCCTTCTTTGAAAGGTGCCTGGATCGACAACGGTGTATTCGTTGGCGATGATAAACTGAAAGAATTGTTGTCTCTGAAGACACGCGAGGAATTGATTGGCGACGTAATCGGTTTGCTCCAATCTCCTGCGAAGAATGTCATCAGTGCTTTGCAATCGAACGCCGGCCAGAAATTGGCAGGTTTGGTAAAAGCTCTCGAAGAGCGCGCATAATTAACCCCATCAATAGAAAAACACTTAAATTAAATAACAATGGTAGATTTGAAAGAATTCGCGAATCAGTTGGTTAGTCTCACTGTAAAAGAGGTAAATGAGCTTGCTCAGATCCTCAAAGAAGAACATGGCATCGAGCCTGCTGCTGCTGCAGTTGCTGTTGCTGCTCCCGCCGCTGGCGGTGATGCTGGCGCTGCTGCTGCTGAGCAGACTGAGTTCGACGTTATCTTGACCAACCCCGGTGCTGGCAAGTTGAACGTGGTTAAAGTTGTAAAAGACTTGACCGGTTTGGGCTTGAAAGAAGCTAAGGAGTTGGTAGACGGTGCCCCCAAAGCTGTTAAAGAAAAGATCTCTAAGGCCGAAGCCGAAGATATCGCAGCTAAACTCAAAGAGGCGGGCGCTGACGTTGAAGTTAAGTAAGACCACCCAGAACTAACGACAAAGGCCCCGGGGAACCGTGGGCCTTTTGGTCGTTTGACAGCCTAAGACCATTGTCTAACCAAATTTATTAAGCATTTTGAGCACAACACAACATAAAAGGATCTCTTTCGGCAAGGTTCAGCATGCCATCGAGTATCCGGATTTCTTGGATGTTCAGTTGAAATCATTCCAAGAATTCTTCCAATTGGAGACACCTGCCGACAAACGTGAAGGAGAGGGCTTGTTCAAAGTTTTCCGTGAAAACTTCCCGATCAACGATACGCGCAACATCTTCAACTTGGAGTTTTTGGATTACTTCGTTGATCCTCCCCGCTATACCATCCAGGAGTGCATTGAGCGCGGCCTGACTTATGCCGTTCCTTTGAAGGCGAAGTTGCGCTTGAGCTGCAACGATCCTGAGCACGAAGATTTTGAAACCATCGTGCAAGATGTGTATTTAGGCACCCTGCCTTACATGTCTCCCAACGGTACCTTTATCATCAACGGTGCTGAGCGAGTCATCGTAAGCCAGTTGCACCGTTCACCCGGTGTTTTCTTCGGTCAGAGTTTCCACTCGAATGGAACCAAATTGTTCTCGGCTCGTGTCATTCCTTTCAAGGGTTCTTGGATTGAATTTGCCACAGACGTGAACTCTGTCATGTACGCGTACATCGACCGCAAGAAAAAGTTCCCTGTAACTACTTTGCTTCGCGCCATTGGGTATGAAGCTGACAAAGACATTCTCGATATATTTGGTTTAAGTGAAGAGATCAAGGTCTCTAAAGCAGGTTTGAAGCGCGTGTTGGGTCGCAAGTTGGCCGCACGTGTTCTTCGCACTTGGATCGAGGATTTTGTTGACGAAGATACCGGTGAGGTAGTAAGCATTGAGCGCAACGAGGTTATCTTGGAGCGTGATACAGTTATTGAAGACGAACACGTTGATGTGATATTGGAAGCCAATGTGAAGACCATCATTCTTTCTACCGAAGGAGATGGAGACTTGGATTACGATGTCATCTACAACACGCTTCAAAAAGATACTTCCAACAACGGCAAAGAAGCCTTGGAAGTTATTTACCGTCAATTGCGTAACGCAGATCCCCCAGATGAGGAAACTGCTCGTGGCATCATTGATCGTTTGTTCTTCTCAGACAAGCGTTACGACTTGGGTGAGGTAGGTCGCTACCGCATCAACAAGAAGTTGGGCTTGGAAGAAGGAATGGACAGGAAGGTCTTGACCAAAGGCGACATCATTTCCATCATCAAGTACTTGATTGAATTGGTGAATGGATCTGAAATCTTGGACGATATTGACCACTTGAGCAACCGTCGCGTGCGCACCGTAGGCGAACAGTTGTACGCTCAGTTCGGAGTAGGTTTGGCCCGTATGGCTCGTACCATTCGCGAAAAAATGAACATTCGCGATAACGAGGTATTCACGCCACAAGACCTTGTCAATGCCCGTACCTTGTCATCAGTCATCAACAGTTTCTTTGGAACCAACCAGCTGTCTCAGTTCCTGGATCAAATCAACCCCTTGGCTGAAATCACTCACAAGCGTCGTTTGAGTGCTCTTGGTCCTGGTGGTTTGAGCCGCGAACGTGCCGGTTTTGAGGTTCGTGACGTTCACTACACCCACTACGGTCGTTTGTGTACCATTGAGACTCCTGAAGGTCCCAACATTGGTTTGATTTCTTCTCTGTGTGTTCACGCGAAGATCAACTCTATGGGCTTTTTGGAAACCCCATACCGTAAAATCGATTCTGGAAAAGTTACTCCTGAAATCATTTACTTGAGCGCTGAAGAGGAAGATGGCATGACCATCGCCCAGGCCAACGCTGAGTTTGATAAAACGGGTAATTTCAAATCTGAGGTAGTAAAGAGCCGCAAAGAGGGTGACTTCCCCTTGGTGGAGCCTACCCAGTTGGATTACATGGACGTTGCTCCTAACCAGATTGTTTCGATTGCAGCATCCATGATTCCTTTCTTGGAACACGATGACGCCAACCGTGCTTTGATGGGTTCAAACATGCAACGTCAGGCCGTTCCTTTGATTCGCCCCGAGGCTCCCGTAGTCGGTACGGGTCTGGAAGAAAAGGTAGCTCGTGACAGTCGCTCTTTGATCAACGCTGAAGGCGATGGTGAAGTTGATTATGTAGATGCCAACGAAATCCGCATTCGTTACTTCCACAACAGCGACGATGATTTGGTCAGCTTTACCGGTGATATCAAAACCTATAGCTTGATCAAATTTCGCCGCACCAACCAAAACTCTTGCATCAACTTGCGCCCTATCGTTAAGAAAGGCGATAAGGTTAGCAAAGGTCAAGTGTTGTGTGAAGGTTACGCTACTCAGGGCGGTGAATTGGCCTTGGGTCGCAACTTGCAGGTGGCTTACATGCCATGGCAAGGTTACAACTTTGAGGATGCTATCGTGATTTCCGAAAAGGTTGTAAAAGAAGATTGGTTCACCACCATCTACATCACAGAATACGAGCTGGAAGTTCGCGACACCAAGCGCGGTGAAGAAGAACTGACCAATGATATCCCCAACGTTTCAGAAGAAATGACCAAGAACCTCGACGACTCAGGATTGATTCGTGTGGGTGCCGAAGTAAAAGAAGGTGATATCTTGATCGGAAAAATCACTCCTAAAGGTGAAACCGAGCCTTCTCCAGAAGAGAAATTGTTGCGTGCCATCTTCGGTGACAAAGCCGGAGATGTCAAAGATGCTTCATTGAAAGCGCCTCCAGGTGCTACCGGTGTTGTCATCAGCAAGAAGTTGTTCAGCAAAACCAAGAAAGACAAGAATGCTCGCAGCAGCGACAAGAGCCGTTTGGCCAAGTTGGAAGATGAGCATCAGAAAGACTTGAATCAGCTGAAGGACGAGTTGGTGAAGAAATTGTTCCAAATCGTTGGCGGCAAAACCAGCCAAGGTGTGTACAATATGTACAGCGAAGAGTTGATTCCAAAAGGAACCAAGTTTACTCAAAAGAACTTGTTGGCGTTGGATTACAGCAATTTGAACTACCACAACTGGGCAGCCGACGAAGAGAAGAGCAACTTGGTTGTTCGCGCATTAACGAACTACATCAACATTCACAACGAAAAGGTAACCAATTTCAAACGCGAGCATTATTCCATCAGCGTAGGTGACGAATTGCCTACCGGTATTTTGCAGTTGGCCAAAGTTTACGTGGCCACCAAGCGTAAGTTGAAAGTGGGTGATAAGATGGCAGGTCGCCACGGTAACAAGGGTATTGTTGCCCGTATCGTTCGCGAAGAAGACATGCCATTCTTGGATGATGGAACTCCGATGGACATCGTGTTGAACCCCTTGGGTGTACCTTCACGTATGAACTTGGGTCAGATTTACGAGACCGTCTTGGGATGGGCTGGTAAGGCTCTCGGCGTGAAATTCGCTACCCCAATTTTTGATGGTGCCACCTTGGATGAGATCAACGAATACACGGCTAAAGCTGGTATTCCTGCCAACGGATTGGTTCGCTTGAACAACGGCTTGACCGGTGAGAAGTTCGATCAGCCTACCACAGTTGGTGTGAGCTACATGCTGAAGTTGGGTCACATGGTTGACGACAAGATGCACGCTCGTTCTATCGGTCCGTACTCGCTCATTACGCAGCAGCCTTTGGGTGGTAAAGCTCAGTTCGGTGGTCAGCGTTTTGGTGAGATGGAAGTGTGGGCGTTGGAAGCATTCGGTGCTTCGAACATCTTGCGCGAGATCTTGACCATCAAATCTGACGATATCGCAGGCCGTGCCAAGGCTTACGAGGCCATCGTTAAGGGTGACAACATCAGCCAAGTTGGAACGCCTGAATCATTTAACGTTTTGTTACACGAGCTCCGTGGCTTGGGCTTGGAAGTAACGTTCATGGATTAATGCTATAAGTATCTGATGCAACTCCAGAAAAAAACACAAAAAATCGGAAGCAATTTCAGCAAGATTCGCATCTCGTTGGCTTCCCCTGAGAATATTCTGCGCCGCAGTTATGGTGAGGTTGTAAAGCCTGAAACCATCAACTACCGCAGTTACAAACCTGAAATGGGTGGTCTGTTTTGCGAACGCATTTTCGGCCCCATTAAGGATTATGAATGCCATTGCGGCAAGTACAAGCGTATTCGCTACAAAGGAATCGTTTGTGACCGTTGTGGTGTTGAGGTAACCGAAAAGAAGGTTCGCCGCGAGCGCATGGGTCACATCAATTTGGTGGTCCCCGTCGCGCACATCTGGTACTTCCGTTCCTTGCCAAACAAAATCGGCTACTTGTTGGGTATCCCCACCAAGAAGTTGGACATGGTCATCTATTATGAGCGCTATGTTGTGATCCAATCGGGTATCGCAGAATCAGCTAATCAGCTGGATCTGTTGACCGAAGAGGAGTATTTGGACATCTTGGATTCGCTTCCACGCGAAAACCAAATGTTGGAAGATTCTGATCCCAACAAGTTCATCGCTAAGATGGGTGCCGAAGGATTGGAGATGTTGCTTCAGCGCATCGACCTTGACAAATTGAGCTATGATTTGCGTATTGCCGCAGCTACTGAGACTTCTCAGCAGCGCAAGCAAGAAGCTTTGAAGCGCTTGAAGGTAATCGAAGGTTTCCGTTCGGCTCAGAAGTCTGGTGAAAACCGCCCTGAGTGGATGATCATGAAGATGTTGCCTGTTATTCCTCCCGAGTTGCGCCCATTGGTGCCCTTGGAAGGTGGTCGCTTTGCAACCTCTGACTTGAACGATTTGTATCGTCGTGTGATCATTCGCAACAACCGATTGAAGCGTTTGGTTGAGATCAAGGCTCCTGAAGTGATTTTGCGCAACGAGAAGCGCATGTTGCAGGAGGCTGTTGATTCCTTGTTGGACAACACTCGTCGTGCCAGCGCAGTTAAGAGTGAAGGAAACCGTCCTTTGAAGTCATTGAGTGATATGCTCAAAGGAAAGCAAGGTCGTTTCCGTCAAAACTTGCTGGGTAAGCGTGTTGACTATTCGGGTCGTTCTGTTATTGTGGTTGGACCTACGCTCAAATTGAACGAGTGTGGTTTGCCTAAGAACATGGCAGCTGAATTGTTCAAGCCATTCATCATTCGCAAGTTGATCGAAAGAGGCATCGTCAAGACCGTAAAAACGGCAAAGAAAATTGTCGAAAAGAAAGATCCCGTGATTTGGGATATTCTGGAGAACATATTGAAGGGTCACCCTGTATTGCTTAACCGTGCTCCAACACTGCACCGTTTGGGTATTCAGGCTTTCCAACCCAAGTTGGTTGAAGGCAAGGCCATTCAATTGCATCCTTTGGTGTGTAGCGGTTTCAACGCTGACTTTGACGGTGACCAGATGGCTGTTCACGTGCCTTTGGGCAACGCCGCTGTCGCTGAGGCTCAGTTGTTGATGTTGGCTTCGCACAACATTTTGAACCCTGCTAACGGTGCTCCTGTTACCGTTCCTTCTCAGGATATGATCTTGGGTCTTTACTACATCTCGAAAGAGCGTAAAGGAACCAAAGAGCATCCTGTTAAAGGTGAAGGCTTGACTTTCTACGGTGCTGAAGAAGTACAGGTCGCTTTGAACGAAGGTCGTGTTGAATTGCACGCTCCTATCAAGTGCAAAGTGACGGTTCTTGAAGCGGGTGAATTGAAAGAAAAAGTCATTGATACGACCGTAGGCCGTGTCATCTTCAACCAAGTGGTTCCCACCGAGGTCGGCTATGTCAATGAGGTTCTCAAGAAGAAGAATTTGCGTGACATCATTACCCAAGTGATTCGCGTCGCTGGTGTGGCTCGCGCTGCTCAGTTTTTGGATGACATCAAGGACATTGGATTCCAATACGCTTTCAAAGGTGGATTGAGCTTTAACTTGAGCAACGTAGAAATCCCTGTTGAAAAGGATGAAATGATTGCCAAGGCCATGGAAGAAGTTCGCGAAATTCAGTCGAACGCTGACATGGGCTTCATTACCAACAACGAGCGTTACAACCAGGTGATTGACTTGTGGACACGCGTCAATAACCAGTTGGCTCGTGTATTGTTCGATCGCCTTCAGAAGGACGACCAAGGTTTCAACCCCATTTACATGATGTTGGATTCTGGTGCTCGTGGTTCAAAAGAACAGATTCGTCAGCTCGGCGGTATGCGTGGTCTGATGGCCAAGCCCCAAAAGAACATTGGCGGTGGTTCTGGAGATACCATTGAAAACCCAATTATTTCAAACTTCAAAGAAGGTTTGAACGTATTGGAATACTTCGTATCTACTCACGGTGCTCGTAAGGGTCTTGCGGATACAGCTTTGAAAACGGCTGACGCAGGTTACTTGACTCGTCGTTTGCACGACGTAGCTCAAGACGTGGTTATCGTTGAAGAAGATTGCGGAACCTTGCGTGGTATCACCATGCAGCCCATCTTGAACAACGATGAGGTAACAGAATCTTTGTATGAGCGTATCTTGGGTCGTACCTCAGTTGATGATGTCATTCATCCTGATAACGGAGAAGTTCTCGCCAAGGCTGGTGAAGAATTGACCGAAGAAATCGCTCAGGCCATTGAAGATGCCGGAGTAGAAGAAGTAGAAATTCGCTCTGTATTGACTTGTGAAACTCAAGGCGGCGTTTGTTCCAAGTGCTACGGCCGTAACTTGGCCTCTGGTAGAATGGTTCAAGCGGGTGAAGCTGTGGGTGTAATCGCTGCACAGTCAATCGGTGAACCTGGAACTCAGTTGACCCTTCGTACCTTCCACACGGGTGGTACAGCCTTGAACATTGCCGCTGAAAATACCTTGGAAACCAAGTATGACGGTGTTGTAGCGTTCGACGGCATTCGTACCGTTACCAAAGAGGTAACCAACGATGAGGGTGAGACCGTTAAGACAGATATCGTATTGGGCCGCAGCGGCGAGGTTCGCATTTTGGACCTCAAAGCCAAAACCATCATCACCACTTACAACGTTCCTTACGGTGCGCATTTGATGGTGAAAGAAGGTGACAAGGCCAAGAAAGGCGATATTTTGTGTACTTGGGATCCATTTAACACCTTGATCATTTCCGACATCGACGGAAAGGTCGAATTTGAAAACATCATTGAAGGTGTGAACATGCGCGAAGAAGGCGATGATCAAACCGGATTGTACGAATACGTCATCACCGAGAGCAAGGATAAGACCAAGGTTCCCATGATCAAGGTAATCGGCAAAGACGGCAAGGAAGAGTTGATTAAGATTTTCAACATGCCTATGAAGTCTATTTTGGTAGCTAAGAATAGCGCCAAAGTAAAAGCAGGTGATATCTTGGCTAAGATTCCTCGTTCTGCTTCTCGTACCCGAGACATTACCGGTGGTCTGCCTCGTGTAACGGAATTGTTCGAAGCTCGTAACCCATCAAACCCTGCTGTTGTGGCTGAAATTGATGGTGTTGTTAGCTACGGTATTTCGAAGCGTGGTAACCAGGAAATCATTGTTACTTCCAAAGATGGCGACGTGAAGCACTACCAAGTGCCTTTGTCCAAGCACATCTTGGTTCACGATGGAGATTATGTTCGCGCAGGTCAGCCTTTGTCTGATGGTGCGATCACTCCTCAAGATATCTTGCGCATCGAAGGACCTGCTTCTGTTCAACGTTATGTGTTGAATGGTATTCAGGAAGTATACCGTTTGCAAGGTGTAAAAATCAACGACAAGCACATCGAAGTGATTGTTCGTCAGATGATGCAGAAGATGGAAATCAACGATCCCGGCGATACTCGTTTCTTGGAAAATGAATCAGTTGACAAGTGGATGTTGATCAAAGAAAACGATTGGATTTGGGACAAGAAATTTGTAACCAATGCTGGCGAAAGCTGTGTGATGCACGCTGGTCAAATCGTTTCGTTGAAGGACTTGCGTCAAGAAAATTCAGCCTTGCGTCGTCAAGACAAAGCTTTGGTTGAATACCGTGATGCAGTACCAGCAACGGCTTCGCCCATCTTGCAAGGTATCACCAAAGCTTCTTTGGGTACTCGTAGCTTCATGAGTGCTGCATCGTTCCAGGAGACGACCAAAGTATTGAACGAGGCGGCTATCAGTGGTAAGATTGATGATTTGCGTGGCTTGAAAGAGAACGTTATCGTCGGTCACTTGATTCCTGCTGGTACCGGTATGCGTCGCTTCCAAAATGTGGTGACAGGTTCTCGTGAGGAATACGATCGCTTGATGGCGGTTCGCTATGCCGATGAAGAGGCCTAAGCCTTGATTCTATGATTGTGTGAAAGGGGCCCAGTAATGGGCCCCTTTTTTATTGCTCAAAGTCTGTGAAACCTAAAGGTAGAGAATCTAATAAGGGCAGACGACAACCTGAAGCCACCCTAAGTGTCAATAAGGAACCCTAGAATGGCATAAACTCATGGCCACCAGTAAACCACCCATAAGTGTTAGAAGAGGAGTTCTTGCCTAATAGGAACTCCTGTTGATCTCTTTAGTTTTGAAGTTGGGTGCTGTACAATTGGGCGTAGGTGCCTTTTTTCGCCAGCAATTCGTTGTGGCTTCCTCTTTCGACAATTTCACCCTTATCCAATACCAGAATTTGATCGGCGTGTTTGATGGTGCTCAAGCGATGGGCAATGATGATGGCTGTTCGGTTCTCTAGCAGTGTTTCAATGGCTCGCTGAATCAATACTTCGGTTTCCGAGTCAATGGCACTGGTCGCTTCGTCCAAAACCAAAATGCTGGGATCAAAAGCGAGAGCCCGAATGAAGGAGATCAATTGGCGCTGACCCAGTGATAGGGACAAACCTCGCTCCATGACGTTGTACTCGAATCCGCCGGGGAGCTTATTGATGAAGTCGTAGGCTCCGATGCGCAGGGCTGCCGTTTTGATAGCATCAGTGGGGAGTTCCTCGTCGT
Source organism: Bacteroidota bacterium (assembly GCA_027621365.1). GTDB lineage: Bacteria > Bacteroidota > Bacteroidia > NS11-12g > UBA955 > JALRLA01. Next base: position 227,688 of record JAQCBH010000001.1, on the reverse strand, counting down.
GAAGACGAATGTTGTCTTCGATCGATCCAGAAAAGAGGAAGACGTCTTGGAGGACCAGGGCAATTTGTCGTCGAATGGATCTCAAGTCCCAGTGCTCAATGGGCCGGCCATCCAGTTGTATGGTCCCTTTTTGGTGCTTGTACAATTGGCTCACCAAATTGGCAATGGTGGTTTTTCCAGACCCCGTATGGCCCACCAAGGCCAGGGTCTGTCCGGGCTGCACATGGAAGTCGATGCCCTTCAAAATGTACTGTTCGTCTTTGTAGGCAAACCAAACCTTCTCGAATGAGATTTCTCCTTTCAACCGAGACGCCGACTCCCCGTGTTCGGGTTCTGAGTACTCCTTTTGGTCAATCAACTGAAAGATGCGCTCAGCGGCAACAATGCCCATTTGGATGTTGTTGAAGCGGTCGGCAATGGCCCGTACCGGGCGAAAAAACAAGTTGATGAACATGATGAAGGCCATCAATTCGCCAAAGGCCATCTCTTCGTGCAACATGCCTTTGGCGCCATACCACACTATGAGGGCAAAGGAAATGGCAACTAGAACGTCTACCAATGGAAAGAATATGGCGTAGTAAAAGATGCTTCGAATATTCGCGTCTCGGTGCTCGGCATTGATGGATTCAAACTTGTTCGCTTCAATGGACTCGCGGTTAAAGAGTTGCACAATCGACATGCCGGTGATGCGTTCTTGCAAGAAGGCATTCAATTGAGAAACCTGGGTGCGTACATCTTGGAAACTGTCTCGAATGCCTTTTCGGAACCGATTGGCCGCCAACAATAGCAAGGGAATCACCGAAAGGGTAAGCAAAGTCAGACCAACGTTCATACTGAACATACAGATCAAAATGATGATGATCTGCAGGCTGTCGCCTGTGATGGTGATGATGCCCGATGAAAAGAGATCGGTAATGGTTTGAATGTCGCTGATGCTTCGCGTTACAGCCGTGCCCACTGGAGTTTTGTCAAAGAATGACAAACGCAGACGGGTGAGGTGTTCGTAAACGTATTGGCGCAATTTCAAAATCACGGCCTGGCCTATGCGCTCTCCTACGTAGGAATTCAAAAACCCCAGTCCGGCTTGAAGAATCAGCCATCCCAAGAGAATTAGTGAAAAGTTCCCAAGTTGGTCGAAGTTCCCGGCCAAAATGACCTTGTCAATTCCGTGCTGGTACAAAACTGGCTGAAGCGCGGTCATGGCGCTTTGGAGCAAGGTCAAGACCAAAGCAAACACCATGAGCCTCCGTTGAAATTTCGCCATGTCTAAAAGGCGTAGAAACAATTTCCATTGGGAGGGTTTCGGGCTTGTCTGATTCACCATTCAAAGGTACGATGCTCGAATGCCGAATGGGTGCACGTCTGTGTGTAAAACTTTTGTTTTGAGAAGATTTGCAGCGGGTTTGCTCGCCTGCCTATTATTGCAATATGGCTCAACACATAGCGGTAGCAGGCAATATCGGTGCAGGGAAAACTACCTTGACGCATATGCTTGCCAAGAGTTTCAATTGGGACTTGCAATTGGAAGACATGGATGACAATCCATACATTTCAGACTTCTACGAGGACATGCAACGTTGGAGTTTTAACCTGCAGGTGTACTTTTTGACCACCCGTTGGCGCCATGTTCAGGCCATTCGCAAGGGCAAGAAAACGGTCATTCAAGACCGCACCATCTACGAAGACGCCCATATTTTTGCTCCCAACTTGCATTCCATGGGTTTGATGAGTACCCGTGATTTTGAAAACTACGGTCAGTTGTTCGAAGCCATTTCTGGGCAGATTGAAGCCCCTGATTTGTTGATTTATCTGCGTGCGGGTATTCCCAAACTGGTCGATCAAATTCAAATGCGAGGCCGCGAGTATGAAGATGCTATACGCTTGGACTATCTAAAAAGATTGAATGAGCGCTATGAAGCTTGGATCAGTGATTACAAGGGCAAGCTGTTGATCTTCAACGTAGACGATATGAACTTCCAAGAGAATTCTGACGATTACGCCAAAATCATCGACCAAGTTCAATCTACCTTGAACGGGTTGTTCCCATAGTCGTGAACCCCACCAGGAGCTGAGCATGGCTTTTTTGCAGCAAACGTGGTCCTGGGCTTTGTTGTTGGTGTTGTTGCCCGTGTTGATTCATTGGCTACAGATTCGCCGCTCCACCACTTTATTGTTTCCCGGGGTTCATCGATTGAAGATGCTGACCCAATCAGGCCAAAATCCCGATCGTTTGCGACATCGATGGCTATTGCTGTTGCGCAGTTTGGCCCTGCTTTTTTTGGTGCTTGGATTTTTGTGGGCCATGCAAAAATCGAAAGAAGGATCCTCGCGTCGCTATTACATAGCCGTCGATCAATCAGGGAGCATGAGAGAATCGGGACTGACGGAAAAAGCCAAGCTGGACTTGAGTCGATGGTTGTCAGCAGCGCCAGAAGATGCCCGTTTTTGTTTGCCTCAGTGGGGCTCTCAACTCTTGTCATCCCAACAACTTCAGCGCAAAATTCAATCGTACGTTCAGGAGTGGCCCCGGTGGTCTTTCCAGCAATTTCGAGCCTATGCCCAGGAGTTGCGCGATCCTGAGGCGCGTTTTTTCTACATCTGCGATGCCTTCGGTCAATGTGAAGATTCTGCGGTGCAATGCTTGGTTTATGGCTCGGATGAACCCCTGCAGAATGCCCAAATAGATACTGTATACCGAATCTATTCCGATGAAGGTCCGGCTTATAAAATTCGATTGGGCCTCCAGGGATTTGAGGAATCAGATGCCTTGCCTGAGTTGACCTTGAACGATGCCAGTGGAAAGCCCATGCAGGGTTTGGAAATCGCTGAAAGGGGAGAAGGCTGGGCCGAAGCGATATGGAGGGGCTCCCTTCCTGCATCAGGTGCTTGGTTTCAGTTGACTTCGTCGGGATGGTCGTTTGATGATCGATTGTATGTGACAGCCCCCCAGCAACCCAAATTGAGGGTGAAAAGTGTGGGGAATCATCCATTTACTCAACGCTGGTTGAGTTCTTACGATGGCTTTGAATCGGTTGAGGCTGATTTTGACTTGGCTTATTTGTCAGGGTCGACAGGGAATCAGGAAGAATGGCAGAACATTCAGTCCTCTCTTCAGCAGGGTGCTACCTTGGTTTGTTTGGACCCTGTTTCAGCGGCAAAATTGCTGAATCTCGATTTTGAAATGGAGACGACCTCTCGCGACTTGGAAGTGCTTTCGGCCTCCGGTCTGGAACATCCCTTGTTTCGGGATGTGTTTCGTGAAGTGGGCCAAAATTTCAACCGCAAGTTGCCCTCGTTCCAAGTGGCTCAGGTGCCCAGTGCTGAAGCACTGAGCCAATGGGAACTCCTTCTGAAAACCGAAGAGGGAACGCCGCTGTATTTGCTTCGCCGGGAAGGTTTCGGTCGCTTATTTCTTTGGTTGGGAGGAGAGGATGCTGACTTTCTGTCCTCACCTTGGGCCGTCGCAATACTAGGGATGCCCGCTCTTCAGTTGGCTTGGGCCGATGGACCTTTGTTCGGGGTTTTGGGCCCCAACAGTGTTTTGCCCATTGGTGTTGTAAAACCCGGGTCATCCAGCAACGCCCATTGGAGTTTGAGGGGTGTTTCCGACAGTTTGGTTCCCGAGATGCGTAAAAGGGCTGGGCAATGGGAATTGCCCTTGAACCAAAAGATTTTGAAACCTGGTTTGTACAGCATTCAGGGTCCAGGCTACAGCAAGATGCTGGCCTTGAATGAACCGCGTCTTGGGACTCCGGGATTGCCAATAAAGGGGAATGATCAAGGGTTGCCACCTTGGTCGAGTTTGATCAATGAGGATTCAGTTTCGATTTCTTGGGCGGCGCTGTTTTTGGGGCTGGCGCTTTTGTTCCTTTCAATCGAATCCATCTTCGTATTTTTGAAAGAACGAAATGAGCCGTAGCCTTACCATTCGAAACATTCGCATTTCCGATCCGAACAGCCCGTTCCATGCGCAGCAATGCGATGTGAGGATAGAAGACGGGTTGATTGCCGAGATTTCACCAAATATTAGCACACCCTCCGATCAAGACATTGATGGCCAATCGGCTTGGTTGAGTCCAGGTTGGGTGGATCCCTTTGTCCGCATCCCTGACCCAGGAGAGCCTTGGAAGGAATCGTTGGAATCGGCCAGCGCCGCGGCTCAAGAAGCGGGATTTACCCAAGTGTTGGCTCTCTGCGGTCGCAAGCCCAAATCTGATTTACCCGAAACCGTTTCGACGGTTTTGGAACGCAGCAGGAATTTGGCTTGTCAGATACTGCCACTGGCTTTGTGCTCTGAATCAGGGGAAGGCAAAGAATTGAGCGAAATGCATCTGTTGAAACAAGCCGGTGCCCATGCCTTTTGCGACGGCATTCACGCGAGCCCGCTGCAATCTTCTCGGTTGAAAACTCGTCAATATGCCCATTCCCTGAACCTGTCAGTCTGGTCCCATCCCTGTATGTCGGGCTGGGTAGGCGAAGCCAAGATGCACGAAGGAAATGTCAATGCAGGTTTGGGCTTGAAAGGAATCCCATCGATGGCCGAATTCGTGGAATTGCAGGCTGATTTGGAATTGATGCGATACACGGGAGCCCCCCTTCGCGTCTTGGCCATCAGCTGCAAAGAGTCGGTTGAATTGATTCGTCAAGCGAAGTCGGAAGGCTTGCCTGTTTGGGCTTCGGTTCCCTTGCTGAATTTACTGGAAACAGATTCGGCCTTAGAAGGATTTGACGAATGCTTCAAAGTACTGCCTCCTCTAAGGAGCGAAGAAGACCGTTTGGCCCTTTGGGAAGGTTTGAAAGACGGAACCATCGATGCGATAGTTTCCAATCATCATCCCGAAGACATCGAGTCAAGTTTGGTTGAATTTGATTATTCGCCTTATGGGGCTGCGACCTTACCCTTGTTTTGGCCAGCTTTGCTAAAGGCTAATTCAAACATGGATGTGGATCAATTGGTCGAATGTTTGCACCGCCGATCACGCCAATTCTGTGGGTTGGACTCCCTGAGCCTACAAGTAGGTCAAGTCGCCCATTTGACCTTGTTCGATGCCCAAGGGGAAACCGTGGTAGGATTCAATAGCTCCAGCATCGCGGCCAATGTGCCTTACAAAAATCAAGCGATGAAAGGCCGCGTATGGGGTACGGTTTGTGGCGGTGTTTGGAAAGGAGTGAGCGCATGATGCCTGCCTTGCCTATTTGGAAACGGCCTGCCGTTTTTCATGGATTTTTAACAGGAGCCGTCCTGTTTATGGTGAAATTCACCTTGTATACCTTGGAGCACTGGGAAATCCGTTTTGCCCCTACCTATCAATTTGGCTCTTTTGCCTTGTTGATGTTAGGTGTGGTTTGGGCGGGAACGACTGAACGCAAAATGTGGGGGGCGGAGTTTCGATACGCCAAAGCCCTGTTGAGTGGTTTGCTGGTGTTGACGGTGGCGACTTTTCTTTCGGTGTGCTCCGAATTGGTGCTGTACAACTTGGTCGATACGAGTTTGAATGCCCAAACCAAGAGCATTCTTTTGGAGAGCACTGCCAAGGGGTTTGAAGCCTTTGGAAATGCCCTGGACGATGCCACGAAAGACGAAATCATGGGGGCTATCGAAAAAAGCAACCCAGGCAGCCCTTCCGAATTGTTGGCGGGTTGGCCCATGCAAATCCTGTTGAACGGTCTGTTCTTGTTTGCCTTCGCTCTTTGGACCCGAAGCAAAGAAGATGCCTCCCAATCCGACTGGCTCAGTGGGGATAATGCCTCCTGACATGCAAGTCATTAGCAGCCCAAGCAATCCTTTCTTCAAACAGTGCAAACTGTGGTTGGAGAAGAGCATAAAGCGCAAGCAAGACTACGTGGTATTGGTGGAGGGCATGCATGAAATTGAATGTGCCTTGCGCGGCAGATGTGAACCTCTACATTGGATTCAGCCAAATGATATGGGATTTGAAGCCCAGGATTTGGCTTCGCGATTCCCCTTTCAATACGAATTTAGCGCCTCCTTATTTTCTCAATTGGTGCTTCGAAAAAGCGGTCAAGTAGCCTTGGCTGTTCTGAAACAACCCCAAGCTTCGGCCTTCGAGCTTTCAAAGAACGGCCGTTATTTGGTCGTAGAGTCGGTGGAGAAACCCGGAAATCTCGGTGCCATATTGAGAAGTGTCGATGCCTCTGGAATTGAGGGAGTCATCATTTGCGACCCGAAAGTCGATGTATTCAATCCTCAGGTTATCCGGAATTCAGTTGGTTCGGTCTTTTCTGTACCCGTTTGGGTAGTATCGGCTGAAGAGGCCTATACTCAGATAGCGGCCCAGCAGCTCCGGCTTTACAGCACCTTTATGGAGCGGTCGGAGTCTTTCTGGACGGCTGATTTGGGTCCCGGTTGTGCTGTTGTGATCGGAACGGAGCACGAGGGTGTTTCCGATTTTTGGAAAGACAAGGGTCAGAACATCCAAATTCCCATGCAGGGCGCAGTTGATAGCTTAAACGTTTCGGTCGCCGCTGCCTTGTTGGTGTTCGAAATGGCTCGCCGTAGCTAAAGTTTTATACCTTTGGGTTTATGGGTAAAAAGCCAATGCGCATTCTGATTGTCGGCGCGGGGAAAAGTGCGGGATTCGCCATCGAATATTTGGCCAAGCGCTCGGAGTCATTGGGTGCCGAGATTTGGGTGATGGATCGTCAACTAAAGCCCCTTCAAGAGGGTTTTGGCACCCTTCCCGGTGTCACCTACGTTACCGGTGATGTGAACGATGCCGAAGCCATGGCTGCCCTGATTGAGCCCTGTCAATGGGTCATCAGTTTGTTGCCGGCCAGCATGCACATGCCACTGGCCAAATTGGCCGTTGCGGCAGGGGCTAATTTCGCTACAGCTTCCTATGAAAGCGAGGAGATGAGGGGTTTGGAGCCAGAGATAAAGGCCAAGAATCTACTTGTCTTGAACGAAATGGGCCTGGACCCGGGTATCGATCATTTGTCGGCCATTCAGCTCTTGGACGAACTCAGAGAAAAGGGGGAGCAGATACAGTCATTTGAAAGCCATTGCGGCGGATTGGTGCAAGTGGAAGACTGCAAGGATAACCCCTGGCAATATAAGTTCACTTGGAACCCCATGAATGTGATTCGCGCGGGCCAAGGGGCGCCTTCTACCTGGCTAGAAAAAGGGCAGGTGCAGCAATGCGTGGGGAATCAGGTTTTCAATTCCTTTCGCAGCATTCAGATAGAGGGTTCAGGTACGTTGCAGGCCTATCCGAATCGCGATAGCTTGGCCTATGTAGAGGCTTATGGCTTGGAGTCAGCGCACACCGTGCTGAGGGGGACCCTTCGTCGGGATCACTTTTGCCAGGCTTGGCAGCAATTGGTGCAATGGGGCTGGGTTTCGGATCAAGCCCTTTGGCCCGAATCAGTGCAAACCTATCAGCAAGCCTTTCAATCATTTTCTGGATATGCTTCCATAGAAGCTTGGAGCCAGGAATCTCAACATGTTTCAGCTGAGACGCGGCGGCGCATTCAGGACATACCCTTGGATGATGAGAGGGAATTGCCCAGCCGTATTCCTGCTGAATGCTTGTTGGCGCTGCTTGAGCCACGTTGGAAATTGGAGAGCAGTGACCGCGATGAAGTGATTATGGTTCACCGGGTGCAAACCCATCGTCAATACTACCAAAGCAGTATGGTGGTTCACGGAACATCAGCGGCGCGCACAGCCATGGCGAAAACGGTGGGTTTGACCTTGGCGATGGCTGTCGAACTGGCCATCACCAAGCCCGGGCTAAAACCCGGTTTGCATCGACCCATGAGTGCGTATTGGTACGAAGATTTGCTGCCCATGCTCTCAAGCGAAGGCATTGAATTTAGACACCAAGAGGTTCGATATTGAGCGGTTATCTTTGCCGCATGAGCAGCGAAAGTTTGAACAGCGACAAAGCGCCAGAGCCAGTAGGCTTGTATCCACATGCTAAGCGAGTAGGGAACTTGTTGTTCCTATCTGGGGTTGGCCCCCGAGAAAAAGGCACCAAGGTGATTCCGGGTGTAGAGTTGGACGAGAACGGATCCATCCTGTCTTACGACATTGAGACTCAATGCCGCAGTGTGTTTCAAAATGTCCGTTACATTTTGGAGGCCTCAGGCAGCTCTTGGACCAACATCGTTGACGTGACGGTTTTCTTGACCAACATGAAAGATGACTTTCCTACCTACAACCGATTGTGGGCGGAGTACTTTGGCGAGAATCCACCGTGCAGAACGACCTTGGAAATCAATTGCCTACCGACGCCCATTGCCATTGAATTGAAGGTCATCGCAACGATATAAAAAAAGGGGCTAGCGCCCCTTCTTTAGTTTTCGAAGTTGTCGTCGAACGGCTATGTTGCTCAAGCGTATGGCTTTTTCGAAGCGATTCGATCGAGTTTTGGCGAACACATCGTGTTTGGGTGTGTGAAGTCGAATTTCAACGTGTTTGTTGAGGCCATCTTTCTCGTTTTCGAGTTTGAAAAAAATGGTCGCGGAGATGGCATCTTTGTAAAATTCGGTCAAATGTTCCACTTGCATTTTGGCAAATTTTACGAGTCTGTCACTGGGTTTTACATGGCTGCTTTGAATGATGATTTCCATGGAATAAAAAGGGGTTAAGTGAGACAAAAAGAGCCTTTCTGCTGCCAATGAGCGTCGAAAAGAGCCCATAAACATCAGAGCGACTTAGGCATTTTTAGTGCCTTTCAATCTTAAAGTTCAAAAACTAAATGGAGAAATCCAAATTATGTCGTTCAAAGAATATCAAATAACGACAGAGGTAAGCCTGGTCAAAAAGAGGGTGAGTCGAGCTTATTTCCTAGGGTGCAGCTTGTGCATGGACTTCAGTTTTTCGAAGCTGTTTTTGGTGTAGATCTGAGTGGCATTGAGGCCGCTGTGCCCTAATAAGTCCTTGATGGCCAGTAGCTCAGCTCCGTTGTTGAGCATGTGTGTGGCAAAGCTATGCCGCAATACATGTGGGCTGGTTTTCGAGGCATCTGAAAACAATTTGATGTAGCGGTTGACCAAGCGGTATACAAAAACAGGATAGAGCCCTTTTCCTGACTCTAGCTGGAAGAGGGGATCGCTGGCTGCTTTCCCCTTTATAAGTTCAAGGAGCTGTTCTCGAAGTTCTGGGTGTAGGGGTAAGAGGCGAACCTTGTTTCGTTTTCCAGTCACCGATAAGGTATTGCGAGAAAAATCAAGGTCTCGGATTTTGAGGGATATCAACTCGCTCAATCGAATGCCTGTGGTGTACAAGGTCAGAAGCAATGACTTGTCTCTCCATCCTTGCTCCTGTTCTTCCCAGGGAAAATGTTGGAAGAGATTCCATAAATCTTGGGCGGGAATATCTTGGACCAATTTTTTAGCCATCTTAGGCAATTGAATCCCGTTCAAGGGGTCGTGAGAGAGGAGTTGGGTTTTGCGAGCGTACCTCACAAAAGCTCGAATGCTGGAAACCTTTCGGTGAACGCTTCGGGCAGATAACCCCTCTTTCATGCAGGCAGCCATGAAAGCCCGCACACTCGCAGCATTGAGCTCGCTCCAAGTACTAATGCCAAAGTCATTGGCGAATGGAATAAACTGCTCTAGATCTGTTTGATAGGCTTTGCATGTATGGAGGCTCAACCGTTGATTGTGCTGCGCATAGTGTATGAAACCTTCAAGCCCCTCTAGCATGTCTCAAAAATAGGGGAGAATAGTGGCTTGTGATTTGGGCAAAAAAAAGTCACCGCAGCCGAGCTACGGTGACAAATATTTAGGCGTTAGGAAACGCTTATGCTTCGTTGTGCTGAGTCTGCATCTGCTGCTTATAAGCGGCTTTGATGCGCTGCAAACGCTTCGTTACGCAAGGCTTTTCGAAAGCTTGACGGCTGCGCAATTCTTTTACGACACCAGTCTTTTCGAACTTCTTCTTGAATTTCTTCAGTGCTTTTTCTAACGAATCGTTTTCTTTTACGTTGATTACGAGCATGTTTTTCTTTGTTTTTGGGGTTGCAAATATAGGAATTAGTGAACTATAAATGCAATCAATCCTGCAAAACAGAGCGGGAAATTACCAGTTTTTGGATTTCCGAAGTTCCTTCGCCTATGGTGCACAGTTTGCAATCGCGGTAGAATTTCTCAACGGGGAAATCTTTGGTGTACCCATAGCCACCAAAAATCTGAACGGCTTCGTTGGCACAAAATACCGAAGCCTCACTGGCATAATACTTGGCCATGGCGCTTTCTTTGGTCATTTTTAAGCCGCGGTTTTTAAGATCTGCCGCTTGCAAAGTCAACAGTTCTGCCGCTTCGATTCGAGTGGCCATATCGGCTAATTTGAAAGCAATGGCCTGGAACTGAGAAATGGATTTTCCGAATTGTTCCCGCTCTTTGGAGTACTGAGTAGCGGCTTTGAAGGCTCCTTTGGCTATTCCTAGTGAGAGGGCGGCAATGCTGATTCGACCGCCATCCAGCACTTTCATGGCTTGTATGAATCCTTCACCAATGTTGCCCAAACGCTGAGTGTCGGGAATACGGCAATCTTGAAAGATCATTTCGGCTGTTTCGCTGGCGCGCATACCCAATTTATTTTCTTTTTTGCCACCTGAAAAACCAGGGGTGCCTCGTTCAACTACAAAAGCTGTGATGCCGTGAGAGTCCAAAAGGTCACCCGTTCTAGCCAAAACCACGGCAATGTCGCCGCTGATGCCATGAGTGATCCAGTTCTTGGCCCCATTGAGTACCCACTCGTCCCCGTCCTTTTTAGCGACACATTGCATGCGTAGGGCATCTGAACCCGTGTTGGCCTCGGTTAGGCCCCAAGCTCCCAAATGCTCACCCGAAGCGAGTTTGGGCAGCCAGCGCATTTTTTGTTCTTCCGATCCGAATTGCAAGATGTGCCCCGTGCAGAGGCTGTTGTGAGCGGCCATGCTCAAACCGATGGAACCGCATACTTGAGCCAACTCATCAATAGCGGCCACATATTCTTGGTAACCCAAGCCACTTCCGCCATAGGTTTCGGGTACCAAAACACCCATCAAACCCAATTCTCCCAAAGCCGTGAATACATGTCTGGGAAACTCTTGAGACTCATCCCATTCCATGACGTGAGGACGCACTTGGCGTTCGGCAAAGTCTTTGACCGTTTGACGCACCATCTGGGTGCTGTCCGTTTCCTGAAAATGAGTTTGCATGATTCAAAGATAGGTAAGCCACAAGAGCAAAAAGACTGATTTCAGTCAGTATGCTGCAATTGTTTGTTTACATCCAATAGGGTTTGAGTCGGGTCCAAGTGATGCTATCGATGCACATAGGTTTGGGGCTATGTCTGGGGTCGAAATCAGGGTGTTGGCATTTGTAGGCCCAGAGACTATTGCGCTGCGAGGCCGATAAATAGGGGTGAAACAGGTCTTGTTTGGAGTGAATGCTGTCCCAGTTCAATCCCTTCCACGACCGGGGCTTTACTCGGAATTTAACGCGGTTGGACTGCAGCAAATTGCTATCGAAATAGTATACGTCTAACAATTGATTGACCGAGTAAAATCCATGCAACTTAATTCGGGAAGCCACAATTCGCCTTGCCGTTTTTGGGCCAATGCCGGGAATCTGCACCCAATCAATCGAGTCGGCTTCGTTGATGTCGATGACCAGGGCAGGAGGCTGGCTAAAGCGTGGCTCCGAGTAGGGGAGTTTTGAATAGTCCTGTTTGGTCTTGCTAAGTCGGCGCTTGGCTTGATAATCTTCATGAGCGAATGCTCTGAACGGTGTTGGATGAACTTTGATGGCCGAAGTGGAGTCAGATTGCAAGTCAGGGATGCCCCCAATGCGTTCTGGCCAGGCGATCCAAGCGATGCAAAGGGCACTTAAGAAAAAAGCCAGTCCGGAGACTGGCTTTTTCGTAGAGGTCTTTAAGTTCATGAAGCAAAAATGCCTGGCTTCATGAGGCCTATGCTCGGCAAATTTCCCCAAATGGGGAAGGTGATTGGCAATTATTGAAACTGCGCGAGTTTCTCTTGGCGGTACTCGCCATTGTCCAATTTGCCCTTGATGGCTTTGAAGGCCGCAATGGTCTCAGCCACGTCGTCCAAGCTGTGAACAGCCGTGGGGATCAAACGCAACATGATAACACCCTTGGGAACCACCGGATACACGACAATGCTACAGAAAATGTTGTAGTTCTCGCGCAAATCGTGGGTCATGTGGGTGGCTTCAGGAATCGTTCCGTTCAACAATACAGGGGTAACGGGAGTGGTGGTTACGCCGATGTTGAAACCAGCTTCTCTCAAACCATTTTGCAAAGCGTCGACAATCTTCCACAAGTTGTCTTTCAACTCAGGACGAGTGCGAATCAACTCCAAGCGCTTTATAGAGCCAATAACCAAAGGCATAGGCAAGGCCTTGGCATAAATCTGTGAGCGCATGTTGTAGCGCAAGAATTTGATGACCTGAGGAGTAGAGCCAATGAAAGCTCCGATACCCGCCATGGATTTGGCAAACGTAGAGAAGTATACATCGATGCCATCCATGCAATTCTGCTCTTCACCCGTTCCAGCACCGGTTTTACCCATTGTGCCGAATCCATGGGCGTCGTCAACGAACAAGCGGAAATTATAGCGTTCTTTCATGGCAACGATTTCGGCCAACTTTCCTTGAGAACCGCTCATTCCGAAAACACCCTCGGTGATGACCAAAATGGCACCGCCTGTTTGCTCAGCCAAACGCGTAGCGCGCTTGAGCTGTTGCTCGAGGCTTTCCATGTTGTTGTGGGTGTAGACGAAGCGCTTACCCATGTGCAAACGAACACCGTCGATGATGCAAGCATGAGATTCGGCATCGTACACGATGATGTCGTGACGATCAACCAAGGCATCAATGGCGCTCAATACGCCCTGATATCCGTAGTTCAACAAAATCACATCGGGCTTGCCAATGAAGGAAGCCAAATCTTGTTCCAGTTGTTCGTGGTAATTCGAGTTACCGCTCATCATTCGCGCACCCATGGGATAAGCCATACCGAACTGCTGGGCAGCGTCGGCGTCGGCCTTCATGACCTCGGGGTGATTGGCCAATCCCAAATAATTGTTCAGTGACCAGTTCAAGCGGGTTTTGCCGCGAAATACCATGCGGGGACCAATAGGACCTTCCAACTTGGGGAAGGTGTAATAGCCATGAGAGTCATCGGCATACATCCCCAAGGGACCCATGCGCGATTCTATTTTTTCAAAAATGTCTTTCATTGAAAGCGATTTACGATGCCGCAAAAGTACAACATCTGATTGGTCTTTGAAACGCCTCGCAAAAACCGGGTCAACGCGGGCTCGGTTGTCCCAAAACAAACAGACAGGGTGTTTTGCCCAAGCTGTTCAAATGGTTTTTCCATTCGCTCAAGCGTCGCGTTTGAATGCGCTCGTTCTCTCCCTGTAGGTCGCTAGAAACTGAAAGGTACCAATCCCCATCAAGGTGCTTAGTGGCCATCTCCAGGAAACGATCGCTTCGGTAGGGTGCTTCGATGAACAAATGGCTGTGGGCCTGGTGTTTGTTTTTGTTTAAGCCCTGGAAATGCTCTTGCAAGTCTTCGGTTTTGACCGGGGCATAACCGTGAAAGGTAAAGGCTTGGCCGTGCAATCCGCTGGCAGAAAGAGCCAGCAAGATGCTGCTAGGACCGATGTAGGGATGAATGCGCATGCCGCGCTTGTGGCAAAGGTTGACGATGCGGCTGCCTGGGTCAGCAATGCAAGGCAACCCCGCTTCTGAGCACAAACCAATGGGCCCGTTCCCGCGGTGTTTGTCCAAAAAAGCTGTCAAATCTTTGTCATCTGTGTCTCGAGTGAGTTCGCAGATCTGCAGCTTGTCCAAGTCGATGCCCAGTTTTCTCGCTGAGAGAAAGCGCCTCAGCGTGCGCGCGTTTTCAGCCACCCATACATTCAGGTTTTGCAAGCTGTGATTGAGCAGCGCCGAGTCCATTTGGTTCCAGCTGTTTTCGCCGATGGGCAAAGGGATCAAATGAAGGGTTTGGGCTTCTAACATGGGACAAAGGTCTTGGCTTTGTGCTACCTTTGCAAGGTGAGTTTTTTAAACCGTCTACAAGAGCGTTGGAAGGTTCGTTCCCGCAGTCAAGTCTTGCTCATTTTGTGTGTTTTTGCTTTGACAGGTTCGACGGTTGTGTACCTCAAACGATTCGCCTTGCCTTTGCTCGGCGATCACTGGTATTCCGATTTGGTTTATTACGTAGCCATTCTTCCCGTTTACAATTTGGTTCTTTTGGTCTACGGATTCGCATTCGGCCAAGGGCGATATTTCTGGGAATTCGAAAAACGCTTTTTCGCTCGGCTTGTTAATCTATTCAAATGAGCGAGCTGAGTAAGGATAAAATTTTGCATGCCCTGAGTCATGTCGAGGATCCCGATCTGAAGAAAGATTTGGTCACCTTGGGCATGATTGAGAAGTTGGAATTTGGTCCTGAAGAAATTTCTTTTGATTTGGTGTTGACCACCCCCGCTTGTCCCATGAAGGACATGCTGGTTCAGGCCTGTAAAAACGCCATTCGGGTCATGGTTGACCCAAACATACCGGTTCGTATCCACGCTACAAGCCGCGTCCAGCAACAGAAAGAGAATGAGCACTACTTAAAAGGTGTCAAACACATCATTGCCGTTGGAAGCGGGAAAGGCGGGGTAGGAAAGAGCACCGTGGCCGCTTCATTGGCTTTGAATTTGGCTTCATTGGGAGCCAAAGTGGGTCTCTTGGATGCCGATATTTACGGCCCATCAGTGCCGACCTTGTTCGGGGTGCACGAAGCTCCTGAGATGCGGGAAGTGGAAGGCAAAAACCTCATGGTTCCCTTGGAGCGCCAAGGCATCAAATTGCTGAGCATTGGGTTTTTGACCGCACCTGGTCAAGCCGTTGTATGGCGAGGCCCCATGGTTTCAAGTGCGCTGAAACAACTCTTGCAAGATGTTGATTGGGGAGATTTGGACTACCTCATTGTCGACTTGCCACCAGGAACCGGAGATGTGCAAATTTCATTGGCACAATCGGCTCCTCTTTCTGGTGTAGTGATAGTGACCACTCCCCAAGAAATGGCCTTGGCTGATGCGCGAAGAGCCATCGATATGTTCCAGTTGCCGGGTATTGCCAAGCCCATTTTGGGAATCGTGGAGAACATGTCTTATTTCACTCCTGATGATGCACCCGATAAGCGATACTATTTGTTTGGCCAAGGCGGAGGCAAGCAATTGGCAGAAGCCCATCAGGTACCTTTGTTGGCAGAGATTCCCATGAATCCGGAGGTGATGCGTCAAGCTGATAGCGGATTGCTTCGTGCCGATGACGCCACTCAATTGGCGTATCGTGTAGCTGCTCAAGAACTGGCACGCGCCTTGAGCATTCAGCAATATTCTCAGTCCGAGAATTGATTATCTTTGTGCTATGGCGCAGCCCTCTCACGAAGAAGTAGAACAAGTGTTAAACAGCATTCGACCCTATTTGCAAGCCGACGGTGGCGATGTGGAATTGGTGTCTATTTCAGAAGAGCTGGACGTAACCCTTCGCTTGGTGGGCGCTTGCAGCACCTGTTCCATGAGCGACATGACCATGACGGCCGGCATTGAAGAAAGCCTGCGTCGTTCTTTCCCTGGCCTTGGAAAAATTACAGCCCTTAAAAACGTTTAAGCGAGAGGCCTTTTTGCAGCTTCTTGGTATTCCGATTCCGGCTTTGGTGCTCGGAATGTGGTTTTTTAGCATGGAATTGGGTGCCCAAACCGAATCGAGGTTTTTGATTCCATGGCTGCAAGGGGTAGTCGGCTCCGTGCTGTTGGTGTATTCCTTGGATTTTTCGCGCGACGCTTACAGACGAAAACAGAAAGGGGCGGTTGTGCCCGATAGTTGGTTTTGGTTTGCCTCAGCTTGGGGTTTGGTGGGTGCCATCTTGATCATCCTCGCTGGACTTCGAATGGGATGGGCTGATTCATGGCTTACCCTAAAGATGGGCTGGCCGGTGCTACTGGTCTTGGGGGCTTATGCCTACATGAGACACACTCAGCACCGCTGGGCCGCATGGGCTAGTCCGGTACTCATGTTGTTGGGAATTGCAGGAACCATGGCTGTGCCCCTCATGCAGAGCGAGCAGTCATTGTGGGGCTTTTATTTCGCCTGTTTGCTACTGGTTTGGCTCAATGTATTCGCTTTTGCTTATCTCGAATTGGACAAGGATCAGCGCATGACGGAGCCCAATCCATGGTCCTTGGATAAAACGAATGTGATGATGTTGTTTGTGGCTATTGCCTTGGTATTGGCCATAGCCTGGAAAGCAGGCGCTTCACTTGGACTTACCCACTGGGGAATGGGGCTCGCGATTAGCGGTTACCTCGCAGCCTTTCTTCGACCCTCCTGGTTTTTGCCGATGCGCTGGTACCGATTTGGATTGGATTTGCTATTGCTGCTTCCCCTGTTCATTTGATCAGGTTATTACAATCTCCCCTTCATTCCGTCTTCCCAATGCTCCAAACAGCGGGCTTCATAGGCGTCATTGTGTCCTACCAATACCAATTCTTTGGAGTCAGATTGGCGGTAGGTGTATTGGGCTTTGCCTCCGCACACGTTGCATTTGGCATATACCTGAATTCGGTTTGTGGCCAAGTTTTTCAAGGCTCTCATGGGTCCGAAATCGCGATTCAAGTAATCCTTGTCTAAGCCAGCCGCTACGATTCGCACACCATTCATCATCATTTCTCCGATGATTTCAATGACATAGGGGCCCATGAATTGAACTTCATCGATGTAGAGTTCTTTGGTGAAAGGGGTGATCAGGGTATAGATTTCTTCTGCTTTGGCAATGCGGTGACCGGGCATTTGCAAGCCGGAATGAGTATTAATAGACGCTGCTTGGTAACGATTGTCCAACAAGGGTTTTACAGCCAATCTTTCATGATTGTCAACAGTGCTGGCATTGTATTGGCCAATGAGTTCGGTGGTTTTTCCAGCGAACATACAACCGTAGATCAGGGTAAAGTCTCTCATGTTCAATGCACAGTTCGTTGTAACTTAGCCTCCGAATGAACGACCAAGCAATCCATCCCATTCAAAGCTTGCTAAACGAGTTGGCAAGTATAGCAAACAGCGAGCAGACAGCACAAACTGTCGAGCAAATGGAGAGAACAAAATCATTGGCCGCCCGCCTATACCTAGAATTGGATTTGGCCATCATGGAATCTCAAGCTCCCAGTGCAGCAGAGTTGGATGAATGGGTAGCCAAAATGGAGGAGAAGGAAAGCGGTCTTGAAGTCGATGTGGAAGAGTCTGACTCATCAGCTGCTGAAGCCTCTCCCGCTGAAGAAATCTTGAAAACAGAAGCCCCTTCTGTTGAAGCCGTGGAAGAACCCCTTCAGGCTGAAGAGAAGACGATCGAAATCGCGAGCGAACCGATGGCCGTTGAAACCCCATCCACAGAAGTTTCCCTTGTCGAGTTTCAGCAAGAGTCAGAAATCGAAGAAACAGGGGACCCCGTTCATGAAATCGTTGCAGAAATCGCAGAGCCTTCTATTGAGGAAGCTCCCAAAGCCGCAGAAGCTGCCAATCATGCGCCGGAACTGGATGCCAATGCCATATTGATGTCTTTGTCTATGTCTCGCCGCTTTGAATTTGCGAATTTCTTGTTTGGGGGCGACATGAGTCGTTTTCTGTTGTTTATCGAAGAATATGTGCGTGCTGGAGCCAGTGGTTCGTCTGATGTGTACGACCGTTGGTACAACGAATGCGATTGGAAGCGCAAAGACGAGTCGGCCTCTGATTTGGCCCGAAGTTTGAAGCGCTTGATCTAAGGTGGCGGGTGCAGTTCGATCTGCACCATGAATAGCCCCAATCTGGTTCAAACAAGAATCCTTCAAGCTGCTTCCTTTTTATGGGGCATTTGCTTTGCCCGATCCCATTTTTATCCAGAAGACTGGCCTTTGCTCCATGCTGTCCCCTCGGCTGTATGGCTCCTGGCCATAGGGGTAGAATGCATATTTCGATGGTTGAATAGGCCCATGATGGGGGTCCTGCTCCTGTTGGGAATGGCCTGGGGTAGTTTGCGGTTTCAGCGTTTGCAATCTGCGGCTCTGATTTCCCTGCCAGTCATATTGAAAGCCGTGTGTTTGGAGCCCTTGAATGAATCCAAATCAACGTATCTTATTCAGGTAGAGGGGATGGAAACTCCGTTGAGGTTGAGACTTAGAAAAGGAGACCTGCAGCCGGGATGCGTCTTTCTCCTGAGCTCAAAACAAATTACACCGCTGTGCTGCAAAGGCCATGAGCCCGGGCGTTTTTGTTATGCGCGTTGGAGTTTGGATCACGGACAAGCCTATGCCGTTTATGCAAACAGGCAAGTGAAAGCAATCGGTCGTCAGAAATTGCCCATCCTGTACCGAATCCGTCAAGCCATTCGAGGGAGATTGAGCCGACGTTCAAGTGCTGCGGTTAGACCTTGGGCGATGGCCCTAGTGCTGGGAGATAAAGGCCAGTTTGAATCTCCAGAAATCAAACGAGTTCAGGATTTAGGGTTGATGCATGTATTGGCCATTTCGGGCCTTCACATTGGGATGTTCTTTCAGTGTTTGAAATGGGGTTTACGGCTTCTACCCTTGGGGATGCGGTGGGTGCGGGTTGGTGAAGTGATTTTGCTTCTGCTGGTTTGGGGCTATGCCGCCATTTGCCATATGGTTCCTTCGGTCTTGAGGGCCGCGCTTTTTGTCACCTGGTTTGTGTTGGGAAGAACCATACTCCAGCGCCCTACTGAAGCGAGGTTTGTTTGGCCCATTTCCTTGTTGATTCAACTGGTGATTCGACCCCAAGATGCGTTTGATATGGGGTTTCAGTTGAGTTATGCGGCTACTGCGGCCTTGATTTACATGGTCCCGTTGTTTCCCTTTAAAAACAAAGGAGCGCAGCTATTGCTCGTTTCAATGGTATGCGTACTAGTGACATTCCCAATTTTGGTTTTTGTCAATAAGAGTTTTTCCCTCGGATTCTGGGTGGGTGCCATTTTTTTAGCCCCATTGCTCGGGTTACTAATTCCGTTGTTTTGGGTAGGGCTTTTGTTTCCGCCCAACTTTTATTGGATGGAGAATGAGGCCATGCGGGTATTTCTATTTCTCTGGGAGAGAGTACCCAGTGAAATCATTCAATATTGGCAGCTCAGATCCATCTCGGTTTATCAAGTTTACTGTCTCGAAATAGCATGGGTTTATTTTATTAGTAGGATGGCCAAACTTTTTTCCAATTCAAATACTTAATGGTTAGATTTGGGTTTTTATGAGTCAGTTAGTAAAAGTACAGCGGTCTGGAGCGATTGTCGAAATGGTTCTTTGCCATGAAGAAAAGCGCAATTCCTTAGGGCCAGAAATGCTGACTCAGATGAGCGCAGCTATTGATGAAATCGGGTCCATTGCTGAGGTTAAAGTTGTCATTTTGCGATCGGAAGGTTCCGTGTTTTCTGCGGGAGCTGATCTTCAGCACATGAAGAATCTGAGCCAATTTGATTACGACCAAAATTTGGAAGATTCCCACAACATGCGAGTGGTCTTTGATAGATTGTTGTTCCTGCAAAAAATCGTCATTTCAGCTGTGGCAGGACCTGCTTTGGCCGGTGGCTGTGGCTTGGCCAATTTGGCAGACTTTGTTTGGGCTTCTGAATCGGCCACCTTCGGTTTTCCCGAAGTGAAAATTGGCTTCGTTCCTGCCTTGGTCTCTGTATACTTGAGAAAGCGCATCAGGGGTTCTGCCATTCGGGAATTGACCTTGTCGGGAGAAGTGATTTCTTCGGCACAAGCCAGAGAAATCGGTATGGTCAATAAGGTGGTTTCGGATGATTCTCTGTTGACAGAAGTGCGCGCCTATGCTCAGCACTTGGTCGAAAATGTATCCCTACAAGCAGCCATCATGACCAAGTCTTTGTTGTTGGATACACATTCAATGCTACGCGGTGATGCTCTTGATTATGCCGAAGATGTGAACGCTCGCAGCCGAGAATCTGAAGATTGGAAAAAAGGTGTTTCGGCCTTCCTGAACAAGGAGCCCTTGAAATGGAATTGAATCTGATCGATACGCATTGTCATTTGTATCACGAACAGTTGGCAGTCGATCAGCAAGCGGTCATCCAACGAGCAATAGAAGCGGGTGTTTCTGGCATCGTCATGCCGAACATCGATCGCGCATCTATGCAGCCCATGCTTGAATTGACGGAGTCTTATCCCGACTTCTGCTTTGCCATGTTGGGATTGCATCCCTGCGATGTGTTTGAGAATTGGCGAGAAGAACTCGAGGCTCTGTTTGCTGACGGTAATCATCAACGCTGGGTAGCCATTGGGGAAATCGGTCTTGATTTGTACTGGGACAAGAGCACACTCCCTTGGCAAGAAGCGGCTTTGAAATTTCAGATTGAAAAAGCATTGGAATGGGATCTGCCCATTTGTTTGCACACCCGAAATGCAACCCACGCCACCCTAGACATCATCAAGCCCTATCTCAAGGAAGGCCTTCGAGGAGTGTTTCACTGTTTTTCTGAAAGTCACGAACTCGCCACTGAGATCATTAAAACAGGGTTCTATCTCGGAATAGGAGGGGTGTATACCTTCAAAAATGCCAAGTTGGCCGATAGCCTTACGGGCATTCCACGCGAAAAAATTGTGCTCGAAACTGACAGCCCTTTTTTGTCTCCGGTGCCCCATAGAGGCAAACGAAATGAGCCGGCTTATGTTCGTTTGGTTGCCGAGGCTATGGCGAACAATTGGGGCTGTAGCATACAAGAATTGGCCTCTCAGACTAGCCAAAACGCTCAACGCTTGTTTCCGAAGTTGGCGGCATTGTGACCTAGGTTACTGTCGTGAAGAAAAAAATCAGGCAGTTTTGTCCTTCATGGCAAAACGCAGCCTTTTATTTC
Organism: Bacteroidota bacterium; assembly: GCA_027621365.1. Taxonomy (GTDB): domain Bacteria; phylum Bacteroidota; class Bacteroidia; order NS11-12g; family UBA955; genus JALRLA01. The sequence continues at coordinate 206,795 of JAQCBH010000001.1, read as the reverse complement.
TAGGTATTCTCTCCTTGTTCGCTAGGAACCAAGCGCAACATTACAGTTACATTCACCACACGGAGCGAAACCGAGAAATCGATTCCACAAGCCTGCAGCATTTTTTTCAAAGCGGTCAATTCTTCGGCCACTCGCGATTTGTCAGCATGGGGACTTACAACAAAGGAGAACTCACCGATTACCATGCGACCGCCTTCGGAATGGGTATTGGCTATGAAACGGCCCCTTTGCATCGCCTTCAATTGGGTATTTCCGGTTTTTTCATTTATAACTTAGTTTCGAGCGACTTGCAAGTGCCCGATACGGCCTCCGCACAGCCCAATCGCCACGAAGTAGGCTTGTTCGATGTTGAAAATCCAGGCAATCACCATGACTTGGATCGTTTGGAAGACCTCTATCTCAAGTACAGCGATCAGCACCTAGAGATCAAATTTGGCAAACAGCACATTCGTACCCCATTCATCAATCCCCAGGACGGGCGAATGCGCCCTACCTTGGTGCAAGGTGTACTCATGGAATGGAAACCGAACAAACATACTCAGCTGGAGTTGGGTTGGATTAGCGAGATCTCACCCCGAAGCACTGTTAGATGGTTCCAAGTGAATGAATCGTTTGGGCTTTATGGTGTTGGTAGAAGTACCTCAGGGGCTCGTTCGGGATATAAAGGGAATATGCCCGAGTCAAAGGTGATCTATGCCGGGCTATCTCAGAAGTTGGGAGATAGAGTCAAATTGAACGCTTGGAATCAAACAGTGACCCATGTGTTCAATACTGAGATGCTGGAGCTTGTCAGTACCCTGCATAAAGGAGTAGAAGGCAACCTCAAATGGTACGCCATGGGAATCGCTCAACAAGCATTAGATGACGGGGGGAATGCCGACCTCAATAAGACCTATATGAATCCTGAACAGGGAGCTAGCCTTGTCGGTAGTACTCGTTTGTCCTACCGCCGTCATTCGGGCTGGGAGTTCCAATTGAATTACACCCGCATTGCCGACAAAGGGCGCTACTTGATGCCCCGTGAATGGGGCAGAGATCCCTTTTATACCTTTCTATCGCGGGAGCGCAACGAAGGCTACGCCGATGTTCATGCCTACAACGCCGTCGTTCAATTTCTAAGCGAAGAGAACCCCTGGTCAGGTTCTGTAGGTGTGGGAATGTACAAGTTGCCTGACGCCAATGATGCGGCTCGAAACAAATATGGGTTCCCCGCTTATTGCCAAACCAATGCCTCCATTTATTACATGGTGGAAGAAGGATTCTTCAAAGGCATTGAGATAGGTTGGTTGGGTGTATACAAGAAGGCCATCGCTGACACTTACGACAAAACCTCTTATATTCTCAACAAAGTCAATGTATTCCACCACAACGTGGTGCTCAATTACCATTTTTAACATGAAAAAAATCTACCATATACCACACTGCAGCTGCCAGTCATGCAGCGATGAAAACACCGAACAACCCAGTAGCGGTCGCCGTGATTTCTTGAAATCGGCTTCTTCTTTGGGTTTGGGATTGGCCTTTGGAGGGGCTGTTGCCGGAACCCTAGAAGGTTGCGGAAGCGATGCTGCTAGCATGGGCAAGTCTAGCTCCGTTCGAAGCGGCAAAGCACAGCACTTTACCATTTTGAATACGGCTGACATTCATTCTCAGTTGGGCATTCACGATGAATTCTTCTGGGTAGAAGGAAAGCCCGTTTACAAAAAACGCGGAGGCTTTGCCACCCTGAAAACCATGATTGACACCCTGCGCAACGAAAATCCTGAGAATACAGTCGTCATTGATGGAGGCGACTGCTTCCAGGGCGGGGGAGTAGCGGCCTTGAGCGAAGGTCGAAACATTGTTCCTTTGATCAACGAAGTAGGCTACGATTTGATGTTGCCCGGAAACTGGGAAGTCGTGTACGGTAAAGAAATGATGATGCAAGATTTGGGTGGATACAACTCGGCCAAAATTTGCGCCAACATGTACCACGACGGCGGTGATTTGAACGGAGAGATGATCTTCCAACCCTATTGGATCAAGCAAATGGCCGGAGTGAAAATTGGTTTCATTGGCTACAACGATCCCTTGACCCCTAAGCGCCAGTCACCCGCCTACAGCAAGGGTATAACGTTTACCGATCCGCTGGAGAATGTAGCCAAGTACGTCAAGTATTTGCGTCAATACGAGAAGTGTTCCATGGTATTCTTGGTCACCCACATGGGCTTGACCCAGCAAATTGCTTTGGGCAATCAGCCTCAACTCGAAGGGGTCGACTACATCTTGGGCGCCGATACCCACGAGCGCGTGCGCAAGCCCATTCAGGCCAAGTACGCCAAGGTAACCGAGCCCGGTGCCTTCGGTTCCTTTGTGGCCAAGTTGGACGTGGTGGTCGAAGACGGGGTGATCAAAGATCAGACCTATCAATTGCTCGACGTTGATCCCGATCAGTACAAGCCCAATGCCGATATGCAGGCCTTGGTCGACAAGATGCGCGAGCCCTACAAGGCTGAGCTCGATACGGTCATTGGAAAGACCAAGAGCACTTTGGTGCGCTACTACGTGATCGAAAACCCCATGGACAACTTGATCACCGACGCCGTTCATTGGAAGTTCAAGCCCGATATCGCTTTGTCAAACGGATTCCGTTTTTGTCCTCCCTTGGTGGTCGACAACCCCGAGCAGCCTCAAGAAATCACCAATGATTTCCTTTGGTCCATGCTGCCCGTAAACAGCCAGGCCCGTTCGGGTGAGGTGAAAGGTTCTCGCTTGAAAGAGTGGTTGGAAAAAGAATTGGAGAACGTGTTTTCGGTCGACCCCGCCAAGCGTTTCGGCGGATGGGTGGTGCGTTTCAAAGGAATGGAAATGAACTTCACTTCCGAAAAGCCCATGGGAGAGCGCATCAATTGGATCAAAATTGCCGGCGAACCGATGGATCCCAACCGCAGTTACAAGGTCATTGCCTGTGAGCGAGAAGGAGATCCCGAAGACATGTTGTGCCGAATCAAAAATGTTGAAAATCCTGTCGATTTGCCTGATTATTTGCACGATGTCATTCGCGAGTATTTGAAAGAGCATTCACCTGTCGAGCCCAAGGTAGAAGGCCGTGTAACCTGTACCGACTTGCCTCAAAATGTTTTGTCGCAGTTGGACGGATACGAATACGAGTTTGTGTAACTATCGTCACTGACCAGCATTGAATTTTACTCCAACTTTGTGTTATGATTGAAATTTTTGGATACCTAGGAGCCATAGCCATGGGTCTTTCATTGGGCCTGATTGGCGGCGGCGGTTCTATCCTTACCGTACCCATTTTGGTATACTTGTTCTCGGTTGACGCGGTTTTGGCCACGGCCTATTCCTTGTTCATCGTAGGCTTGACCAGCTTGGTGGGCTCCGTGTCGCACATGCGCCTGGGCAACATTCACTGGCGCACGGCCATTGTGTTTGGTATTCCCTCCATCATCTCGGTGTACATCACACGCCATTATATCGTTCCCATGATCCCCGATACGGTCATGACCATGGGTTCATTTGTGGTGACCAAGAGCATGGCCTTGTTGATCCTGTTCGCCGTGATCATGGTGTTGGCGGCCTATTCCATGATTCGCAAGGGCAAGCCCCAAGCGGCTGACGCGGGTGAAATTGCCTACAACTATCCCTTGATTACGGTTGAAGGTTTGGTGGTAGGATTGGTAACTGGATTGGTCGGTGCTGGCGGCGGATTTTTGATCATTCCTGCCTTGGTGCTTTTGGCCAAGCTTCCCATGAAGCAAGCGGTAGGAACTTCCTTGATCATCATCGCCTCCAAGTCCTTGTTGGGCTTCTTGGGAGACCTTGGGCAGGGAAGTCAAACGATTGACTGGAATTTCCTTTTGATCTTTTCGGCCATTGCCGTTGGTGGTATTCTGTTTGGTGCCCAGCTTTCTAAGAAAATCAGTGGTGACAAACTCAAGCCTGCATTCGGTTGGTTCGTGCTGATCATGGGTGTGTACATCATCATCAAAGAAACCCTTCTGTAAGCCCTATGAACCCAAAATCACTTGAATCACTTGTCAAAACCATGGCTGGACTCTTGTGGTCCCTGGGTTTGATGGTGGTGGGCATTGTGGCCATCACCGTTTGGACCTTGTGGGGTTCCAAGTACGAGTTTCACCAAAACAAAGAACCCCTGTCTGACTCGGCCATGTTGGCTTGGAAGCTCAGTCAGCCGGTTCAATATGCTTCTTTGGATACCAGCAGCGATTTGTGGAAAGCCTTGGACATCGATCAGCTACCCGAAGGCGCTCGCAAAGCGCAGTTGCAATACGGTAAAGATTTGGTGGCGCACACCAGTAAATACTTAGGTCCCAAAGGCTCTGTTGCTCAGTTGAGCAACGGTTTGAATTGCCAGAATTGCCATTTGAACGCGGGTACGCAACCCTGGGGCAACAACTACGGTTCAGTAGCGGCTGTCTATCCCAAGTTTCGCGCCAGAAGCGGCACGGTCGAAGACATCTACAAGCGCATTGCCGATTGTTTTGAGCGCAGCTTGAACGGTACGGCCCCTGCCAAGGAGAGTGCGGAAATGCAAGCCATGGCGGCCTACATTCAATACGTGGGCTCCGGGCAGCCCAAGGGTGAAAAAGCCAAAGGTGCGGGCATTTACAACTTGGCGTTCCTGGATCGCCCAGCCGATCCCGTTCAGGGCAAAGCTGTGTATGATGTGAAGTGCGCGAGCTGCCATGGTGTGGATGGGCAAGGAGTCATGAACGCTGAGGGCAATGAATACACCTATCCGCCGTTGTGGGGAGAGCACAGCTACAACCACGGGGCCGGATTGTATCGTTTGAGTCGATTTGCGGGATACGTGAAAGCCAATATGCCATTGGGTGCGACCTACCAGTCTCCTCAGCTCAGCGACGAACAAGCTTGGGATGTGGCGGCCTATGTCAATAGTATGGATCGCCCGGCCAAAAATATCAGCGCCGATTGGCCCGATGTCGCCAAGAAGAATTTTGACCATCCCTTTGGTCCCTATGCCGATGCTTTCTCTGAAAAGCAACACAAATACGGCCCATTCGGTCCTATCAAAGAATTTCAATCCAATAGCAAGCCCTAATGAGTACCGAGAAACAAGAGCCTTTGTGCTGTGCGCCTGAACCCTTGACCGAACAACCCTACGGTCAGGAGTTTTGGAATAGCAAATACAAGGTCGGAGAGACCGGCTGGGATTTGAACGCTGCTTCACCTGCTTTGGTGCATACCATCGATGGCATCTCCGACAAGAATGCGGCCATTTTGATACCCGGCTGCGGCAACGCCTACGAAGCCGATTATTTGCTGGAGCAAGGTTTTACCAACGTGACCTTGATTGATATCGCCCCCGATTTGGTGAATGCCTTGAAGGCTCGTTATGCCGATTACTCCGATCGAATTCGCGTTATTGAAGGCGATTTCTTTGCCCATGAGGGAGAATACAATTGCATCTTGGAGCAAACGTTTTTCTGCGCCCTGCCGCCATTGTTGCGTTCGGCATATGTGCGCAAGATGTATCATTTGCTCGCTTCTGAAGGCCATTTGATGGGCCTTTTGTTCAACCGAGAATTCGAACAAGAAGGACCTCCATTCGGCGGTACGGCCGAAGAATACCAAGCCTTGTTCGGTCCCCATTTCGACCTTCAGCACATGGCCGACTGCGACTTGTCGCATCCCAAGCGTTTGGGCACGGAATTGTATATTGACTTTGAAAAAAAGTGCGCAGCTTGCGCCAACCTAGAACTAAATAAAAAATAAATCTCATCCATATGAACCTATTCAATTTCTTCAAGAAGGACAAGGTTGCTGCATCAGCCACCCCTTCCAATCCTCCCTCCAATGCACAGGTGAACATCGAACAGATCTACACCGGTTGTTTGGCGCAGGGTGCTTACTACATTGAGAGTAACGGAGAAGTCGCCATCATTGATCCCTTGCGCGAGACCCATACGTACATGGAGCGCGCCGAAAAGAATGGCCACCGCATCAAGTACATTTTCGAAACCCACTTCCATGCTGATTTCGTGAGCGGTCACGTTGACTTGAGCAACAAAACCGGTGCAGAGATCATTTACGGTCCTACCGCCAAAACGGAATTTGCTTGTACCGTAGCCGAAGACGGTCAGATTTTCCCCTTGGGCAACGTGAGCATTAAGGTGTTACACACCCCTGGTCACACCATGGAAAGCTCTTGCTTCTTGTTGTTGGACGAGAATGGACGCGAGCACAGTTTGTTCTCAGGCGACACCTTGTTCCTCGGTGATGTAGGGCGTCCCGACTTGGCCCAAAAAGCGGCCAACATGACCCAAGAAGATTTGGCGGGTTACTTGTACGACTCTTTGTACGGTAAAATCATGCCCTTGCCCAATGACGTGATGGTATACCCCGCACACGGTGCCGGTAGCGCTTGCGGTAAGAACATGATGAAAGAAACCATGGATTCACTGGGTCACCAGAAAGAGATGAACTATGCTTTGAACCAAAAGAGCAAAGCTGATTTCATCGCAGCGGTAACCGATGGCTTGACGCCTCCTCCTGCTTATTTCCCTATGAACGTGGCCATGAACAAATCAGGAATTGCCGAGTTTGAAGAAGTCATGAACAACGGAATGCGCGCTTTGTCAGCTGACGAATTTGAAGCCGCTGTTGAAGGTACTGAAGCGGTTATGTTGGATACCCGTGCGGCCGCTGATTTCGCCAAAAGTCACATTCCCCGCAGTATCAGCATTGGCATTGATGGTCAATTTGCTCCTTGGGTGGGTGCCATCATCGCCGATGTCAAGCAGCCCATCGTTTTGATCGCGCCTGAAGGCCGTGAAGAGGAAGTGGTAACCCGTTTGTCTCGCGTAGGTTTTGACAATATTTTGGGTCACTTGGCCGGTGGTTTTGCCACGTGGGAAGCCTCAGGCAAAGAGACCGATACCGTGAATCGCATCACGACCGACACCTTTGCTGCTGAATTTGAAGCCGGAACTAGCTATGTGTTGGATGTGCGCAAGGAAAGCGAATACCGCGCCGAGCACGTAGAGGAAGCGTACAACAAGCCCTTGGATTTCATCAACGATTGGTTTGCCGAAATGGGCCAGCAAGAAGGGTTCTTTATGCATTGCGCCGGCGGATACCGCTCCATGATTGCCGCTTCTATTTTGAAGTCTCGTGGCATTCACAATTTCAAGGAAATTGAAGGCGGTTTCGGTGCCATTGCGAAAACGGAAGTTCCCAAAACTGATTTTGTTTGCCAGAGCAAATTGCAACAGGCATAATTGTAATACATTAGCACTATGTTAGAGTTGATTCAACAACCTTGGCCTTGGTACGTTGCCGGTATTTTTATCGGCTTGACCGTGCCCACCTTGCTCATTGTCGGCAACAAGAGTTTTGGTATTTCTTCCAACTTGCGCCACATCTGTGCCGCTTGCATACCCGGAAATGTGAAGTTCTTTCAATACGACTGGAAGAAGGAAATTTGGAACTGGTTTTTTGCAGCCGGTATCGTGTTGGGCGGATTCATTGCCATGAATTTCTTGGCCAACCCCGATGCGATCGAAGTCGCCGATGCAACCAAAGCCAATTTGCGCGAAGCCGGTGTTACCGACTTTACCAACTTGCTTCCATCTGACGTTTTCTCTTGGGATTCTTTGCTGAGCCTTCGTGGATTCTTCTTCATGATCGTGGGCGGTTTCTTGGTCGGTTTTGGTACTCGTTACGCCGGCGGATGCACCTCAGGACACGCCATCATGGGCTTGTCTACCCTGCAGTGGCCTTCATTGGTGGCTACCATTTGTTTCATGATTGGTGGATTCGTTTCTGCCTGGTTCATCGTTCCATTCTTGTTAGGACTTTAAAAAGTAGAGTATGAAAAACGCAGAAAATACAGACATGCGCCACACAGACGCCGTTTGTGTGAACGAAGAACAAGTGAAGCACCCCTGGTGGGACAACTTGAAATACTTGGTCGTGGGTATCGTATTCGGTATCACTTTCGTGAAGGCTGAGATTGTGAGCTGGTTCCGCATTCAAGAGATGTTCCAATTGACCTCTTTCCACATGTACGGAGTCATTGGTACGGCTGTAGTTGTAGGTGCCATTAGCATTCAAATCATCAAGCGCTTCAACATCAAAACCATTTATGGCGAAGAGATTGTCATCAACGAGAAGAAGTTCAACAAGGGCCAAATCTATGGTGGTTTGATGTTCGGTATTGGCTGGGCCATCACTGGCGCTTGCCCAGGACCTTTGTTTGCTCACATCGGCGCCGGTTTTACGGTTATTGCTGTGACATTCTTGAGTGCCGTTGCGGGAACCTGGGTTTACGGTTACCTACGCGATAAATTGCCTCATTAATTTATTGTTACCATTTTGAAAATCCCGGCTGTTAAGCCGGGCTTTTTTTTATCCGTGTGACTGCGGTTACAGTAGGAGCTTTTGGAGCCTGGTAATTTTGCCCCACGTATGAGTACAATTAAAGAATTGGTAGCCATTGAAGGTGCTACCGTGATCGATGTTCGCGGTTCTTGGGAGTTCGAGTCAGGCCATGTCAACGGTGCTATCAACATTCCCTTGGATGAGATTCCTACTGCTTTGGATGAAATCAAAGACATGAAACAGCCGATCATCGTATACTGCCGCAGCGGCAACCGTTCTGCTATGGCTCAGCAGTTTTTGATGCAAGGCGGCATTGCCCGCGTCGTGAATGGCGGCGGATTGGGTGATATGCAAATTGCCTTGATGTAATGAATGCATCAGGCCTTCTATACAACCTGACTCACCATTGGGGTTTTGCCCGAGCCTTGCGCCTGATTTTAGGACTGATGATGGCCTGGCAAAGTGTACTGACCCAAGAGTGGTTGGTATTGGCTTTGGCCTTGTCGTTCGCAGGTATGGCCCTGTTTGGGATAGGTGCCTGCAACTCTGGGGCTTGTGCGCCTCAGCGTTCATCGGCCTCGAACACCGAAATAGATGAGGTAGAATACGAAGAGGTTCGTTGAAATTTTCGACGCCTCAAGAATTTGTAAACGGCGTAGAACATATAAACCGGTGTCGAGCCCGGAATGGGCAAAAAGAACAACAAGAAGGCCTTTTCAAGGTTGGATTCGGGCTTTAGCCATTGTTGCCCCTGAACCCAACGTTGTAGGCCTTTTTGTGTGTGGTAGAGCACAGCATAAATTGACGGCAGTCATGTGAATTCCAAATTATGGAATTGTAGCGTTTACCTTTTTGTGGCTTCGTGCATTAAGGGGTCATGAATTCGAAATATAGCATCCAAATTCCCAGTCCTTGCCACGAAGATTGGAGCCAAATGTTGCCTGCTGAGCAAGGCCGGTTTTGCCAATCTTGCGAAAAAACGGTGGTTGACTTTAGCCAAATGAGCGATGAGCAGGTGCTCAACTATTTCAAACTCAAACAATCAACTTCCGAGCGTGTTTGCGGTCGTTTTCGGGCCGAGCAAGTAAGTAAGCCTGTTCAATTTCAGTCGCAGAGATGGCCCCTGAGCCTGCAACGTTTTGCCATGGCTTTGGTCGCAGTTGTCTTATTGGGCGGAGCCAGTGCGTGTCACTCAACCGATCAAACCGTAGGTGATGTGGTCTTTGTTGAAGAAGATACTGTGCAGGTGGCCATCCCTGAAGGTACGTTGAGTGGGGAAGCGGCTGTGCCTGAAGTATTGCCGGTAACGCCGCCCACCAAGCACCCAGATGAACCGGATGAACCTGAGCTACCTGAGGTATTGCCGGTAACGCCGCCCACCAAGCACCCTGAAGAACCGGTGAATATGGAGCCCCATAACATGGGTGGCGCCATCATTGAAATCATGGGCGATGTAGATGTTCAGTTGGACCCTGATCCCATTATCATGGGCATTCCTGAACAAGAACCCGAATCTGCAAGACAAGTAGAAGATTGCGGGCCTCGCTCATTGCTGAAAGGAAAAATCATGCTGATGGGCGATACGATTGTTCCACAGGTAGAGCCTGAACCGCAAATGGCATTTCGCCGACAAAAACCTTGAAGCAACCTATCATCGCTGAAAATTCGTAACATTGAGTTGCGATGAAAACGAAATGGATGGCCTTAATAGGGTGCTGTGCAGGATTGATAAGCCTCGCGAATGCCCAAAACAATGCCCTGTTAATGGAAGCCAATGAAGGCCGATTCCGCCAATCTGTATGGGTGAAATAGGTAGACAGCTGGAAATATGTGCGTTTTCGGTCTCAGAGGCCCTGCAAGCCGCTGAAGCAGGCGCTGATCGAATCGAATTCTGCCAGGATTATGCTTTGGGTGGGGTTTCGCCCAGCCTAGACGATGTGAAAGAACTCCTGCTCGGTTTGCCCGCTTCCTGTTCCTTAGCGGTGATGGTTCGACCTCGAGGCGGTGATTTTGTTTATTCCAAGCACGAGCAGTTTGATATGCTTCAGGAAATCGAAGACTTGGGTGCGCTGAAAGGAGTAGAAGCCGTTGTGTTTGGGGCGATAACGCCTGATGGCCAAATGGATGAGGTGTTCTGTTTCCAAGCAATTGAAAAGGCCCACAGTTACGGCCTGAAAGCGGTCTTGCACCGAGCCGCTGATTCTCTAGTGCCAGCTGATGCGGCCATGCGGGCCCATCGCTGCGGTTTTGATCGCTGGTTGTGGCATACCGAGCCTGAAGCAGAGTCTAAACGTCAAGAAATTCAACGCCTCTGCGAGGGTGTTCGCATTGTCAACGGTGGTGGGCTGCGCAGCAGCAATGCTAAGGCCTACCATACTGGAGATTGGCACAGCAGCGCCCGCATTCATGGTCTATTCTCGGCCTTGGAAGTATCGAAGTTGAAATCCCTGCTGAGCCTGTTGTTGCTGATGTTGTGCATGCTAGTCCAGGCCCAAGCACCGATTCAGCGTGAGCTGGGGCCTATGGCTGAACTGCGATGCATGCATCAGCGCGATGTCATCGACGATGTAGATCCTTGCGATGCATTTTCGGGATATCACAACGAAGAGTGGCCACTGACCCGGCCCATCAACAACGCCTTTTGTGACCATCAGCCTTCTTGTGATATAAGTTGTTCTCTCGTTCAATACTGTTCATGGGAATACCGAATGCCCTTGTTCGAATCGAAAGCCGAATATGCTAGTCGTGCTCATTGGTTGCTGACCCTCGAAAATTGGTACAGCGGGGACATGGAAGTGTATCTGGGCCAAAAGAAGATCAATGCGGGCGATTCCTTGCCCTTGGCTTCGGCCTTTGATCGTCGCCAGTACCTGCTCGATCCCTACTTGCGCGGCGACGGTCTGGATACCTTGGTCATTCGCTTGCATTCCTCGTATTGGGAGGCCCAACGGGCCCATTACCGGGTTCACTTGCACTACCCCAGCGAGAAGGTGCAAAGTTTGCAATTGCGTCAGCCGGCATACTCCCAGGGTTGGGATTTCTGCCGCCCACTGCCTTGGGTAGGGCTGATGAAAGTTCCTGAACTGATCGGGTTTTCTCCCGGCGGATTATCGCTTTACTCTTTCACCGACGAAGTCCCCTTTGAAAACGCTTGGCTGGACCATCTCCAGCCTTGGCAGGAGGAAGCGGGTGAGGACTATTACGGCCGCTTGCACGCCTTCGATTTGCTGCCTCCCGAGGCCTCTATTCCCGATTACCAATCCCAGTATTCAGGCTTTGAATGGACAAGCGTACGTACGGTCCTTGAAGAATTGGAAAGAGGCAGCGACATCATGGTCGATTCCAGTCTGTTGGGTTGGAGGTTGCTGCACAGCGAAATCTCCTTCAAGATCCCTAGGCCTGAGGTTTGGAATAGCCCTGATCGAGGTCATCCCTATCGGCATGCCTTTGCCATGGAAAGCCAGGGGCTAAAGCACGAAGGCCATTTTTCCGTTCGTCATTTTGCCTTGGATACCAACAATGGCCGATTTGCCTGGTCCTTGAATGGTCAGCCCTTTGTGGCCAAAGGGGCCAATGTGGTTTTGGGGACTAGCCGAAGTGGCTACCTTACCCATTACGGGGACCTGTTCCTTGTGGGGTGGAACCGCCAAGCCGGCGATGAATGGTGGAAGGCCAAGCTCTCTGAATTGTCGGACCAAGGCTACAATACCCTTCGATTGTGGGGGGGAGGAGAGTATGCCTCTGAAGCTTTCATTCAGGCCTGTGATTCGTTGGGCATTCTGCTCTGGCATGATTTGGCCTTTGCCAATACGCTGTATCCCTTATCGCCCAATTTTGAGCGCGCCTGCCGGCGCGAAGCCCAACAATTGAATCGTCGCCTTGCCGGTCACCCCTCTACGGCCTTGGTCTGCGGGAACAACGAAGTAGAGGTGGCTTTTTTCAACTGGGGATGGCATTCCCAATACGGCTGGACCCCTGAAGACTCTCTTTACCTATGGCGCGAATACCTGCACCTCTTCGATACGCTCTTGCCCGCTGAGATCAGCGCGGCTACCTATTTGCGCAGCAGCCCCATCGGCAATTGGGGCAACAGCCGTCAAATGAAAAGAGGAGATAATCATGATTGGGGTGTCTGGCACGGGGAGCGACTCTTTTCGGCTTTGGATTCTTCCAACATGCCCTTTGTGAGCGAATTTGGTTTTCCCAGCTTGCCCAATTCACTAAGTCCAGCTATGAAGGCCAACCCGCACGCTTTTGTTTACAGCTACAAAGGCTTGGATTTGCTCGAGCGCTATGCCCATTGGGAGCTGGGTCAGGTGAGTAACCGATGGGAATTTCTGGCCTTTGATTCGGCTCAGCTGGATTGGGAGATGCAGCAGTTTGCCGACCAAACCCAGCTATTGCAAGCCCTGTACATGGATCGGGCCATACGCCACCACAGAACCCAGATGTTCAACGGGGACCACCTGCCCAGAGAAGAGCATTTCTTTATGGGCCGAGACATCCATTCAAGCGGGGCCTTTTTGCCGGTTTGCCACGGGGTTTTGGCTTGGCAGTTGAATGATCTTGACCAGGCTATTTCTTGGAGCTTGTACGACTTGGGAAATACACCTAAACTAGCCGCTGCTGCGGTGTCTCGGGCTTTTCAGCCCTTGCTACTCAGCATTGAAAATACCGCTCAAGACCCCGAATTGCGCCTGGCCTTGACTCCCCAGCGACCAGAGAATGGCCACTTGCAGTACCGTTGCGAGGTGAAGGCATACGGGCCTGAAGGGAAGGAGTTGTCGTCTTGGGTGTTGCCCTTGGGTGCATTAGGCGGGGCACCAGAGATAGTCATGGCTTACCGTTTGCGCAATGTCATGGATTTGCCCGACGACCTGTTGGCATTGTCGGCCCAGTTGATCGATGAGCAGACCGATGAAATTTTGGATACCTATGTATGGAAGAATGCCGACAAGAGCTTTGAAAAGGGGCAGGTGAAGCGCAGCCGAAAAGGCTACAAAAGTTCTGTGCCCGTGGCCTACGGATATTTTCCAAAGGGCGAGGCGCCGCAATTTGGTTGGTTGCTGCCGGGTCAGCCGCTACCCATGAACGGGCGAGTGGTGTTTGGATCTTTGCTGTGAGTGGGCGGCTTAGCCAACGACCCTAGTCAAATCTTTCTTTTCAGAATGGACCCCTGATCTAAATCGGGCCCTTAATTCAACAAATATTCCGCATCCAAGAGCTCAGCGCGATCGGCTGATTGGACGGCGTAATTGAAGCCGGGTCGAAGCGAATAGGCCCCAATCTCTCCAGACTTGTTGAGGGCTATGAACCCGATTTGGGTATGGCTCCAATCTTTGCCTCGGCGGGTGAAAAACTCGGCGATGGCCTGGATGGCAGCTTTGCAAGCCTGGTGGGGAGACAAGCCTTGGGCCATGCCTTGGACCACACGGAAAGACCCTACGGTTCGAATGACCTCTTCCCCGTGCCCAGTTGCCGTGCAAGCCCCAACGGCACCATCCACGTAAAGTCCGGCACCAATGATGGGGCTGTCGCCCACGCGGCCGTGCATTTTATAGGCCATGCCAGAGGTCGAGCATCCGCCGGCGAGAATGCCCGAAGCATCCATGCCGATCATGCCGATGGTATCGTGGTTCTCGATGTTGATGACAGGCTGGTACTCGCTCTTTTCCAGCCACTGTTTCCACTCGCGCTCGCTGTCAGCGACCATGAGGTTCTCCAAGGGGAAGCCCTGCTCCAAGGCGAATTGCTGGGCGCCGTCGCCGACCAGCATCACGTGCGGGGTCTTTTCCATAACGGCACGGGCCACCGAAAGGGGTGTGGCGATGCCTTCCATGGCGCAGACCGAACCGATGTTGCCCAAGTGGTCCATGATGCAAGCGTCAAGGGTCACCACTCCATCGCGATCAGGGCGACCGCCAAGGCCCACGCTGCGCTCAGCGGGGTCCAGTTCGCAGCGGCGAATGCCGGCCTCAATGGCGTCTAAGGTACTGCCGCCTTCTTGTAGTCGGGTCCAAGCCACTTGGTTGGATTCCAAACCGAATCGCCAGGTAGTCAAAAACAGGCCTTGGCCGGAGTACGGCGCTTTATGAGCTTTGGCATGGGAGGCTACAGGGGCGAGGCCCAAAGCGCCTAAGGTTTTTAAAAAGGATCGGCGTATCATTCAAATAGGTGATTGGCGTAGTGAAACTGTCGGGATTTCCAGAGGGAGGTATGGGTGTTGGCGGCCCGGTGAAAGGCCTCCAAATCTTTCATTTCGGGGTTCGTCCACAAGGCTTCTGCCAGGGCTGGGAGCCGGGGAAGTACCATATATTCGACTTGGCTGGAGCTGGTCATGTATTCGGTCCAAACATTGCCTTGAGCCCCCAAAATAAAGGGGCTGTGCTCTTCTGACAAACCGGTTGGTATGGGGCTGTAGAGGTAAACGGAGTCGACAGGATTGAAGCCGCCAATGGCCAAAGGCTCGTTTTCAGAGCGGCTTTGGTAGTGGTCGAAGTAACAGGGCTTGCCTGGGGTCATGACCACATAGTGACCTTGCTGGGCGGAGGCGAGGCCTCCGGCCTCGCCGCGCCAACTCATCACTCGGGCATTGGGGGCCAGACCGCCTTCCAAAATTTCGTCCCAACCAATGATGGCTCGGCCGTGCTTGTTGTTCACATAGCGCTCAATGCGCTTGATGAAATAGCTCTGCAATTCGTGTTCGTCGGCTAGTCCTTCATTGAGCATGCGCTGCTGGCAATGCTCGCAAGAGGCCCAACGGGTTTTGGGGCATTCGTCGCCCCCGATGTGAATCAATGCCGAGGGAAAAATGTCCATGACCTCGTCCAAGACCGTTTCCAAGAATTCAAAGGTGCTTTCTCGGCCGGCACAGAACACATCGTCAAAAACGCCCCAACCCGATTGCACCTGGTAAGGCCCTTGTGTGCAGCCCAATTCGGGATAGGCGGCTAAGGCAGCCGACGAATGTCCGGGTAGCTCAATTTCAGGAATGACGGTGATCCCGCGTTGGGCGGCGTAGGCGACCAATTCGCGGGCCTGATCCTGCGTGTAGTATCCGCCGTAACGAGCCTGTTCAAAGGTCTGATCCCGGTAGGGGCCGTACTGGGTGCTGTCGCGAAAGGCGCCAACTTCAGTCAAACGGGGGTAAGCCTTGATCTCCAATCGCCAGGCCTGGTCTTCGGTCAAGTGCCAATGAAAGGTGTTCATTTTGTACAGGGCCATCAGGTCGATGTAGCGCTTGAGAAAGTCTAGGTCGAAGTAGTGCCGGCAGACATCCAGGTGCATGCCGCGGTAATCAAATTGGGGTTTGTCGACGACGGTGGAAAGCGTCAAGCCTTCGGGAGAAGCCTGCAAGGTTTGCAACAAGGTGCCAAAGGCATACAGGGCCGAGCTGGGGCTGCTGTACTGAATGCGAATGCCCTTGGGGAGAAAGTGAATCAGGTAGGCCTCGGGTTCTCCCCACCAAAGGGAACCCTCCTTCAAGGGCTCGAAAATCAAAGCGGCCGGTCCTTTTTTGGCTTGGAGGTCGAGTTGCAAGGGGCAGGACGAGAAGTCAAAACCCAAGTAGGTTTTCTTCTCGGCATATTCCTTGAGGTAAAAGGCCTCTGCCGGGGCGCCTTCCACCAAAAACCGCTGACCTTGGTATTGAACCCATTGGCACGGAGTGGAAGCCATGGCTTGGGGGATCAAACCCTTAATGGGGCGGGGCTTTTGGGATTGCGGCTGGGCTAGGCCTTCGTCAAGAGAAACGGCCTTGGCCAGCTCCAGGTTCTGGCCTTCGGCCTTTCGCATTTCTTGTACCGAAGCGTCGAGCTCGCGCAAGGTGCTGGATTGGGCGCTTAAAGTGTGTGCTGCGGCCAAGCCGAGCCAAAGCCAAAATCGGGGCATAGCGGCAAGATAACAAATCTCAAGGCTGTTGTAACTTGCAGAGCGAAAATGAACCTGTTTCGTGTCACCCTTCTGGCTGCCTTTTCCTGGGTAGCCGCTGCCCAAGCCCAAGACTATTCGCTTCAATCGGTGCAATACAGCGATTCGACGGTTTGGTACATTCACAACCATACGGGCAAATGGATCAAGCCCAGCAGCTTGACCTTGAATTGGTTTCACCAAAAGCAGAGCCTGGTCATTTGGCCCTACAAATACGAGCCCGGTTATTTTTTACAGACGTTAAAGCAAAGCACCTCTGGCCGCAACTGGTCTTGGAAGTACAAGAGCTCGCACGGGCTTTCGATCAGCGATACGATTTACCCCGGTGACAGTTTGCCCGTGTTGATCAGCGTCAATTACGATGTGAACGACCGGGATACGGTCATGCCCGCCAACGTGACTTTGTATTTCAGGGATTCCATTACCAGGGGGCAGGTGCATCAAATCATACCCGCGGGCAGTTCCTGCAGCTTCAAGCAGCTGTTTTTGAGCTCGTATTTTGACAAGGCCGGCATCAAATACGGCAGCCATTATTTGCCTTCCTTGCACGAGGGAGGTTGCTTAGAAGCCAGCACCTGGGGCAACGGTTATTTGATGGTGTTCAACGAACAAACCTTGCAACCTGCCTTGGCGGGTACGATGTTCCCGCGCTGCGATGCCGGGCGCTTGTGGAGCACCTTCGGGTACGCCAAAGACTCCCAATTGTTCTACAGTTTCAATTTCAGTGAGACTTCATACTTTGACAGTCTAATTGATGCCATTAGCCCCGGTGATTACGTGGCTATGGTGAGTTATGCCGGGGCAACTTGGAGCTTTCAGCACGCCTCTGCTTTGGCCAAATTGGGCTTTGATGTAGACAATGCCGAGAGCATGCAGCATGTGCTCTTAGGCCGCAAGGGTTTGCCTCTGGGCCGTGCCCTGTACACGGGTTTTGGAGCCCCTATGGCTTCCTTAAAGTGGGTAGGCATGGACGCGGTGATGATACCCGGCCAGTCGGGTGATTCGCTCAAGCCTTACCCCGATTGTTACGAGTCGTTGGTGCGCATTCACGAGCCCTACATTCCCGAGGTCAAGGACACCAGCAGCAACGGTTTGCTTTCCTTGCCCGCTATTGAATGGACCTTGGCGCCCAATCCGGCCGATCAAACGGTTCGTTTGAATAGCCCGGTGGGCATCTCTGCTTGGTCCCTTTTGGACGTTCAGGGTCGCTTCATCGCCGGCGGATATAAGGATGAGATCTCTAGCGCTCAACTTCCCAATGGGGTTTACCTGCTGCAAGCTGTGGGCTTGCAGGGTCAGCCTCTGGCCATCAAACGATTGATGGTCGTGCATCCCTAGCAATTTTTTTTGCATCCATAGCGTTATAGACTCGTGATTTCCATGCGTCTACTAACCGCCGCGCTCAGCTTTTGTGCCACTGCAGCTGTGGCTCAAGTGCCCAAATTGAAGGGCTTTCAAACCGTTGATGGCCAGGGACATTTTGCCGTGCCCGAGCGCTCTGTTGATTACCGATGGGATTCAGGTAGGACCGTTCAAGTGCCCAAGGGGCAGTGGGAGGCCGAGGCAATGCCCTTTACTTGGGACTCGTCTTGGAGCCGAATCGACATGGCCAAATGGATAGCCCCCAAGCCTTTTGCGATGGGCGAAACCGAGGTGAGCAACCGAGAGTGGTGGGAGTTCGTGCAGGCTGGCATTGATGCCGCTACGGGCCACGCACCGCGCAAATTTGATTACCGCCCCGATAAGACCGATGGCTCCATTGCTGATTTGGCCCGATTGCTGGACTTGTCCAATCCCGATTCGTTTGAGTCCTGGACTTCGGTTTGGATAGCCAACAAAGGCTACATGCTATTTGAGTAATACGGGGAATCCATATTGCCAGGTTACGGAACCTGGGAGAAAGACTTTCCCTTGGGTTTTATGGCTCCGTTTGAGGACTATTACTTCGCCCACCCGGCCTATGCGAATTACCCGGTAGTGGGCATTAGCCAGGAGCAGGCAAACGCCTTTTGCCGCTGGAAAACCGAACAATGCCGCAGCGAATTGGAAAAGTTTGCCCGAAAAACCGGTACCGATGGCTGGTACATCGGTTTGCCCTCTGAAGAACAGTTTGTGGCCGCCTCCATGTTCATGCCTGATGGGAAAAAGAAACTAGAAGGGTATGTGCCTTATTTGCCGTTTACCCGAAACAGCAAGGGGGCTTTTTTGCTCAATTACAATGCCTTTCTGGATCAGAAGGAGCCGAACAACAGCCTCGGCAGCGACGGGGCGATGATCACCACTCCGGTGTATTCGTATTGGCCGAATCAGCACGGTTTGTACAACCTTCACGGCAATGTGGCCGAGTGGACACGAAGCTTTGATGCCGAAAGCGGGTTGTGCTTGGTAAAAGGCGGCTGCTATATGGATCCAGCCCCTTGTGTGTGGGCCTTGAGCCGCACGGCTCTGCCGGCAAACCGCCGCGATTCCCGGGTGGGCTTTCGCATGGCTGTATTGCAAAGTGGAGAGTAGGGGATAGAGGCCCTGCCGGGCTGGTGCCCGTCAACTATTTTTTCTTTCCGTACCACGCGGTATGCAAAACCGAGTGTAGTATTACAGTCTAAATTCTGGTATGATTATTTATCGACGACAAAAGCCGTTGTAAATGGCTGACTATCACATAATCCTTGAACAAAGTATAGGCCGGGTCTCACTGTTGGCAATTCTAATTCAAGTGCTGATCCTGAAGTAGGATAACTCATAATCACTTGTCCGCTTGCCGAAAGCAATGCCAATGACTGCAGTAAACAAGGCGATTCTACTCGCAGAATTCCAGCTGCTAACGGATTCGGATATATTTTAATCTGTGGTGCGAGGAAGTTTTCTGTATGGACAGACGGAATTGTAGGGTCGAAAAAAAATCCCATGTAATCATTCCCGCCATGGTTGGTATATAAATCACCTGATACTATAATCCCACCGCCTTTGCCTCCAAAACCAATTGACGTTCCCCATTTCTGATTCCTGTTGTAATAATTACGCCTTTCGGCCAAAGCTGCCTCAGCATCTAAAACCCCCCAAAAGGTATCTTTTGTGAAATTGTAATAACAACTTTGAAATATTTGACCCGAGACGAATGCTTTTTTCGGCCATGTAAAATCTTGCCCCGCCCATAATTTCACTTCAACTTCATCTTCAACCCAAGCTGTTGGTAAAATAGCAATGCTTTGTTCCTCTTTGTTGCCTGTCGTTGTATCAAAAAAATACCGCAGCAGATTCCCATTGCTATCGAGAACACCAAACAATGCCCGATTCTTTTGGTTGCTCGATGACATCAAAATTGAATCTTGATATTTAAACACTCGTCCAATATTGTCACAAAAATAAATTCGCCCTGCCAAGTCAGTCCCGAACTTATAAAAACCAGAGTTACTTCCATGAGCAGAATCCAATCGAAACACCCATTTGACATTTCCATTTGGTTTTAAACCTAATATTACATGATCCCTGTAGTCGCCAGATTTTGCGCTCGGAAACAAGGTTGTGTCGACAAAAGGTTGACCCCTTGCAGTATCAGAACTGTACAACATACAAAATAAATAAATATTCCCACTGACATCTTCCGTCCAATCTACCAAAGAACTGAATCGATTGTAAGTTTTATTTATCGTTCCATCTGCTGCAATTTGAAGTATGAGATCACGGTTGTAAATTGGGTCATAAGATTTTCCATTAATTGTTACAAAATCTGGAGATTTAAAGTCTGCATAGACGACCAAATCATTTTTATACCCTGGACGAATACTGGGTATAGCGCCATAGAAATGAAATTTATATCGCAATGTTCCATCGGCGTTGAATCTCAGTAGGTATCTCTCATCAATGTTTCTATTCTGAACACTCAAAACTTCGCTTCCCAATTTCAATGTGTCATCAGTAGAAATCGCAATAACGAACCCCCCATCACGAAGTGCAAACAAATCGGACAAAACAACCTTTCTTCCACTACTGCGTGTGCTTCCAAATAGATTGAAAACGGTTTTCCCGTATTTGTCAACTTTTCTAATCACAAAGGAATTCCGTCCGTTTGCTAGGTAAATTTCACCATCCAGAATCAATGTATCCGTGAAATGAAACGCCATAAAAACGTTGCCTTGAGAATCAATTGTGGGCAGCAAATTGCTGTGCGATTCTGTAAACTTCAAGGCGGTTCCAGATGAGTAATACCCTGTATGCCAGGATGGCTTAGGTTGGCCTATGGTTTTGCCCATATATACCAAAAGAAAAATAACGAAGATAAATTTTTTCATACTAAATAATTGCATTTAAATTCCTGACGGCGGGCAAAAGTTCCCAAACGGCCTAGGATCAGTAACGTCTATTTTCTCAGCGGCTTCATCAATTTGAACTATTGCACAGCCGCAACTAATACAGTAAGGATAATACGGATATATACCACCAGGTGGGTCATTGCAACAGATTATATCTCCATGCTCATAAGGAACACCATTTATACATAACAATAAACTTGTTCTTGTTAGACAGTTCGGAGGAGAGCCTACCCAACCCGTATTGGTATAACAATAAGGAGGTGACGCCGATGTGTAAGATTTTGACGGAGCCGACCAGCAAGCGAAAAATGATACTGTCCCATAATTATTTTGGCATGTTTTTAAACCACTAGGCCCACATTTAAACCCGATATTTAGACTCCTAATACAATCAAGTTCCCAGGAAATTTCCCATAGACAGGCCTGAGAATACGATTTATTTAAGGTTGCCAAAAATAACATTACTACTACTTTTCGACACATTTTGCCAAAGGCAAAACTATGTAACAGCTGATAATTAAATAATATAATCCGGTAGGGGATTGGTCTTTGATTAGAATTTCTATCTGAAAGACCTCTATCGGTATTCCCAGCATGAAAATCCTTTCTTCCAATCTCGAAACGAAAAATGTTCTTGTTATGTTTTTTAACCCTTGCCATAACTTAATTTATGTTTAGATCATACAAGCAAATTTCAACTATTACATTTACTAAATATTGATACAAAATCATCAAATTGCAAAACTCTAGTGTTAATGGACCAAAAGCTTGGTTGATAAAGTGTAATACTCCCCAGTTGAAGAACCTAAAGTCTGCTTGAGTAATGATTGGTGTTTAATAAAACTGTATTGAACGAATTGCTGTATTATTCGAAAATTCAATTCAAGATTACAAAGCGGAATTTTTTTAGTGCGTACCAATTGAGATAAAACTAGGGCTATCCAACACAAATTCTGAGTTTTGCGCCGGGAACTAGCTCGCTTCGCTCGCTGATCCCAAGAGGGGAGTGTCAACCCCGCAAAAGCCCCACGCCTGCGGCGTGGGTTTTCATGCCCCGCCACCTTCATTCAAGCAAGCTTGACTCGGTTTTGGGGCATGAAAAAGCCCGATGCGTTGCATCGGGCTTTTGCGGGGTTGCAGAGAGGAAGGGATTCGAACCCTCGATACGCTTTTGGCGTATACACACTTTCCAGGCGTGCTCCTTCAACCACTCGGACACCTCTCTGTGCGGGGTGCAAATTTAGGGTTTTGTATTGAGAATTTACGCTTGAGCTTCGAGGAGTTTTGCGATGTCAAACTTGCTCATTTGCATGAAAGCGTACATGGTTTTGGGGGCTGTTTCTGGGTTGCTCATCAACTCACCCAAAATGCGGGGTACCACTTGCCAGGAAACGCCGAATTTGTCTTTTAGTCATCCGCAGCGACCGGGCTGTCCGTTCTCGCTGAGACGGTCCCAGTAGTGATCGATTTCTTCCTGGTTGTCGCAGGTGATGACCAAGGAAATGCCTTCGTTGAAGCCGTGGTCGCCAGCCCCGTTTAGGGCCATGTGGCGGGAGCCATTCAAGTCAAAAACAACTGCCATAGGGTTGGCGTTTATGATGCGCGAATCGGGGAAAATGGAGCAGTAATAATCGGCTGCTTCTCGGGCATTGTCTTTCAGCTAAAAGCAAGGATAGGGGGCGGTAGCCATGGGCCAAAGATCGCCCTTCAGGGTCTAAATATGATCTCGCCGAGGCGAACTTTTTGGCGATGGCTACGGCGCAGCTTTCGCAGTTCATGCCGGCGTTTGATGCGGCGAACGCGTTGGCGTTTTTCTCGGCGCAATTTCCGCGCTCTAGGTCCTGTTTCTGATTGTTCCCAATGCGAAGCAGAAGAGCCGCTTTGGGGTATGGCCAATACCGAATCGGGAAGCAAGAAGGCGAAAGCCAAAAGGCCCGAGAAGATTTTGCGAAAAATGCGATTTTTATGCGGTGATTTTTTGCAGAAAATGCAAAAGAAATGCCAAAATCAAGAGCCCACAGAGGCAGCTTCAACCTTGAGCAACCCGCTGCAAGGCCTTAACCATCGATGCCCAGGAAAAGCCTTTTTTCAATTCGCCCAGATGTTGGCGAATGTCAGCCAGGACCGAGGGTTTCATGATGGCTTCGATGCTATTGGCAATGGCCGCTGCATGGGGTTGGCAAACCCAGCCTGCCTTTTGGTGGGGAACCAATTCCGACAATCCTCCCACATCGGTGATGATCATGGGGGTTTGGAAGTGGTAGGCAATCTGGCTCACTCCGCTTTGGGTGGCGCTGCGGTAGGGCTGAACCACGCAATCGCTGGCGCAGAAATAGTGGCGCACATCGTCGTTTTCAATGAAGTGCGTGTGCTGCAGTATGCGCTTCTGCAAGCCTTCTTGCTTGATGAAGTCCAAATAGGGTTCGGCTTCTTCGTAGAATTCGCCGGCGACGATCAATTTCCAGTGGGGATGGTCCTTTAGCAAGGACATGGCTTCCAAGAGCAGATCCAAGCCCTTGTAGCGGCGAATGAAGCCAAAAAACAGCAGGTATCGGTATTCTGGGTCTAGCCCCAAGGCGGTACAAGCCTCTTCGCGGCTTTCGCCCGCACCGAAGTTGTCGTACAAGGGATGGGGGTGGTATTCAGCCTTGGCTACCTTGCGCGACAAGGGGTATTCTTGGAGGTCGAGCAATACACTTTTGCTCATGGCTACAGCGCCGTGCAAAGCAGGCAAAAACCAGCGGCTAAAGGGCTTGTCGAAAAAGCGCTTTTCGTGGGGAATGATGTTGTCGGTAATGGCGACCAAGTGGCTGTGCTTGTTGCCGCGTACAATGCGGGCAAAGGTGCCAAAACAGGGTCCGAAAAAGGGCATCCACCAGCGAAAAATGATCAAATCTGGCGCTAGGCGTCGGTAGCGCAAACCAGTGCGAATCCAATTCAAGGGGTTGACTGAGTTCAAGCTCACGTCGAGGTCCAAGTCGCTAGGTTTGGGGTCGTTGGAGAATTGGGTTTGACCGGGAAACAAAAACCCGGGGTATTGCAGCGAAAAGGTCAAGATGCGCACCTGGTACTGTTGGGCCAGTTCGCGGGCCAGGCGTTCGTTGTAGGTGGCCAATCCGCCGCGAAGAGGGTGAGCCGGACCTACGATGACGGCCATTGGCTTGTTGCCGGCCGAAGCGCTCATGAGTCGGTGCGTTGGCGAATGTTGTACTGGTCCCGTTCGGGATTGCTGCGGCTGACCAATTCACCCAAGAATCCAGCGAGGAACAGCTGGGTGCCGATGACCATGGCGATCAATCCGATGTAGAACAGGGGATTGTCGGTGACCAAACGAGCCGAAGTGTTTTGCCAAACGTGCACCAATTTGTCGATCAAAATCCAAGCGGCCATTGCGAAGCCGATGACAAAGCTCAAGACCCCGTAAAGGCCAAAAAAGTGCATGGGGCGTTTGCCGAACTTGGACATGAAGTACAAGCTCATCAAGTCCAAAAAGCCGTTGATGAAGCGGTCCATGCCAAACTTGGTACTGCCGAATTTGCGGGCGCGGTGCTCGACGGCTTTCTCGCCAATCTTGGGAAAGCCATTCCACTTGGCGATGACGGGTATGTAGCGGTGCATTTCCCCGTAGACTTCGATGTTCTTCACCACCTCGTTGCGGTAGGCTTTGAGGCCGCAGTTGAAATCGTGCAGTTCCAAATCGCTCATTTTACGGGTAGCCCAATTGAACAATTTGGTGGGTATGGTCTTAGACAGGGGGTCGTATCGTTTCTTTTTCCAGCCGGAAACCACGTCGAATCCTTCTTCCTGAATCATGCGGCGCAGCTCGGGAATTTCGTCGGGGCTGTCCTGCAAGTCGGCATCCATGGTGATGACAACCTCACCGACGGCTTCTTTGAAACCGACGTTCAAGGCCGCGCTTTTGCCGTAGTTCTTGCGCATGCGAATGCCGCGAACGCTAGAATCTTGCTGGGCTAGGGATTCAATGACCGACCAAGAATTGTCGGTAGAACCATCATCGAGCAAGAGTACCTCATAGGAGAGCTTGTGTTCGGCACAAACGCGCTGAATCCAAGCGTGCAACTCGGGCAAAGATTCGTCTTCGTTGAAAAGGGGTATGACGATCGAAATGTCGGTCATGGTACAATGTTAACGGGAAAACCCGATGATTTCACGCACTTCGCGCAAGGTTTTTTGGGCGCTCAATCGGGCTTTTTCAGCGCCATAGGCGGCAATTTCGTCCAATCGCTTGCTGTCGCCCAAGGTGGCTTGGATGCGATCGCGCAAGGGAGCAATGAAGGTTTCCATGTCTTCGGCCAGCTGCTTTTTCAAGTCGCCATAGCGAATGCTACCGGCCTTATGGTCGGTCTCAAAAGAGGCGATGACCTCGGGGGCGCAGACCAAATTCATGAGGTCGAACAAGTTTTGTACGGGTTGGGACTTGGGCGCACCGGGCTCGTTGCCACTGTCGCTAACCGCACGCATGATTTTCTTCTTCAATACGGAGGCCTCTTCGTCCAGGTAAATGCTGTCGGCTTCTCCGGCGCTTTTGCTCATTTTGCCGCCGCCGGTCAGTCCGGGTACTTTGACCAATTCGGTGCCAAAGTTGAAGGCTGTAGGCTCGGGGAAATACTCCACGTTGTACAAGCGATTGAAGCGGTTGGCAAAGGTTCGCGACATCTCCAAGTGCTGTTCCTGGTCTTTGCCTACAGGCACTTTTACACCGCGGTGCAACAAAATGTCAGCTGCCATCAATACGGGGTAGGTCAACAAGCCGGCGTTGATGTTGTTGGGTTGGGTACGGGCCTTTTCTTTGAAAGAGGTCACGCGCTCCAATTCGCCTAAATAGGCGTTCATATTCAAGAACAAATACAGCTCGGCTGTTTCGGGCACGTCGCTTTGAATGTAGACGGTGCATTTTTCGGGATCCAATCCCAGGGCAATGTACTCGGCCAATACGCGGCGCACGCTTGATTTCAAGTCACCCGGAGTGGGGTGGGTGGTCAAGGAATGGTAGTCGGCAATGAAGAAATAGGCATTGGTTTCTTCTTGCAAGCGCAAAAAGTTCTTGTATGCTCCGAAGTAATTTCCCAAGTGCAATTTCCCTGTTGGGCGAATGCCGCTGACCACCGTTTCTTTCATGAAGCACAAAAATAGGCAAATTGGACGGGTCTTTGGGCTGATGAAAACTCTACGGGCTCTAGCCGCCAAGCTATGCTGTGCTCGGGGCTACCTTTGCCCCATGCCACAGCGCCTCCAACTCGTGTTCAATCCCAAGCAAGCAGCCGATGAAGATTTGGTTCGCATGCAGTTCTTGCACACAGTGGGTTTGCCCATGGGAGAGGTGCTTCGCGTCAAAGAATCGATCGATTCGCGCAGTCGTCACCCGAAGGTGATCATCAGTGCTGATGTTTATGCTTCGCATGAAAAGGTGCAGCACGAAGAGGGCTTTCGCTTGCAGAATGTGAGTGCCGCACCTGAGGTGCATATCATCGGGGCTGGCCCTGCGGGACTTTACGCAGCATTGGCGCTGATCGAGCAGGGTTTCAAGCCGGTGATTCTGGAGCGCGGAAAAGATGTCAAGCGTCGCCGTCGCGATTTGGCTCAGCTCAACCGAACGGGCCAGGTCGACTCCAATAGCAATTACTGCTTTGGCGAAGGCGGTGCCGGCACCTACAGCGACGGCAAGTTGTACACGCGCAGCACCAAGCGAGGCCCGGTTTCCAAGGTGCTTCGCAGTCTCATCGAGCACGGCGCGCCTGAGTCGATTCAGTGGTTGGCGCATCCGCACATTGGTACCAATAAATTACCCCAGCTGGTCGAAAGCCTGCGCGAGAGCATCATCGCCGCGGGGGGAGAAGTGCTCTTCGATTCCCAGGTGGTAGACATGAAGCTAGAGTTCGGCAAAATCGTGTCCCTTTCCCTTTCCAGCGAATTCAGCGTTGTGGTTGAGAAGGTCATCCTAGCCACCGGCCACTCGGCCCGGGACATCTTCGAGCTCCTGCATCGCAAACAGATAGCCATTGAAGCCAAACCCTTTGCCTTGGGAGTGCGTCTCGAGCATAGCCAAGAGACCATCGATCAGATCCAATACAAATGCGATGGGCGAGGGCCCTACTTACCGCCGAGTTCTTACAGTTTGGTGGAGCAGGTCAACGGCCGCGGTGTTTTCTCCTTTTGCATGTGCCCAGGAGGCATCATCGCACCGGCTGCTACGGCGCCCGGAGAAATCGTGGTCAACGGTTGGAGCCCCAGCAAGCGCAACAACCCCTACGCGAACTCTGGATTCGTGGTTTCGGTTGACCAGAAGGATTTCGCTCCCTATGCGTCTCAAGGGCCATTGAGTGGTTTGGTCTACCAAACCCAAGTGGAACAAGCTTGCTTTCAACTGACGGGTTCGATTCAAGCCCCGGCACAGCGCATCGAAGATTTCATTCAGCAAAAGCGCAGCGCCGATTTGCCGTCTAACTCCTACATACCCGGTCTGCAATCGCATGATTTGAACCAAGTATTGCCAGCGGCCATTCACGAGCGCATTCGCGCGGCTTTGGTTCAATTGGGTCAGAAAATGCCGGCATTCCGAACCAACCAAGCCATTTTGGTAGCGGTCGAAAGCCGCACCTCTTCGCCGGTTCGCATTCCGCGCGACGCTGAAAAACTGAGCCACCCAGGCATAGAAAACTTGTACCCTTGTGGGGAAGGAGCCGGTTACGCCGGTGGCATCATGAGCGCCGCATTAGACGGTATTCGTGTCGCGGGTGCTGTTTGCTCATCATTGACTTGAGAAAATTTCTCGCCCAGAGTTTCATTCCTGTTTAGGGTTATAGTTTTTAGTTTCTTCGATATTGAAACTATTCATTCTTATTGATTTATTGTGATTATTTGATCAATTAGGGTTAATTACTAGAGTCATTGTTGGCTCAATTATAGGTATTTTTAATCCGTGTGTGGCCATGACCGAGACCATCGGCAGCCAGGTGAACTTGATCGTGACCACAATGAGCGGTCAGGTGGTGTACAGCGCACAGGAAGCCAATATGGGCTTGACTAGCGTGAACATCAGCGACTTGGCCAGCGGCGTGTACATGTTGACGGTAACGTCAGAAAACGCCCGCGTGACTCAGAAGATCACCAAACAGTAACCCGAGAAACCGACGATCCAGTGTTTCATCATTAAGGATTGTTGTTTTCACGAATCAGCAAAGGCCCGCTTCGGCGGGCCTTTGTGCATTTATGTCATACATGAATCATGTTTTTCAGTTGTTAAGAAATTGAAATAGTTTTTTTTCATAATCATGAAAAAACAAAGCCACTGATGATGAAATATTGATATATTGCGAACGATTCTGAAAACAATTCTTATGATGAAACACTACAAATCATTAGTATCCAAACTGATGGCCTTTATTTTGGTCATTTTTCTTGGGTGGTCCTCTTCTGCGCTGAATGCGCAATTGAGCGGCAGCTACACGATTGACAACACCAAGTCAACCAGCGGTAGCAACTATCAATCATGGTCGGCTTTCGTTTCAGCCTTGAATGGATCTGGCGTCAGTGGCGCAGTTTCCGTTAAGGTCATGAACGATGAGACCTTGACTTCTTCTTTGACCTTGTCGGCTATCAGCGGGGCAAGCTCTACCAACACCATCACCATTGATGGAAATGGCAAGACGCTAAGCGCTTCCGTAGGTTACCAGGTTATGTTGTTTAACGGTGCTGATTATGTAACGCTTGAAAATTTGACGGTACAAAACACGTCTACAAACTCCTACGCCATGATGATTCGTTTCACCAATGGCTCAGTTTACAACACCATCAACAAGTGTACGTTGCAGTACACCAACCGCACCGCAGGAACTACCAATGGTGGAGGTTACGTATGGTTTTCCAGCAGCTACACCAGCCCTTCTTCAGGAACTGCGTGGAACGGTCAGAACAACACCATTAGCAACAACTTGATGCGCACCTTGAATAGCAACAGCCCTGGTCCTTCACATGCGATTGCAGACCGTGGAACCACTAGCTACTACAGTTCTCAAGGTTCGAACAATACCTTCAAGGGCAATACCATTGAGAATTTCTATTACTATGGTATTTGGATGCAATACACCAATGGTGACCAAGCTGATGGCAACGACATTTCTCGTAAGAATGCGGGTACCAACAGAGGCTTCACTTCTTACTTGTACGGTGTGTACAACAATTATTCATACGCCACTGATCGTTCGAACATCATTTCTAACAACAATATTCACGATTTGCCTTATGAGAATGCTTCGACTTCTGTAGGTGCGAGTTATTTGTATGGAGTTTATTGCTACTACAACTACGGAGCTGCTGCCCGTCCGAATAAGGTTGAAAACAATACAGTAAAAAATTGCATTTCTGCCTATTATTTCTATGGCGTTTATGCTTTCCGCGGAAACGATTTCAACATTGATGGCAATACAATCGCCAATAACTACAACAATGGATACTACTTCTATGCTTTGTATCCTTACTACGTTTCAGGTGTAACTGTTGATGAAAATGCAGTAACTGATAACGAAAGCAAGGGTTACTACTTCTACGGTATCTATCCTTATTACTGCTCGGGTTCCAACAACTCAGCAAGTGATAACACTGTGGCGAGAAACAACAATAGTGGCTCTTCTGGATATACCATGTATTTGTTATATCTGTACAACTACAACAGTACCTCGAACTGGAAAGTTGAACGCAACAAATTGGTTGACAACAAAGCGTTTGGTTATACCTACTCAAGCATCTATGCAATGTATGTGTATTATGATGTGAAGGCATTGGTTGCTTCAAACTTGGTGGCTAACAATCAGTGTAATAGCACAAACATGTGTTTGTATTTTTACTCACGTTCAACTTCATATAGCAAGGACATTGTACAAAATACATTTTATGTAGATAATTCTAATGCCCAATACACCTACAATTACACGTATGGTATTTACGGTGGTGCTTATGGCGATACTCGTATTTATGGTAACATTGTCAACTTTAAAAATGGTTACTATACCTACCCTGTTTACTGTTATGGTAATTCTACTAACGTAAAAGGCATTGATCACAACTCTTATTACATCAACAATTTCTCTGGACAATATTGGTACAATCCCAATGGTAATGGTACTGACTTTACAGGATGGATGAATACCGGCTTGCCAGGTTCCGGAGAAAAATACCACGATCCCAAATTCAATGACATTGCAAAGGGTGATTACAAGTCAAACGCCTTTGCTGCCCAGAACAACGTGCCTGCTTCTATTGCTGTAGCTGATGATTTGGCTATGGTCGCTCGCAATGCAACCGCCTCTGATCGCGGTGCTTTGGAAAGCGTATTGGATATTGAGGGATTGTCTACGTCTGTTAATTTGCCCGACTCAGTTTGTTCTGGCTATACTTTTAGCGCTGACATCAAAATCAAGAACAATTTCGTCGATACCGTAAAAGGCTTTAATGTTTCCTTCTCTGTCAATGATGGATCCCCTGTGAATGAATTCGTCAATGCGAGCATTGCCACTGGTGATTCTGCAACCATTACGTTTGGAAAAGATGTGTTCTTGAATGATCCAGGATTGACGACAGTAAAAGTTTTTGTCAATGTTCCAGACGACAAGACCTCTAATGATACCTTCTCATTTACCACAGTGGTAAAGCCTGCTCCTGGCGGTGGAATGTACACTCCTTCTTCATCACCCACGGCTACAATCTACCAAAAAGGTCGTCCCTTTGACGTAACTGTCATCAACCAGCCTGTGATTTACGATGTAAACGCTCCTCGTGTTTACAGCAATTCTACGTACGGTACAGAATGGACGGCTTCTGCCTATGCAGAGAAAGCCGATGGTAGCAGCGTAAGCGGCGCCTCTGTTTTAGCTCCCACTGGTTCAGCTGATTTGGAGGTAACTTTTGTAACCTCTGATGCTTCTTTGGAAGACGAGACCATTACCGTAGTAACCAAGATTACTGACTTGACCAATGGTTGCGATACCTTGATCAAGCGCAACGTTTTGATTTACCCCTCAATCGATGCTGATTTCAAATACCCCGCTAAGATTTGTGACGGTGACGCAGTATTGTTTGAGAACAAATCAAATGTGAAGTCAGGAGGTATGGAGTTTCTTTGGAACTTTGGTACTGGCAACGCAGCCGATACCTCCAACGCTCCTGAGCCTGTGTTCCAGTTCGCTGGTGCGGGTACTTACAACGTGGTATTGACGGCTAGGACCTTGCCTTACGGCTTTGTGTTCTACGATACCCAAGCGGTAGAAGTAAACGCCATTCCCACGGTGGCCTTCGACAAGAAGAACGCTTGTGAGGGTGAGAACTTGACCTTTACGAACAAGACAACTCCTGCTACGGCTACCAGCAAGTGGGCCTTCGGTGACGGTGCTACTTCCACCTCAGCCAACCCCACTCACAAGTATGCCAAGGCTGGAGCCTACAGCGTGACTTTGACCGCTGACTTGAACGGTTGTGTAGCGAGCTTGACTCAGCGCGTATACCAGTTCGACAAGCCCACTGCGAAGTGGAACTTGGTGAGCGGAACTTGCGACAACGACGGTTTTGTATTTGACAACACGTCTAGCATTAGCAGCGGTTTGGCGGGTAGCTACTGGGATTTCGACGACAACGGTGCTGTAAGCACAGAGATGGACGCCGAGCACCAGTTCTCAGCGGCCGGTAAGAAGCAAGTGAAGTTGGTGATGACCAGCGAATTCGGTTGCAAGGATTCATTGATCCAGCAAATTGAGGTACGCGAATCACCCAAAGCTTCCTTCGTAAGCACTGCGGCATGTTCGTTGACCCCCACAGCCTTTACCAACACCACTCCTGATGTAGCAGGCACTGTAGCCAACTACGCCTGGAACTTCGGTGACGGCACTACTTCAACGGCGAAGTCACCTTCTAAGAACTGGACGGCTTTGGGCCCCAAGACCGTGACCATGACCGTAACCTTGGACAACGGTTGCTCACAGACCATCACCAAAGACATGAACGTATTGACCCAGCCCAAGGCAAGCTTTGAGGCAGGCGACGTATGTGCGGGTGATCCCGTGATCTTCGTGAACAACACAACGTGGCCTCAGGGTGAGATCAGCTACAACTGGGATTTCGGAGACAACACCTCGTCTACGAACTCAGATCCTAGCAAGGCTTACAACGTGATCCAGACGACTTCGTACAACGTAACCTTGTACGCTTACATCAAAGGCGGCTGCGCCGACTCTATCACTCAGCGTGTAACAGTCAACGAAGCTCCCCGTACTTGTGACTTCACGGTAACTCCTGACTACAGCTTCGGCTTCTACGGCATCGTAGCAGAGCCCGTAGACGGTAGCGGTGTAACGGGTGGCCAAGACAACGTAGACTACACCTGGATCTTTGAAGGTGGCGGAAGCAAGCAGACTCAAGACAAGAATGCAGCGGTGAACCACGAGTTCCAGAACGATGGAACATTCAAGGTGACCATGCGTGCAAAGGTTCGTCAGACCGGATGCGAGTGCACACAGACCAAGACGATCGTCATGGATCGTGCGGCGGCAGAAGGCTTGGCTAAGAGTGGAGTAGGGGTATACCCCAACCCCAGCGAAGGCATGTTCAACGTGGCCATGACCGAGACCATCGGCAGCCAGGTGAACTTGATCGTGACCACTATGAGCGGTCAGGTGGTGTACAGCGCACAGGAAGCCAATATGGGCTTGACTAGCGTCAACATCAGCGACTTGGCCAGCGGCGTGTACATGTTGACGGTAACGTCAGAAAACGCCCGCGTGACTCAAAAAATCACGAAGACGAACTAAAGAAAAAATCAGTTATCAAAACTGTCTAAAAGGAGGCCCAGCGCATGCTGGGCCTCCTTTTTTTTATCTGGATATCTGCCCGATGGAAACTCCAATGAATGACAAAAAATAGGAGTGGTACTAATAAAAAGTAATTGACTTGCAGTCGTTTATAGTCTCTGTCAAAAAATCTGTCATATTGTTTATGGAGCAGGAGTCATTGTTTTTTTAGGTAAAGTAAGTAGATACTTTCGTTAGTATCTGTAAAACTAAACTATGATGAAACATTACTTTACTTCCAAGCTTCGCGCTGCCATTTTGGTGACCCTAGGTCTCTTGAGTGGATCGGCTATGGCTCAGTTGAGTGGCACGGTAACCCTGGGATCAGGCGGTACCTACACCACCTGGGCAGCCCTAGCTTCAGCGTTGAACAACAACGGTGTGAACGGTGCTTTGACCGTAAACGTGACCAGTGATTTGTCTGCCGGTTCTTCGGCCGTCACTTTCAATGCGATTACGGGAGCCAGCTCGACCAACACCATTACCATCAACGGTAACGGTTACAAAATCACTTCCAGCAGCAGCTATGAAGTGTTCATTTTGAACGGAACCGACTACATGACTTTCGACAATTTGAACGTCATCAACACTTCTTCCAGTGTGTATGGCATTGGTTATCGTTTGACCAACGATGCGACCTACAACCGCATCAAAGGGGGAAGCATTGAGTTCACGGCTCGTACTTCTACCTCGTCGTATGGTGCTTACGTGGCATTGGCTTCGTCATACACGGCTTTAAGTTCTGCTTCTTCCTCTTGGAACGGTCGTTACAACCGAGTAAGTGGAGTGACGATGAAATCATCGGCCTCTGGTTCTTATGGCCCGTACTACGGTATTGTTATCAACGGCAATACCAGCTACTACAGCAGTTCATCTGTTCAGGGTGGCAACATGTTTGAAAACAACGATATCCAACAGGCCTACTACTATGGTATTCGAATGTACTATTCCAATGGCGACTCAGCCGTTAGCAATACCATGAAGAATCAGTCGCATGGGGCCTACTACGGTATTTACGGTTATTACAACTACTATGCATACATCAAGGGCAATGACATTTCGGGTCACACCGCTACGTCAACGTTTTATGGCATTGCTCCCTACTACTACTGCTACTACTGGACTGTAGATGGCAACAAAATCGACAACAACAAGACCAGCAGTACCTTCATTGGTATTTATAACTACTACTACAACTATTATAGCACCATCAGCAACAATACCATTGATAAAAACAGCGGTAGCACATTCTATGGTTTCTATGCCTACTACTATCCCATGTACAGCACCTGGGACAACAACAGCATCAGTGGCAACACGGCGAGCAGTACTTTCTATGGAATGTATGCGTATTACTATCCGCAGTATTGCACCATCTCGAACAACCACATCGACAACAACAGCACGTCTAGCACCTTTTACGGCTTGTACAACTACTATTACTTGTCGAATGGTAAATTCATCAAGAACACCATTGATGGCAACAAAGCGGCCAGCACGTTCTACGGTTTGTATGCCTACTACTACGGAATGGACGAAAAAATTGAGGAAAACTCCATTTCAGGAAACACCACTACGGGTAGCACGTTTTATGGTACCTACATCTATTATTATGCGTACCGCACCAGCGTGAGCAAGAACAAGGTGTGCGACAATACCTCGTACTCAACCATGTATTGCATCTACCGCGGTTATTACCACGATTACTACAAGACCAACGATAACTACATCAGAAACAATACCTCACAGGCTTCTTCTCTGTACGGTATCTACAACATCTACGGTTATTACAACGTTGAAATCAACCGCAACATTATTCGCAGCAATAATTCAAGTTCAGCTTTAATTGGTATTGCGGGTTATGCTTACCCGACCACGGGTTATGTCATCAATGTGGAAGACAATTCTATTGATTCCAATACGGCGTCCAATTCCTACACCGTAGGTATGTACATCTACTACGGAGATCACAACATTCGCCGCAACCATGTGACCAGCAATCGCGGTAACGGATCTGATGCTGCCGGTATTTTCTCTTACTACGCGATGGGCTTGAATTGTGAGTCGAATTTGGTGGCCAAAGTGACTTCAAAGTCGTATGATGTTTATGCTTTCTATCTGTACAACAGCGCTTACACCGGTGGCAATGGTTGGAACATTCGCCAGAATACCATTTACAACAAAATGGAGAATTATTCTGCCGGCGGATACATCAACTACGGTTTCAACAACGGTTACTGCTTGAGCAGCAACCAGAATTGGGCGGGCAACTTGGTATACTGCGAAGGCGGTGATCAAGTAACTCCCTTGTACATGGCCAACAACAACGGAACCGTAACGAATTTCAGCGATAACACTTGGTTCACCAAGCCTGACGCCAACACCTCCGCTTACTCCTGGCAGACTCCTTCTGGTTCCTACAGCAGCTTTGCCGCTTACAACGGTTCAGGATTTGCCCAGCGCGAATTGTTCTTAGACCCTCGTTTTGAAGATGTCAACAAGGATAAGTTCGCTTCTGGACAGTTCAAAAACCAGAATACCGTTTCATCTGCTAATGCCTCTAAAAAAGACTTGTACAGCGTAGATCGCGCCACTCCCAAGTCTGACCGTGGTGCCATCGAAGGGTACTTGGATCTTCAAATGTTGGGCATGTCGTTCAGTCCTGCTTTGAGCGATACCGTTTGCTCGGGTTCTGAGTACACCGTGAGTGTAAAAATTGGCAACTTGTTCATTGATACCGCCGCTGATATTCCAGTTGCCTTCAACGTGAACGGAAAAATAACCATGGCTGAGGCTGCCGTGAGCATTGCTCCTGGCGATTCTGCTTCCTACACTTTGCAAACCAAATTGAAATTGAACGAGTGGGGAACCAATAGCGTAGTGGTTCACTTGGCTGGTGATGACAATCCTGCCAACGACTCGAGCATTACCTCTGTATTCGTAAAGCCTGCTCCTGGAGGGTCGGAGTTCACCGCTTCAACAAAGCCTACGCAGGCTCGTTATTTCCGCGGTACACCTCGTGATTTGACCATCTTGAACAACCCCGTTATTTATGATATCAATGCTCCTCGTGGCATGAGCAACAGCGGCTATGGTTCTACTTGGACCGCGTCTGCTTTTGCAGTGTCTGAAGGTGGTGTAGCCGTAACAGGTGCCTCTTTGACGGCTCCCAGTGGTTCATCTGATGCTGAAGTACAATTTGTGACTTCGAACGGAGCCTACGAAGACAGCACCCTGACGGTTTATGTGAAGATTTCTGACTTGCAGAACGGTTGTGATACCCTCATCAGCCGCAATGTATTCATTTACCCCAGCATTACTCCTGGATTCAAGTTCCCTGCTAAAATTTGCAACGGTGACGCTGTGTTGTTCGAAAACACTTCTACTGTGAAGAGCGGTGGCATGGAATTTTTCTGGAACTTCGGTACCGGTAACGCGGCTGATACATCAAACGCTCCTGAGCCCGTTTTCCAGTTCCCTGCTTCTGGTAAGTTCAATGTGGTATTGACCGCGAAGACCTTGCCTTATGGTTTTGAATTCTACGACACCCAAGAAGTAGAGGTGAATGCCATTCCTACCGTAGCATTCGACAAGAAGAATGCTTGCGAAGGCGAAGCCTTGTCATTTACCAACAAGACAACTCCCGCCACGGCTACCAGCAAATGGGCCTTCGGTGATGGCGCCACTTCAACAGCGGCCAATCCTACCCACTTGTATGCCAAAGCAGGAACCTACAGCGTAACCTTGACGGCTGATTTGAATGGTTGTGTGGCTACATTGACCCAGCGCGTTTACCAGTTTGATAAGCCCAAGGCTGATTGGAATTTGGTTAGCGGTACCTGTGACAATGATGAGTTTGAATTCGCCAACAAGTCTAGCATCAGCAGCGGTTTGGCCGGTAGCTATTGGAACTTCGATGATAACGGAGCGGTTTCTACCGATGACAATCCCATCTACATGTTTGCTTCTGCCGGTTCTAAGAATGTGAAATTGGTCAGCATCAGCGAATTCGGTTGCAAAGATTCCATGACCAAAGCCATTGTAGTGAAAGAGTCACCCAAAGTGTCTTACACCGCTACGGCCGCTTGTTCGTTGACTCCAACTGAGTTCACGAATACCACTCCTGATATTGCAGGTACAGTTGCCAACTACTCTTGGAACTTCGGTGACGGTACAACTTCTACCGCGAAGTCACCTTCTAAGAACTGGAGCAACTTGGGTCCCAAGGTGATCACCTTGACCGTGACCTTGGACAACGGATGCAGCCAGACCATTCAGAAAGATGTAGACGTGTTGACTCAGCCTAAGGCTAGCTTCTCGGCTTCTGATGTTTGTGCGGGTGACGCTGTTATCTTCGTGAACAACACGACTTGGCCTCAGGGTGAAATCAGCTACAGCTGGGATTTCGGTGATAATACCACTTCTAGCAGTTCTGATCCTAGCAAGAGCTACAACGTGATTCAAACCACCTCTTACAACGTTACTTTGTACGCCTACATCAAGGGCGGATGCGCTGATTCAATCACGCAGCGTGTAACTGTAAACGAAGCTCCCCGTACCTGCGACTTCGTAGCCACAACTGACTACGCTTTTGGTTTCTATGGTGTATCTGTTGAGCCTGTAGACGGAAGCGGAAACGCTGGTGGTCAGGATAACGTAGATTACACTTGGGTATTCGAAGGCGGTGGAAAATTGACCAGTGCCGATAAGAATGCCGCTGTTCAGCACAACTTCCAAGATGACGGGGCTTACACCATTACCATGCGTGCCAAGGTTCGTCAGACCGGTTGCGAGTGTACGGTGAGCAAAGAAATTGTCATGAACCGTGCAGCAGCAGAAGGTTTGGCTAGCGTGGGTATGGGAGTGTTCCCGAACCCCACCGAAGGTCAGTTGAATGTTGCCCTGAGCAAGGACTTCGGTTCTGAGGTTCAGTTGATGGTTCGCAATACCAATGGTCAGGTTGTTTTGACTCAGTCATACAGCAACAATGGTTTGTTGAATATCGACTTAAGCGACATGCCTGCTGGAGTCTACTACTTGAGCGTTCAGAGCGAAAGCCACAGCGCCTCACAGAAGGTGACTTTGGTAGACTAATTCATCGTTAGATTATAGGTTTTCAGAACCCCGGCCCGCAAGGCCGGGGTTTTTTTTAGCCCAATGTCAAAAATTATGAAAAACTTGCATATAGAAATAGAAAATCATAATTTGGGCACAAACCATATAGTCTATGATGAAACACTACAATCAAATTATCAAAAACAAGTACCTCGCTCTGGTCCTTGGGGGATTGTTCTTCATGGGTTCTTCAGCCTCGCTGAAGGCAGCCATGAGCGGCAGTTATACCATTGGATCAGGAGGCAATTACTCCACCCTGGCAGCCTTTGCTTCGGCCTTGTCTTCAGGTGGCGTGAATGGCGCTGTCACAGCCAAGTTGATCAGCGACGTTAGTTCGTCTTCCACGACGACCTTTAATTCCATTAGTGGAGCAAGTTCGACCAACACCATCACCATCGACGGAAATGGTTATTCGTATTCCTAT
The DNA here is from genome assembly GCA_027621365.1 of Bacteroidota bacterium. GTDB lineage: Bacteria > Bacteroidota > Bacteroidia > NS11-12g > UBA955 > JALRLA01. Next base: position 168,798 of record JAQCBH010000001.1, on the reverse strand, counting down.
TCGGGATCTACCGATGCCATTCTGTTCAACGGTGCCGATTATGTTACCTTCAACGGGGTTAAGATCTTGCACACTTCTACCTCTACGGGTACGAACATTGTGCGATTCACCAACGTAAGTGAATACAACCGCATCATCAATTGCGTGTTGGAGTACACCCGTCGTTCCAGTGCATCTACAATTGGTTCTTACGTTGCATTTGCTCCTTCGACTACCGGTTACACCAGTTCGACCTATTCTTGGACGGGTCGTTTCAACCGCATCGAAAAGAATACCATGAAATCTTCGGGTTCGTATGGCCCTGGATATGCCATTGCTATTACAAACAACCGCAGTTACTACTCCAGCACTACCAATGGTCAAAACGTCATCAAAAACAATAAAATCGAAAAGTGGTATCGCTACGGTGTTCGCATTTACTATGCGGCGGGCGACTCCATCTTGAACAATGATTTTAGTGGTCAAAGTACCAGCGGCTCTCGCACAGGTGTTGATGGCTATTACTCTTATTACGTTTCTGTTGAAGGCAATGATTTCAGCAATTCTTCTGCTTCAACTTTTAACGGTGTATATCCGTATTACTACTGTTATTACTGGGGCATTCACAACAATAAGTTTGACAACATCACGGCATCGGGCACTTATTACGGGGTATACGCCTACTATTACCCTCGTTATTTGCACATGACGGGAAACAGTTTTTCGAACAATTCTGTCTCTAGATCCTTCTATGGCCTCTACAACTACTACTATTTGGAGCGTGCCAACATCAACAACAACCATTGGGACAACAACAAGGTAAGCGGAACCTTCTATGGGTTGTATGCCTATTACTATGCAAATGACTCCAAGGTTGATAAGAATACTTGGAACGGCAATACGTCGAGCAGCTCTTTCTATGGCATTTACATGTACTATTATGCCAGACGCACCAGTACGAGCTCAAATGAAATCAATAACAATAAATCGAGTGGAATATTCTATGGCATAGCCCGCTATTATTATCACGACAACTACGTTTCTGATAATAATATTATCTGCTACAATGAATCTACTGGAAATTCGTTTTACGGTATTTTGCACTATTTCGGATACAACACTGTATCAGTAAGTGGCAACAGAATCAGCGGTAACAAGTGTAGTTCTGCTTTGAGAGGCATTAATGCCTATTCGTATCCATCCAGTGGTAACACCATCGAAGTCGATGACAACCTCATTGACTCTAATGAGGCCACCAACAGTTTTGCCGTAGGTATGTACATTTTCTATGGCAACCACAAGATTCGCCGCAATCGCGTGAGCTATATTCGAGGTGGTAACTCTGATGCTGCCGGTATCTTCTCGTACTATGCTTATGGATTGGAGAACCAGTCGAACTTGGTACACAACGTAACTTCTTACCGCTACGATGTGTACGGTATGTATCTGTATTCAAGTTACAGCACCAATGAACGTTGGGACATTCGCCAGAATACCATCTACAATAAAATGGATAACTATTCCTCCGGCGGATATGCCAACTGGCCCATATACAATACGTACTCCTACAGCAACAATCAGTATTGGGTAGGGAATCTGTTGTATGCTGAAGGTGGGGATCAAATCGAATTCCACGTTCACTCGAACAACAATGGTCAGATCAAAGAATACAGCAACAACAGCTATTGGTACAAGCCTGATGCCAATACCACTTCTTACGGTTGGAGAAATACCCAAGGTACTTATACCTCTTGGGCTACCTACGAAGCTTCTGGCCACGAGCAAAATGCCAAGTTTGTTGACCCGAAGTTTGCCGATCCTGCTGCCGGTGACTTCTCTTCTGGTCAGTTCAAGAACCAAAACGGAGTTCCTTCTGTTACCTGGGTGACCACCGATGTAAACGGCGACAAGCGCAACCCAATTAAGTCTGATAACGGTGCGGTTGAAGGGTACATGGACATCGCCATGGATGATATTTCCTTTAGTCCTGCTTTGACCGATACGGTTTGTTCAGGCTCTGAATTTGAGGTAAGCGTTCGCTTGAAAAACAATTTCAGCGATACGGCCTATGACATTCCCGTTGTATTCAATGTTAACGGCATTGAAAACCAAGCTGTGGCTAATGTTTACATTCCGGCAAACGATACGGCATCAGTTGTGTTAAGTGCGAAGCTCAAGTTTAATGAGTGGGGCAACAACGAGGTGATTGTTCACTTGTTGGGTGACGATAATTCTTCGAATGATTCCTTCAGCAAGTCTGTATTCGTTAAACCGGCTCCTGGTGGTAGTGAAATTGCCAGTGTATCTGCGGGAACTCAAGCCAAGTACCAAAAGGGTCGCCCCTTTGATGTGACTATCGTCAACAATCCCGTTATGTTTGATTTTACGGCCCCTCGCGGCATGAGCAATGCGACCTATGGAACCGATTGGACCGCCTCTAGTTATGCCCAAGATGCCAATGGTAACGATTTGGCGGGTACGACTAGCCTCACAGCCCCAAGTGGAACTGCAGATTTGCAGATGTCTTTCATGACTTCAGATGCTAGTCTGGAAGAGTCAACCATCACATGGTTTGTGAAAATCTCTGATTTAAACAACGGTTGTGATACTGTAATCAAGCGCGATGTGTTGATTTATCCTTCTATCACTCCTGATTTTGTATTCCCCGCCAAGATTTGTGACGGTGAGGCTGTATTGTTCGAAAACATGAGCTCGGTAAAGAGCGGTGGAATGGAATTCTTCTGGAACTTCGGCACCGGCACAGCAGCTGACACTTCAAACGCTCCTGAGCCTGTATTCCAGTTCCCCGCTTCTGGAACCTACGATGTCATCTTGACGGCCAAAACTTTGCCCTATGGCTTTGTGTTCCACGATACGCAGTCGGTTGAAGTGAATGCTATACCTACGGTTGCCTTTGATAAAAAGAATGCTTGTGAAGGCGAGAATCTGGAATTTACCAACAAGACTACGCCTACTACGGCTACTTGGAAATGGGCCTTTGGTGATGGTGCTACTAGTACGGCCAACAATCCTACCCACAAGTACGCTAAGGCAGGTACTTACAATGTAACCTTAACGGCCGATTTGAACGGTTGTGTGGCTAGTTTGACACAGCGCGTGTATCAGTTCGATCGTCCCAAAGCCGATTGGTCTTTGATTGACGGTATTTGTGACAACGAAGCCTTTGCTTTTGCTAACAAGTCTAGCATCAACAGCGGCTTGGTCGGTAGCTATTGGGATTTTGATGACAACGGTTCTGTTTCAACTGAAGTTGATGCTGAACACCAATTCTCAACAGCTGGTAAGAAGATGGTGAAGTTGGTTGCTACCAGCGAATTTGGTTGCAAAGATTCCATGGTCAAAGAAATCGAGGTGCGTGAATCACCCAAGGTGAGTTTCACCAACACAGCCGCTTGTTCTTTGACTCCCACAGAATTCACCAATACCACTGCCGATATCGCAGGTACAGTAGCGAACTATGCTTGGGACTTCGGTGACGGTACTACCTCTACCGCTAAATCTCTCAACAAGAACTGGTCTTCTTTGGGCCCCAAAACGGTGACCTTGACCGTTACCTTGGACAATGGATGTTCTCAGACCATGACCAAAGATATGAGCGTGTTGACTCAGCCCAAGGCCAACTTTACCGCTGGTGATGTTTGTGCCGGTGAGGCAGTCGTATTTGTGAACAATACCACTTGGCCTCAGGGTGAGATCAGCTACAACTGGGATTTTGGTGACAACACCACTGCTTCGGCCAGTGATCCTTCTAAGACCTACAATGTGATCCAAACCACTTCTTACAACGTAACCTTGTATGCCTACATCAAGGGTGGTTGTGCCGATTCTTTGACTCAGCGTGTAACCATCAACGAAGCTCCTCGCACTTGTGACTTCACGGCTTCAACTGATTATACGTTCGGATTCTTCGGTGTCAACGTTGAGCCCATCGATGGCAGCGGCAACGCTGGCGGTCAAGACAACGTCGATTACACTTGGATCTTTGAAGGCGGTGGAAAGCTCTACAGCGCTGATAAAAATGCGGCTGTTCAGCACAACTTTGTCGATGACGGAACTTACACCATTACCATGCGTGCCAAAGTTCGCCAGACGGGTTGTGAGTGTACCAAGAGCAAGGAGTTTGTCATGAATCGCTCTGCGGTTGAAGGATTGGCCAAAGTAGGAATGGGTGTATTCCCGAATCCTTCCAATGGACAATTCCAAGTGGCCTTGACTCCCACTTTCGGAACGGACGTGAATTTGGAGTTGACTACTTTGAGCGGACAACGCGTTTGGAATTCTACTGCCGTTAATAACGGTTTGGTAGACGTACAAGTGAGCGGTTTGACTCCTGGTGTTTACTTGATTCGCGTTTCTTCCGAGACTCAGTCAGCTACTCAGAAAATCACCATTCAGAACTAGTTTTCATCATAAGAATCATGAAAAAGCCCGGGCATTTGCCCGGGCTTTTTTTGTGAATTGGGTAAATGGTTGTGCGTGTAGCTGGAACCAAAAATAGGTTTGCACCTATTGAATTTGCTTTCTGAGCCAATCTTGTTTGAGCTTGGCGGCAACCTTGTAACGCTCTTCACGGCTGTCTTCGTACAAGGCGTTGAGCAGTTTGTACACCCGGTGAAGTCCCCATACAGAAAGCCATTCGAATGGGCCCTTGGGGTAATTGGTGCCCAATTTCATCGCGGTATCAATGGCGTCGGGTTCAGCCGTGCCTTCTTGAACCGTATAATAGGCCTCGTTGATGATCATACAGATGATTCGAGGTGTGATCAATCCGACGCGGGAATCGCAGTAACGAGCCGATGAGAACCCGCAGGCTTGCAGTTCCTCAGATTTCACTTGGATAGAAAAGGGATTGCTCGCTTCCAATTCGGGCCTTTCTAGGCAAATGGGCCAAGCATTGATTCCTATCATTCGCTGACCCGAATAGGCCAGCTTGCAAGTGGCAAAGGCTTGTTCCAATGTGCAGGATACGGCGTTCAACAAAAACAGGGTATTGGAATTGCTAGCGTATTCCTGAAGACGCTCCGGGTGCTGGTCAAAATCCAAATCGATCAGAACGTGGCAATCGCGATGCTCCTTCGTATCTTGCAAACATGCAAATGAAGATGGGGCGTCTTGTCCTGACTGCCATTCTCTTACTGCTTTCTCTGAGCCTGTTATTCCGATTTTCATGGGGGTGGGGAAAAGATCAAAAATCTACCAAATTTACAGCAAATAGCATGAACGAAGTCATTTTTAGCGCTAAAGCGCCTGCACCCATTGGGCCTTACAGCCAGGGGCGTCGCATGGGAAACACCTGGTATTTTTCAGGACAAATTGCCTTAGATGCCGAATCGGGGCAGATGATTGGGCCCGACAGTGTGGAGCTTCAGACCGAACAAGTCATGAAGAACATAGGTCTGTTATTGGATCACTGTGGGCTTGGTTGGAATGATGTGGTCAAAACGAGCATATTCCTCAAGGACATGAATGACTTTCCCAAGGTCAATGCCGTGTACGCGAATGCCTTTCCCGAGGGTAGCGATTATCCGGCGAGAGAAACTGTCGAAGTGGCCCGTTTGCCCAAAGATGCTCTGGTGGAGATTTCCATCATCGCAGCGAAATAAAGTACCTTTGAATCAGATATGAACGCAAACGATAAACCCCAAGGTCCATCATTGGATATCGAGCTAAACGAAGAGATTGCCGAGGGCACCTATTCCAATTTTGCCATCATCACGCATAGCCAAAGTGAATTCGTATTGGATTTCATTCGCATGATGCCGGGTGTACCCAAGGGCAAGGTGAAGAGCCGCATTGTGTTGGCGCCTCAACATGCCAAACGCTTGCTCATGGCTTTGGGAGAAAACGTGCACAAATACGAAGAACATTTCGGTGACATCAACATCGACGAAATGGCTCCTATGCCCAACACGGTGCCATTTTCGTTTGGAGGTCAAACTGGACAAGCATAAATCATGAAATCAGCCAAAGAATTGATGCAAGAAGGGCAAGCGGCCCTGAAGCAACGCACGTATTATACCGCCTTCCCTGAATCGCCGAAGGCCTATACCGAGGGTAGCACGGAAGAATCGCAAGATTCATTTGCTCGTCTTTTGAACCAAGATTTTTCTGAGTTTAAATCAGAGGGCGCTCAAGCTTGGGTAGGCACCGAAGTGTCCCCCTATTTGATGACGGGGCTCGGCATTCGCTACCCCCAATTTTCGACCGAAACGCTCATCTCTCGCGCTGAGACTGCCCAAATGGGCTGGCGCTCAAGCAGCCCTGATCAGCGTGCTGAAGTATTGACTGACTGCCTGTATCGCATACAGAAGCGTTTCTTTGATTTGGCCGTATCGACCATGCACACCACGGGTCAAGGATACATGATGAGTTTCCAGGCCAGCGGTCCTCATGCGAACGATCGAGCCATGGAAGCCATGAGCATGGCTTATCAAGAATTGACTCGATTTGAATCAGAAGTGCAATTCGTGAAGCCCATGGGCAAATTCGATTTGACCCTGCGCAAGACTTTTAAGCCCATTCCCCGTGGTTTGGGCTTGGTCATTGGGTGCAGCACCTTTCCAACATGGAATACGGTTCCTGGCTTGTTTGCCAATTTGATGTGTGGCAATGCCAGCATCATAAAACCCCACCCCAAAAGCATTTTGCCCATTGCCCAGGTTGTTGGCGAAATGCAGAAGGCTTTTGAGGCTGCTGGTTTTGATCCGTACACGGTTCAACTGGCGGTTGATACCCTGGAGCAACCGGTAACCAAAGAATTGGCCGAACACCCTTCGATCAAATTGATCGATTATACGGGTGGCTCTCATTTTGGCGAGTACATCGAGTCATTGCCCGGTAAATCCGTCTTTACGGAAAAAGCTGGCGTGAATGGGGTGATCCTTGAGTCTGTGAATCAGCCTGCTGCGGTATTTGGCAATATTTCCTTTGCCGCCAGCTTGTACAGCGGTCAAATGTGTACCGCTCCTCAAAACATTTTTGTACCTGCGGCTGGCATTCAAACGGCTGAAGGTTCATTGACCTTTGATCAGGTGGTTTCAGGCATAGCCGAAGCCATCTCAGGCTTGGCCAACAATCCCAAAATGGGACCCTTTACCTTGGGGGCCATCCAAAACGAAGCCACGGCCAAGCGCGTTCAAAGCTTGTCTGGAGCTGTTTTGGCCGCCTCGTCTGTCGAGAATCCCGAATTTGCTGATGCCCGTACCTTAAGTCCTGCTGTTGTGGCTGTAGATGCTGCCGATACTGCTACCTGGAAACAGGAGTGTTTTGGACCTGCCTTGTTTGTGATTCGCTGCAAGGACAGGGAAGAGGCTTTGGCTCTTGCGGCACAATCAGCAGCAGAGTTGGGCGCCATTACGAGTCAGTGCTATTCGACCGATGAATCTTTCTGCGAGCAGGTCGCTGATGCCATGAATGCTGCGTTTGCCCCTGTTAGTTTCAATTTTACAGGAGCAGCCTTTGTCAATCAACATGCGGCTTTCTCTGATTTTCACGTCACCGGCGGCAACCCCAGTGGAAATGCCACCTTTGCCGACGCGAATTACGTCAACCGACGATTTGTGTGGGTGGGCAATCGATACGCCTAACAAAAAAAGCCCGGGCATTTGCCCGGGCTTTTTTACTTAGATAGGTTTGGGCTGCTTATCTAGCAGCGGTCAATGAGAATGAAATCTCTACATTCTTGCCAACGATACCTTTCTGTACGCTGGCTTTGAGCTTTTCGCTCAAGCTCATTTTCTCTTTGTCGTAGTTGATGCCCCAATCTAAACGGTTGATGGTCGCAACGCCAGAAGCTTGAATTCCAGAATCAGAAACCTCGACATGGGCAGGGAAGCTGATGCTGCGGGTTTCGCCGCGCAAAGTCAAGTTACCCGTCAAGGTGTGGCTGTTTCCAGCTTCGTCAGCGGTTTCCAAGGCTTCAACGGAAGCAATTTCGAATACAGCAGTTGGGTGTTCGGCTACGAACAAGAAAGAGGTGTCTTTCAAGTGACCCACCAATTTGCCTTTCAATTCTTCGGTCATCCAAGAAGCGGTGTCGGTGCAAACGATGTTGTTCAAATCTAATGCGATAGATCCACCAACCAAGGCACCTTCGTTAACTGTCAAACTGCCTTCGGCAATTCCGAAAGTTCCAGAGTGTGAACCCATGCCCACAACTTTGGTTCCGGTCTAACCTACAACTGATTGGTCAACAGAAATGGAATAGGCATTTCCAGAATCGCTAGAAATGTCGGTGGCTTCGCCAGACTGAGCGTCTGATCCGCAGGAGGCCAAGCTGATGGCAGCGGCCGCAAATAAATACAATGAATGTTTCATAGGAATTTTTTCAAAATTAAGGGAGGTAAAAACGTGCGAGTATTGACCTATGATAAGATTATTTGGCTCGGGGATTCCAAATGATTTCCTGTGCTCCGTTTTGGTTGTCCAAGTGACGGGCTAAGGTGAAGAGGTAGTCGCTCAATCGGTTCAGGTATTGGACGACGAAGGGTTCAACCGTGTCAACCTGCGACAAATGCACCACCAAGCGCTCGGCCCGTCGACAAACAGTGCGAGCGACATGAGCAAAGGCTCCCGCTTGGGAGCCGCCGGGCAAAACAAAGTTTTTTAGCTCAGGCAGTGGGCTGGTCAATCGGTCGATTTCGTGCTCCAATGCCTTAATGTCTTCCACGTGAAAGGGAGGCAAAAATGTATTGGCACCAGGCTCACAAGCCAAGGTGCTGCCCAGGGTGAACAGGTTGTTCTGAACTTGGGCTAGGAGTTTCTCCTCTTCCCTGCCTTGTATGAAGGAACGAATGACACCCAAATGGCTGTTCAATTCGTCAATGGTGCCATAGCCCTCCACTCTCAAGTGGTGTTTGGGCACTCGGCCTCCTCCTAGCAAACTCGTGCTGCCGTCGTCGCCAGCTCGTGTATATATCTTGAAACTCATGTGATAGCCTTACAATTGAAAATGGAAATGGTTTGGCTGTATAGCGTTTTTATGCAATGTGTTCAGCAGCCAGAACTTTGAAAATTCGTCGGGGAGAAGCGCCCTTGTAGGTGATTTCATATACGGCCTCAACCAGGGGCATGTGGAATTGCATGGATTCGGCCAAGAGGTGAACGAGCTCGGTGGCGTAATAGCCTTCTGCGACCATGCTCATTTCTGATTGGGCTTGCCGAACGTTCAATCCTTTGCCGAGCAAATTTCCAAATCGTCTATTGCGGCTGTATTCCGAATAGGCGGTCACCAAGAGATCGCCCAAGTAGGCGGGCTCTTTGATGTCTCTGTCTTCCAGGTGTACTTGGTTCAGGAAAGTTTTCATCTCCCGAATGGCGGCACTGACAAATACGGCTTGAAAGTTGTCGCCATAGCCCAAGCCGTGCGCAATGCCGGCCCCTATGGCATAGATGTTTTTCAAAACCGCGGCGTATTCTGCTCCCAAGAGGTCTTGCGATTCCTTGACGTTGATGTAGCGGCAGCGCAGCTGATTGGAGAACCAGGCGCAGAATTCTGAATTCAAGCTACTTACGGTTAAGTAACTCAATTTCTCTAAGGCCACTTCTTCGGCGTGACAGGGCCCGCTGATCAATCCAATATGGGATTCGGGAACCCCGTGTTTTTGTTGTAGGTAGTCGGCGAGCACCAAGCGGGAATGCGGCTCGATACCTTTTATGGCAGAGACGTAGTACTTCTCTTTCGGTAAGCTTAGTCCCTTCAAGGTATCGTGCAAAAACGCCGATGGGATGGCGAGAATCAGTGTTTGGCAGGCATCGACGACAGCCGCCAAATCGCTGGAGGGCTGCACCCGGTTAGGATGTATTTCCACATCTGAGAGGTACTTGGGGTTGTGGTGAAATTCAAGAATGTGTTCAACGGCCGATTCGTCTCTCATGAACCAACGAATGGGCTGAGTCGACGTTTCGGTCAGCATCTTGACGATGGCTGTTGCCCAACTGCCATTTCCTATGACACCAATATTCCCTTCAAATGCCTGCATGCTTCAAGAACCCAATAGTTGAGGGCCGTGCTCTTTGGTATTGACTTTTTGAATGATATCGGCCATGATTCCGTTCTCGTCAATGACGAAGGTCGTTCGGGCGATTCCCATGTACTGGCGTCCGTACATGCTCTTTTCGACCCAAACTCCATAGGCTTCTGCTACGGCATGATCAGTATCGGCCAGCAAATCGAAAGGAAGCTCGTACTTGGCGATGAACTTCTGGTGCTTGGCCTCGTTGTCAGGGCTGACGCCCAAAATGGCGTAGCCTTGACCCAAGAATGTTTGGTAGTGATCGCGCAAGCTGCAAGCTTCGGCGGTGCAGCCTGGAGTGTCGTCTTTGGGGTAGAAGTACAAAACCAATTTTTTGCCTTTGAAGTCGCCCAATGTGAGGGCCTTCCCGTTTTGATTGTTGGCCGAAAAGTCAGGGGCGGCCTGGCCAATTTGAATGCTCATGATTATAGGTTTTCCAATACAAATGCCGTCAGGCGGTTGAACAAATGTTTTTGCGCAGCTGGGTCTGAAATGCCGTGGTTGCGGTTGGGGTAGTATTCGCTGTCGAAGTCGATTCCTCCAGTAATCAAGGCATTGACCATTTCTGCACTGTTCTGAAAATGCACGTTATCGTCAGCGGTTCCATGGACGATCAAATACTTTCCAGTGATTTGGTGGGCAAAATTCAAGGGAGAGTTTTGCTCGTATCCTTCAGGGTTGTCTGCAGGCCGGCGCAAATAGCGCTCGGTATAGATGTTGTCGTAGTACTTCCAATGGGTGACGGGTGCCACCGCTATCGCCATAGAAAAGGTCTCAGGGCTCTTGCTCAGGCAAAGGCTGGATAGATAGCCACCGAATGACCATCCCCAGATGCCAATGCGCTCGGGGTTGACATACGATTGAGCTCTCCACCATTCGGCCACGGCGGTTTGGTCCTTGCATTCCAATTCACCCAATTTCAAGTAGGTCGATTTCTTAAAGGCGGAACCTCTGCGACCGGTGCCACGGTTGTCCGTGCTGCTCACGATGTATCCTTGCTTGGCCAAATATTGGTGCCACAAGAAGTTGCGGCTACCGTAGGCGTTCTTCACGGTATTGGCTCCGGGCCCGCCGTAGCAAAACATCAATACTGGGTATTTTTGGGTGCTGTCAAACTCCGGCGGATAAATCGTGTACCGGTTCAACGGGGTGCCATCGGCTCCCGGTACTTGGTCGAATTTTACCGAACCCAAACCCCAATCCTGAACGGCGGCCGTCCATTTTGCATTCCCTTCCAAGTCGCGGTGAAAGCTTCCATCTGTGCTATTGAGGCTCCAGGCATAAATGGGGTTCTCGCTCAGATTGCTGAATCCATCGTAGTAATAATGACCTTTGGGGCCGACCATGCAATAATGTGAGCCCGTACCAGCGAAGCTGTTGCCTTCTTGTTGAGCCCGCAAGGTCTCGTTGTCGGGCATGTTTGCGTAATTGAAACAGGTCACCAGGCGAGTTTTTCCGGGTAGGTACTGGCCTTTCTTGACGCCTAGGTTGACTGCCATCAGGTCGTCTTCCAATGCATTGTCAGCTACCGTATAAAAAAGCTCACGTTGTTCTTCATTCCATTCCTTTACAGCTAGAACCTCTGACATGCCGAATGTCAAGGCTGATTCTTTGCCGTTCAGGTAATTCATCAAATACAACTGGTTGTATCCGCTCTTTTCTGAGGCGTAAATCAATTGATGGCTGGGCTCTCCGTTCAAATGGGGAAGGAAGAATAAGTTGTCTTGAATGTCAACATAAACTTCGTCTTGTTCTTCCAAAAGCAACGTGACATTATTTGTTTGCTTGGGGTTGATGCCCAATAATTCCCAATGGTTTTGCCAGCGGTTCAAGCGCTGCACGGTCAACAAATCGTCTGAAAGACTCCATTGAATGCGGGGCAGATATTGGTCATTTTGATGCCCCAATTCAGGGAATGCAATTTCTCCATTTTGGACATTGTAGATTCCCACTTTCACCTCGGCATTGTCTTCTCCGGCCTTGGGATATTTCCACACTTCGCGGTCGGGATAGACCTCTTTGTTGTATTCATCCATGCCAAACTGCTGGACTTCTGACTCGTCAAAGCGGTAAAAAGCAATGAACTGGCCGCTAGGACTCCAAGCAAACCCTTGGCTCATGGAAAATTCTTCTTCGTACACCCAATCAACGGCTCCATTGATGATGAAGTTTGATTCCCCGTCTTGGGTGACAAGAGTTTCGCTTTTTGACTCCAAATCAAAAATGCACAGGTTGTTGTCTTTGACATAAGCCAACTGCGTGCCCTGTGGGTTGAGTGTGGGGTATCGCAAGCGCGAGGGTATAGGGGTGAGGGTTTTTTTCTGAAGGTCAATGACGTAACACATGACCGAACGGCTGTGTCGGTAAATGGCCTCTGAAGCATATCTCACCACCAAGAATCGACCGTCTGCGGTCAAATCAAAAGAACCCATGGGGAGTTTCCCATTCCATTGGGTCGCTTGGCTGGCGAATTCGGAACTCTCGAAAATCAAACCTGTGCTGTCCCCGCTTCGAATGTCTGAAAGCGAAAGGCTCCATTGATCATCGCTTTTGTGCGTGTTGATGAAGGATGTTCCGTCAGGACTAAAGCGCTGAATGCGGGGCATCTCAGGTCTAAATGCCGCAGAAAAAATATCGCTGGCCGATTGCGACCAAGCTGATCCTAATAAGAGCGAGCTGCTCAGCGCCAATAGGATGGATTTTCTCATGCTTTGCGTTGCAGTTTAATATCTTGAATGGGTTTGATCACGACCGGTACCAATTCGTGGGTGACCGATGATCCGTCCAGTCCAAACCATTTTTCGGGCCGACCCGCAAACATTTTGGTTATGCTGTACAAACGCATGACCAAACTGTCGAGCAGAGGCATTTCGTTCTCTTGGCTCATCTCTTCTTCGATCAGAACAAATCGGAAGTCCCCGATGTAGCCCTTTTCATGGAAAGCGTGGTAGTGCGGGTCCAAATCCACTTCACCGGAACTCACCAGTTCTTCAATCACTTGTTTGAGGTACAAGTTGATCTTTTGCTGGATGCGGAATCCCAAGCGGAATTGGACTTTGATGATGTCGTTCTTTTCGATGATGTTCACACGGTATTCTTTGGTGTAGGGCTCGTCTGAAACTTCGACATGCACGAACCAATAGAAATCGGCTCTCTTGGGTCTTTTGTGCAAAATGGAATACAACAGGGTCGATTCCACTTCCTCATCGCCCTTGACTTTTGACAGGTAAACCAAATGCGTGGCAAACTTGGGTAGAGTGGTGTCACGGCTCAAACCTTTGAGCTTGGGCCTCAAATCCCGAAGGTTCTCCGTTTTTACCGTTGCGCCTTTGATCTTGCCACCTCTTAAGGTGATGTACATGATGCCTATGTAGAACGTACCAATGATAAAGGTGAAGTAACCGCCTTGCGAGAATTTGCTCAAGTTGGCAATCAAGAAGGCTGTTTCAATCGACAAGAACACCAACATCATGGGGACCAGAAGGAAGAAGTTCCACTCGCGAATGCGCAAGAAATAGAACAACAATATACTGGTCATCATCATGTCGATGGTGATGGCCAACCCATAAGCTGCCTCCATGGCCGAGCTCTCTTGGAAAATCAAAACCACAGCCAAACAACCTACCAGCATTACGGTATTGATGATGGGAATGTAAATCTGCCCTTTTACGTCAGAAGGGAACTTGACGGTGAAACGAGGCATCATGTGCAAGCGAATGGCTTCCGAAACGAGGGTGAATGAACCCGATATCAAGGCTTGCGAAGCAATGATGGCAGCGGCCGCAGCAATGGCAATTCCAACAGGCAAAAACCACTCAGGCATGAGTTCGAAAAAAGGACGTTGTTCGCCCAGGGTTTGGCCTTCACGAGCCAAAAGCCAAGCGCCTTGACCAAAGTAATTCAATAGCAATGCGGTCTTGACAAAGATCCAAGATATGCGAATGTTCTTTTTGCCACAATGGCCCAAATCGCTGTACAATGCTTCGGCTCCTGTGGTACACAGGAATACGGCACCCAATACCAAGAATGCATCTTTGCTGCTGCTGACCAATTGATAGGCATACATGGGGTTAATGGCCCTCAAAACGCCAGGGTTCTCAATTAAGGCGGCAAACCCTAATACGGCCAATGTCCCGAACCAAACGGTCATGATGGGGCCAAAGAACTTGCCAACGGCCGAAGTTCCAGCTCTTTGCATCATGAAAAGAGCTGTCAAAATGCCCATGACAATAGGCACAGTGGGAATGTCAGGGTTCAAGATTCTCAGACCCTCGATGGCAGAAGAAACCGATAAAGGTGGGGTGATAATGCCATCAGCGAGAAGCATCGCTCCACCAATCATGGTGCCCACTACCAAATAGGGGAATCTTCGTCGCAACAGACTAAATAGAGCAAAGATTCCCCCTTCTCCTTTGTTGTCAGCGCGAAGCGTAAGGATGATGTATTTGACAGTGGTTTGTAAGGTCAGCGTCCAGAAGACGGCTGATAACCCGCCCAGAACCAAGAGCTCGCTGATTTGCGATTGCCCAATGATGGCGGTCATTACATAAAGTGGCGATGTGCCAATGTCTCCGTAAATGATGCCCAAAGTGATCAGCAGGCCAGCCCCGCTCAATTTGTCAATACGATGATGTCCCATTGTTATGACTGGCGAAGTTAGGTTTTTTTTACCCCTTGCGCCTCATGTGTACAGGCTGTGAATAATTGCCATTGATGTGAATCTCATTGGGGATATTTCGTTCCATTTTTCATGGATTTTGCCCTGGCTTGCCCCCATCTTTGTAGCGTTGTTCTAAATCAATCAATTAATCAATCATGAACTCCAAAACATCATCAAAATCTGCTGCTAAAAAGAAAAGCGGCCACGAACACGGCATCTCTTCCTATTACGGAGAATGGGTATTTGGACCCGATGCACAATCCCAGTATTTGAGCGAAAAGGCGCAAGCCGCCATTGCAAAAGCAGCCAGTCATGGTGAAGCGGTTAGCCGCGACATGGCCGGTGAAATTGCCGAAGGCATGAAAAACTGGTCCCTGGATCTAGGCGCTACGCATTACACTCACTGGTTTCAACCCTTGCGCGGAACGACCGCTGAAAAACACGATAGCTTTTTCGAGCCCAGTGGTGTCGATCAAGGAGTAGAAGAGTTTTCTGGCAAAGCACTGGTGCAACAAGAACCAGACGCATCTAGTTTCCCCAACGGCGGTATTCGCAACACTTTTGAAGCGCGTGGTTACACGGCTTGGGATCCCTCATCGCCAGCTTTTGTTCTGTTGAAGGGCGGCACCAAGACTTTGTGCATTCCCACCATTTTTGTTTCCTACACGGGTGAAGCGCTTGACTACAAGGCTCCTTTGTTGAAGACTTTGTCTTTTGTGCGATCTGCGGCTACTGACGTTTGCCGATACTTTGACGAGAATGTCAACGATGTCAGTGTCAGCCTTGGGGTTGAACAGGAGTATTTCTTGGTCAAAGAGGAGCTGTACAAGCTTCGTCCAGACTTGCAATTGGCGGGTAGAACGTTGGTGGGCCATTTGGCGGCCAAAGGCCAGCAATTGGAAGATCACTATTTCGGTTCCATTCCCGAAAAGGTGCAGGCTTTCATGCACGACTTTGAATACCGCGCACACAAACTGGGCATCCCCTTGCGCACTCGCCACAACGAGGTAGCGCCTGCGCAGTTCGAATGTGCCCCTCAATACGAAGACCTCAATTTGGCGGTCGATCACAATGCCTTGTTGATGGATGTCATGGAAAGTACGGCTCACAAGCACGGATTCCGCGTGTTGTTGCACGAAAAGCCCTACGCGGGTATCAATGGCTCTGGCAAGCACAACAACTGGTCTTTGATCACCAATACGGGAGTGAACCTGTTGTCACCTGGCTCTAGTCCTTCTGGGAATCTTCAGTTTTTAACCTTCTTCATCAATACGATCAAAGCGGTTCACGATCATGCTGATTTGATGCGTGCCTCTATTGCTACGGCTGGCAACGATCATCGTTTGGGAGCCAATGAAGCGCCTCCGGCCATCATGTCTGTCTTTGTTGGTCAAGCGTTGGAAGAAGTGTTGAATGATTTCGAATCGGCCAAGGCGTCCAAGACGGGTTCGGTTTCGGGATCCATTCAGGTGCCCAGCATCCCCGAAATTTTGCTCGACAACACCGACCGCAACCGTACTTCTCCGTTCGCCTTCACGGGCAACAAGTTTGAATTCCGTGCTGTAGGTAGTTCCGATAACTGCGCTAGCCCCATGGTAGTATTGAACACCATTGTTGGCAACCAGCTGAATCAGTTCAAAAAACGGGTTGACGCCTTGATCAGTCAGGGTGCAGCGAAAGAAGAGGCCATCAAAGCCATTTTGCGCGAAGATTTGATCTCTTCTCGCCGCATTTTGTTCGGCGGTAATGGATATAGCCAGGAATGGGTTGAGGAAGCGGCTCGCCGCGGATTGAACAACATTCGCCATTCGGCTGAAGCCTTGGCGGCCTACATGCACCCCAGTTCTGTAGAATTGTTTGTAGAGAATGGCATTTTCTCCGAGCGGGAGTTGGAAGCTAGAACGGAAATTCGCTACGAAACCTTCAATCTTCGTTTGCAGATCGAAGGCCGTGTGTTGAATGAGTTGGTTCAAAACTTCGTCATTCCCAGCGCTTTGGAATACCAAAAGCAATTGGCCGATACGGTTCAAACCTTGCTGTCTATTGGCCAAAGCAAAGAATCGCTGACCACCCACATTGAGTTGGTGGAACGCTTGAGCACGGAGATCCATGCTGCTTACTCCTTGAACAATCGAATGACCGAGGCCAGAGCCAAGTGGAACAAAGAAGAAGATGCGCACAAGCGTGCTTTGGGATACAACAGCGAAGTGAAGCCCTTGTTTGAAGAGTTGAGAACTCATTGCGACAACATGGAACAATTGATTCCCGATGACATGTGGACATTGCCGAAATACCGAGAATTGATCAACCTGGATTGATGAAATGGGGAGCTCAGGCTCCCCATTTTTTTGTGTTGTGAACAAAAGTCACATAACTGCTCAGAGCCTCATTTTACCTTTGTCTCATTAAAGAGTTATGAGCACATCAGTAGAGAAAATCGAATGTTTGATTATCGGTAGTGGTCCTGCAGGCTACACCGCAGCCATTTACGCGGCACGCGCCGATATGGAGCCTGTTGTTTACGAAGGCTTGCAACCGGGTGGTCAATTGACCATTACGACCGATGTTGAAAATTACCCTGGCTATCCCGATGGAATCATGGGTCCTGAAATGATGAATAACTTCAAGGCACAGGCGGTGCGTTTGGGAGCCGATGTCCGTTTTGGAATGGTTACCTCGGTTGAATTTGTCAATGGAGGCCCCCAGAAGGTGGTCGTCGATTACGAACACCAAATTGAAGCTGAGACCGTCATCATTTCAACCGGTGCTTCGGCCAAATGGTTGGGCTTGCCCAGCGAACAGCGATTGAATGGAAGCGGGGTTAGCGCCTGTGCCGTGTGCGACGGATTCTTTTACAGAGGCCAAGATGTAGCCATCGTGGGAGCGGGTGATACCGCCTGTGAAGAGGCCACCTACTTGGCTAAAATCTGCAACAAGGTTTACATGTTGGTTCGCAAGGATGAGTTCCGCGCTTCAAAGGCTATGCAGCATCGTGTGCTGAATACGCCGAATATCGAAGTATTGTTCAATACGGAAACCGACGAATTGTTGGGAGATATGGCTGTAGAAGCCGTTCGCGTGAAGAACAATCAAGACGGCAGTACTCAAGAATTGGCCATCAAGGGCTTCTTTGTCGCCATTGGTCATCAGCCCAATACCGATATTTTTAAGCCCTATATCGACATGGATGAGCAAGGTTATATCATCACCAAACCCGGCACTTCCTACACCAATGTGGAGGGTGTTTTCTGTGCAGGAGATGCTCAGGATAAAACCTATCGCCAAGCGGTAACGGCGGCTGGGTCTGGATGCATGGCTGCCTTGGATGCTGAGCGCTGGTTGGGTGCCCGCCACGCCGCACAGTAACAAAGCCTTTGTATACTTGTAAGGTGTTCAAGCGCCTGATCATACTGCTTATTTCTGGGGCTGGCACCTTGTCGGCGCAGTCCAATTGGGCCATTTTTGGTTCACCCCCTATCGGTGGGAATGAGCCTGCCTATGCGCGCAGTAAATCAGAATTCTCGCACGAATACCTGGCCTTCAACACATCTTCTCTTTTTATCAAAAGACACGGAGATTCGGCCTTTCAACCTCTGGTTTTCCAAACGCCTTATGGGTTCTATGGAGATCCCGTGTTGTTGCCAGCCTTAGATGGTGGGATGTATCTTGCCCATTTGGCTCGAAATCCCGATGCCGACTGGCCCAATTTTTTCAATCGAATGGTAGTGGAGAAATTCAATGTTCAAGGACAGCATGAATTCTCGGTCGCCACACCTGTTCACGGTTCCAAAATGCAGGATAAGCCTTGGATTACCCTCAACGAGTTGGATGAATCACCCGAACGGGGCGCCTTGTACTTGACCTGGACAGAATTTGACGATTACGGAAGCGATGCACCAGGAGATTCCTCTCGCATTTGCTTTGCTCGACTGGCGCCGGGCTCCAAAGTTTTCGACGAGCTGGTGGTCGTGAGTGATCGCTGCGGCAATGCCATGGATGACGATGGGACAGCCGAAGGAGCGACAGTAGGGGTTCTGCCGAGCGGAGAACTTCTGTGCATTTGGGCCAGAGAAGGCCAAATATGGCAAGATCGTAGCTTGGATTTCGGTAAGTCCTGGGGCAGAGATACTGCCATTGCTCAACAATTGGGGGGATGGAATCACGATGGATTGGAAGGTTGCATGAGGGCCAACGGCATGCCTTTTTTTGCCATAGGTCCTAAAGGTCAAATCGCCGTGGTATATACTCAAGGCGGGGTCGAAGAGCGCCGTTTGGTCGGATTGTGGAGCCGTGACGGCGGATACGGGTATGAACAATTCGAATGGGAGGTGGACGGTGAAACATTTGCCCCTCAAATCGTTTGGCCGGCAGAGATTCGGTATCCGCAGGTATTGGTGCACAGCACAAAGGGATTTTACACGCATCGATTTTACCACATGTGGACCTTAAAAATGGGGCCCAGATCCTTTTCAAAAGCCAAAATATTGAGCCCAGAACCCACCTTGCTGCCTGGCGACTCCTACTTCATGGGCGATTATGCCTCCTGGCAATTTGACGGAAGTCAATTTTTGGCTGCCTATACCCATTTTTACATGCCCAAATCCCGTCCCTGCATTGCCACTATGTCTTGGACAGCCAAAGAATTGAAAAAGGGAGCAGCGTCCCTGCAGTATCCCATTTTGCGGGTTCATCAAGAACCGGGGTCGGAGTATTTGTATGCTTACGTGAACTGGCCTGGTCGAAGCAGTTGCACTCTTGAATTGGAACAGGGAGGCAGAAAGTGGCAGCAAGTTGTCGAAGAACTACCACCAGGAGGTTTGGATATACGTTGGCCTTGCAGTTCGATGGATTCAGGCCCTGCATTGCTGCGTTTGGGAAGTGGTGGGAACTATATCACAGAAAACCTGCAGATTCGTCGCTGAAACCCTCGGTTTTTTTCAGAGCAAACCCTTATTTTTGCTCTCCTTTTGAAATTATGATCATACAGAAGTTAAGAAATTCCGGGATGGTAGTGACGGTAATTATTGCCGCCCTGGTTTTGTTTGTATTGGGTGACATCTTGTCTGGCAAAAACAGTTTGGGTTTTGGTGGGCAGGACAACGATGCTAATGTCATTGCTCAAACCAAAGACGGTGCTTGGACCTTGGACGACATTGGTCCGGTTGCTGAGCGCCTATACCGCAACCAATTGAACCAAGATCCCAACTTTCAGTTGGATGAGGAAAAGCGCAAGCAACTGTTCTCTCAGGCTTGGGAAGATTTGATGAACGAAAAATTGGTTCGCTCTGAAATTGATAAGAGCGGAATCGATGTAACCGACGAAGATTTAAAAGATCTTCTCATGGGTTTGAACCCCATGGAGTCTGTAAAGGGTGATCCAAGCTTTCAAACTGATGGGAAGTTTGACCCCATGAAGGTCAAAATGATTTATCGTCAAGCCAAGAGCAACAGCCAAACAAAAGGTTTGTTTTTGAGTTATTTGGAGAATATTCGCAAATCAGAGCGCGAAATGCGTTACGCCAAATACATTGCCAAGACCTTGTACAATACAAAAGCCGAAGCCAAATTCAATGATTTTGTATCGACTGGCTCGGTTGAAGCAAAAGTGGTGGCGCTGAAATTTGCCGATGTAGCCGATAAGGATATTGAAGTCAGCGACGCTGATTTCCAGGAATATTTGGACGATCACAAAGAGTTTTACCGGAACGAAAAAGAGCTCCGATCTGTGAAGTATGTGCGTTGGAACATCGTGCCTAGCTCTGAAGATTCCGCTTATGCTTTGGAGCAAGCCAATAAAACAGCGGCTGGTTTGAAGCGCCAAAGCAAGCCCGATACCTTGGGTGCTATTGGTTTCTTGACCAAGAGCGATTTGCCCGAAGAGGCACCTGTAGAAATAGCGGAGATGGTATTCCCCTCCCAGGTAGGTGTCGTTATAGGCCCAATTTATAAAGCCGATGATGGAAAGTATTTTGTATACCAAAAGGTGGCTGAAAATAGGGATACCGTTCCCCGTGTTCGCGCCAGTCACATCTTGATTCCTTCAAGCGGTAAGTTGGGCGACGATTCAACCATCATTGCTGATTCCATTCAAGCCATGGCCTTCGCTGAAGGATTATACCGCAAAGTAATGGCAGGGGCAGATTTTGCCGAGCTGGCCAAGCAATATTCGGTTGATGGTTCGGCCAGCAAGGGTGGAGATTTGGGATGGTCATTGGCCAGTGCCTATGTTCCTGAATTTGCCAAATTCTGTAGCACTGCTCAACAGGGACAGGTTGGAATGGTAAAAACCCAATTCGGATATCACGTCATCAAAATGATGGAAGCTCCTGATTACATGCGCATAAAGTTTACTCAAAGTGTATTCGAGATCAGCGCAGGTACTCAAACAGTGGGCATCGTTGACGAGGAAAGCCGCAGCTTCCGCAATAAGATTACCGAAGATCCTGCTTCATTTGAGAAAGCCCAGGAGTCCATGAAGTTGATTCCTCGCATTCAGGATAACATTTCTACTGAGTCTCGCGAAGTCTGTGGATTGCAGGGAGCAGATGCTAAATCTTTGCTGTTCTGGTTGTTTGACAAAGACCGTGAAGCCAATGAAATTTCAGATGTATTTGCCTTTGAAGGTCAGCATGTGGTAATCAAAGTAGAACAAGTTCGTCACCGCGGATATGCTACCGTAGAAGAATTGCGTGAAACCTTAGAGCCCTTGGTTCGCAATCACAAGAAGCACCTGGTGTTGGCTGCCAAATTGGAAGCCGCCAAGGCTACGGCCAAGACTCCCGAAGAATTGGCTAAGGCTGTTGGAGGCAAAGTAGAATTGGTCAGCAACCTTCATATGGGTCAAGGATTCATTCCTCAATACGGTTCGGAGTCAGCCATTACGGGTGCTTGTTTTGGTGCCAATTTGAATGCCTTGAGTTCGGTGATTGAAGGAAACAATTATACGGCTGTAATATTCCCCATCAAACGTGATGAAATGAATGCTAAAAAAGAGGTGGCCAGTATGAATCGCAATGATGACTTCATGTCGCAGCCTCAGATGATTTTGAGCTCCGTGAAGAGAGTTTTGGTTCGCGAAGCAGAAGTACAAGACTTCCGTTACAAATTCGACTGGAACTAATCAGAGAATCAATCGTTGAAAAAAGCCCCGATTTCGGGGCTTTTTTCGTTTTGGACCTGCCCGCAACTGCTTATTTTTGTGGCATGTCAATTACCCACGAGCAGTCATTAGAGAACTTTTATCAGCAGTTTGATTATGTGTTGGAACATTACCAGAACCACGGCAAGTCCATTCAGAATTACGACAACGTAGTCATAGGTGGTTTGGGTGGAAGCGGAATTGGTGGTCGCATCGTCCGTTTGAATTTCTGGAATAGCTCTCCCGTGCCCGTTGAAGTGTATTCCGATTACAGCATGCCCGGTTATGCAGGTCCTAAGACCTTGGCCATATTGTGCTCGTATTCTGGAATGACCGAAGAAACCTTGAGCATGTTTGACGATGCTCAATCTCGCGGTTGTGACATTATGGTGATGGCCGCTGGCGGCAAAATCGAATCATTGGCCCACGATCACGGGTATCCTTTCTTCCGAATTGACACCGGGTATCAGCCCCGTATGACCTTGGGTTTTGCGGTG
The DNA here is from genome assembly GCA_027621365.1 of Bacteroidota bacterium. GTDB lineage: Bacteria > Bacteroidota > Bacteroidia > NS11-12g > UBA955 > JALRLA01. The sequence continues at coordinate 146,490 of JAQCBH010000001.1, read as the reverse complement.
GCCAATTTGACCATGATGATGGGTGAACTGATGGGGCAAGATCAGCGTCAGGCCATCGAAGCCCTTCGCGATCAATTCCGTCAGCCTGAAGCTATGGTTGCTCAGGCGCGACACATGCATTCCTTTTTCCAGGAGACCATTGCCCAGAAGTTCGTCGTCATTTGTGATGCTCCTTACGAAGCGGTTGCCATTCGCTTCTGCCAGCAGATTCAAGAGAATGGAAAAGGCGAAGGATTTGTTTCGGTATTGCCAGAAGCCAACCACAACATGATCGAAAGCTATTACGAAAAACACGATACCAACTTCATCTTTTTGAATAGCCATGAGAATCCCCGAGTTTCCGCTCGTTTTGGTTTTTTGAAAGGGGTATTGAACGATTTGGGTAACAAGGTGTACGAATACCCTGTAAGCGATGCGAGCATGGCTTCTCAATTTGAGGTCATTCACGCGACCGATTGGTTGAGCATTTGGGCATCTGATGATAAGGGTGCTGACAACATGCAGGTCGTCATCATCATGAAGCTTAAGGGCTACCTGAGCAATATGAATTGATCATGCGTGTGACCTTTCTCGGTACAGGCACTTCCCAAGGTGTTCCCCCTATTGGGTGTACATCTCCTGTCTGTTTGAGTTTGGATCCACGAGACAAACGCCTTCGTTCGAGCATTTGGTTGGAATGGGAGGGTCGCTCCATCGTCGTCGATGCCGGTCCTGATTTTCGGTACCAAATGATCCGAGCAGGGGTACAACGGCTGGATGCCATTCTGTTCACGCATGAACACCGGGATCATACCGCAGGATTGGACGACATACGTCCCTTTAATTACCGTCAACAGGAGCCGATCCCTGTTTATTTGCATTCACGCGTATTGGAATCATTGAAGGGACAATTTGCTTATTTGTTCGCTGAAAATCCCTATCCAGGAATACCCGATGTGGATTTTCGATTGATCGAGAATTTGGATTTCGATCTATTGGGACTGGAAGTTACCCCCATTCAGGTGCTGCATTACAAGCTGCCGGTTTTCGGCTTTCGCTTTGGCCCCTTTGCTTATGTGACCGATGCCAATCGCATCGATGAAGTCGAATTGGCTAAGCTAGAAGGGGTAGAGGTTTTGGTGCTCAATGCTCTTCGAAGAGAGCCTCATATCTCTCATTTTACCTTGGAGGAGGCTGTGGCCATTGCCCAGAAGGTGGGAGCCAAGCAAACCTATTTCACGCACATGAGCCATCAGATTGGCCTGCATGAGGAGGTTTGTGCGGAATTGCCAGAGGGAATTGACTTGGCCTACGATGGTCTGGAATTGACTTGGCCTGATTGACCTTCAGTAAAAATGCGCTAATGGAGATTAGTGCATGAAGATGAACTTCCCCATGGCCGTTTCGGTCCCATCGCTGTTGAGGGCAAATACCAAGTACACTCCGCTATTGGGTCGAGTGCCATCCAATCGAAGTCCGTCCCAAGTGGCTTTTCCTCCATTGGCTCGGGTTTGATACACCAAGCGGCCATTGGCGTCGGTGATTTTAACTTCCGCATTGCTGCTGAGCCCTTCAATGGTGACCAGCCCACTGTATTTCGGAGGAACAGGGTTGGGATAGATTTTCAGCGCTTGGAATTGGCTGGATCCCTGATTGGCATCGTTGCGGTACGATATAATGCCTTTGTCGGTTCCCACGAACAATTCTCCCGTTTCATCGGTTTGCCCCAAGCAAACAATTCGGTTGGACAACAAGGGGGAGTTTTCTTGGGTGAAATGACGCAGTACTTTTTGGCCGTATGGATCGACCAGGAACAATCCGTTGGCCGTTCCGAACCACTTGCGCCCTCCGCCATCGATGCAGATGTCGTAAATGCTCTCTTCGCCCATGAGGTAGCCCAGGGTTCCGTCTTGGTCGATGACAAAGCGGTCCAATTTGCTCAATTCAAAGATGGATTGGGATCCTGTAAATATGTTCAATCCTTGATTGGTGCCAATCCAGACATAGCCCAGGTTGTCAGCCTTCAGGCTCAATACCTCATTGCTTAGCAGACCATGCCGTGAATCAATGAGTATGCAGCGATCGTCTGAAAGGGAATTCAAATCTTTTCCTGGGTCATAGACCACCAAACCCCCGCTTTGGCGTATCATCCAAATGTGGCCAAATCGATCGGCCACCACTTCTTTGACATCGCTAATGACTTGGCCGGAGGCCGAGAGTTCAAAGGAATGCCACTTGTTACTCAGGTCCAGGCAATGTAGGGCCTTGTCAGCTCCAAAATTGGCAAACCACAGGTAGTCGTTTCGGTCTTCGGTGATGCCCGAAACGCGCAGAAAGCCGGCTGATATGGGGCTCAAGGGCGAGTTGTTTTGATCGATTCGCTGCTCGACTTCCAAACCATTGAACACCAACATGCCATACGAATGGCTTCCCAAATACACCCGATTGCGTCGGTTTGAGTAAAAGGGATAGGTAAAGTCGTATAGATTTTGGTTCAATGGGGAAGCAATGTTGTTTACCCATCCCGTTGGTGTGTAGATGTAAAATCCGGCATCGTTGAACGCATTGCCAAAAGTCGAACTAACACCACCACCTCCTGTGAACAGGTAGGGCCCTTCTTGGCTCATGCGAAATACCGTACTGTTGTTCGGGCCATCGGGCATGAAGGCCACTTCGCCGCTTGGGGCTTTTTTGATGACACCAGGTCCAATGCCCGTACAGAACCAATACAGGCCTTGAGGATCCTGGGTACCGTGTACAATGAGGTTTACGGGTTCTGCTTTTGAGGATCCCCCTGAATATTCCGTGATGCTGCCCGGGCGGTAAACCACCATGCCGTTTTTCCCTGCTTGAATGCGCGCAACGGCGAGCCTGCGATTGTCCAAAACGGACAGATGCCCATTGTTGTAGCGGTAGACCATGGAATCACTGCTGAAATAAAGACCTTCGGCGTTGGCTGCTAGCTGCTGGCAAGGCTTAGTCATTTGCCCTAGGGTGGACCAGTTTTGGTAATCGTTCAAGTTGTAGTTGCCTGTCCAAGGAGCAGAACGCAATCCTTCTGGGCTGGCGATGAACAGGCTGTCGCGAAATATCACCGATGATAAAACCGGAAGGGAACTGCCCAAAGGACCAATGGAGGTATAGCTGTCTTTGATTTCGTGGCGTTTCAAATCGACCACGAGCAAACCGAAGTAGGTCGAAACCAAAGCGTAATCTTCGTAAAAAGAGACATCCAAGATGCGCTTGTCCCCAATCAAGGCTTTCTGGGCGAATCCTGGTACATTGGAGATGCTGCGGTTGTCAAACAGCAGGTCTATGTTGCCATCGGCATAGCCAATGAACAGACAGCGGGCACTGGGGTAGTAGTTCAAACAGGTGACTTCCAAACCGGCAAAGCCGTCTTGGGTACCCAGTTTTTGCATTTCACCGCTGGCTTGTTTGACGCGAAAGAATCCGCTGAAACTAGCCGCATAGACAAACTCGTCTGAAGCCTGGCAAATTTTGGCGTCGCGGTACGACATGTGAGTACGCCACAAACCGGTGGCTTGCAATTGTGCCTTCAATTGACCGGCTGAGGCCAAGCACAAAATCAATGCTATGGGCCAAAATCTGTTCATCAATTGAATTGGTAGCGAAGCTCAATGCCGAACTCGGTAAGGGCCGTATAGAACTGGGTAGCCATTTTGGGGTCCATCACCACGCGGTTGTACCTCAAAGCGAAATTGACTTTGTCGTTGACCTGGTAGGTGACAGAAGGAGCGATGCGAATGTTCTTCATACCCGCTGAGTACTTGTTGATGTCCATGTCAATTTTGCGAATCATGGTCGAGTTATCCTGAACGGCAACACTCAGGTCAAAGCGGAAATCGTTGGGCAGGTAAATCTTGCGACCGTTGCGTCTGAAAGGCAATGTCAGGCCTGTTACGCGGTAACCTCCAGTCAACTGGAATTCGTTGCTGCGCATCTCGGTCAAGTTGAATTGGGCAGCGAATAATTTCAAAACGCGGCTACGCTTGTATTCCATGCCCAGTGTCCATCCTTTTTTGGTGGTGATGTTCACTCCCGCCAAGGGGAAGAAGCCTTCTGAAATGGTGACGTCGGCAATCTGGTACTGGGGGGTAAAATCCACACCCATAGCCGCCGCTTCACCCGTGCTGTAACGCAGGTTTTGGTTGAATTGACCAATGGTGTATTTGCCGTTGTAAGCGTGTTTGAGGGTGATGTTGGAAAACTTCTCGCCGATCGCCTTGATTTTGGTTAGTCCCGTGTAGTTGATGTTCCAGTTGGGCAATGGAATTTTGGGGAAGCCAGAGATATCGGCCAAGCTGGGGTCCAAACCGCTATAGCTCGCATAGAAGGAACCGATGATGACATCTTGGCTGCTGCGGCTGTATCCCAAGGGGAACTTGGTGATCGTGTCAGTGGCAATGGCTCCAACACGGGGATCTTGCAAACTCAATCGCTGAGCGACGGTGTAGCGGTTGTCTTCGAACTGTTTGAAGATGGGGTTGGGGTAGTTTCCTGGGCCCGCATTCAAATTCTTGGCAAAATGGGTGGGGAAGAACCAGCCACTCACGTTGTAGGTTCCGTTTTGGGTCAAGCCTTGGTCAACCCAATCAAAACCATCCCACTTGAACAAGCTCTGAATGCCGTTGGTTTGGTTTCTCACGACGTCCAAACGAATGCGGAAATCTTTGATGGGTTCGATGGTTACACTACCCGTAAAGCTTTCGGTGAGGTTGTTGCGGTAGAAGTTGGGTTGGCGGGTATCGTTCAACAAGGCGCCGTCTCCTGCCATACGGTAGCGCAAATTGGGGTCTTGCAAACCGAATACATAACCAAGGCCGGGTTGTATGTGCTTGAAGTTTTGGCCGAAATAATCGGGTTTGTAAGCAAAGCCAGGCAATTCAGAACCTTCGCGGCGCTGGTAGTTCATGCTGGCATTTTTGAACATGGTAATGAAGTTTCCGACCATGACCACGGCTGGATTGGGAGGAACGGTGCTGGTTCCACCTGTTTTGATGGCGCTAGCGCCATCGGGATCTTCGCCTTCTTCTTTGGGAGGGGTCTTGACGGTTTTGGGCTTGTTGTATTCCCGGAGCCACTTGAATTTGCTGTACAACTGAGTGAAGTTCAGCTGACTGCTCAAGTTGATGTCTTGACTGTTTTGAATGCGCGCACCCATGCTCGCGAAGGCTGGAGGAGCCTGGTTCCATTCGTAGCTACCCTGGTAGGTGACCGAGCCAGAGATCCAGTTCAAACGCTTGAATTTGGCAAAGGGCAGGGTATAGGATAGGTTGGTGTTTTGGTAGAAGCGCGACATGCGACCCAAAGACAAAAACTCTTGCAGCACGGAATCGCGTTTTATTTCGGTATCCAATCGACCGTAAGGTTCTTGAATTCGAGCATTGGCAGTAGCCGTGTAGCTCAAGTTCAAGGAAGTTGCCAAAGGAATCGAAACGTTGTACATGCGATTCATGGTAAAGTTCTTGTCGAACATTCGGGGATTGATCTGACGGAAATTGTTGTTGTTTCTCGCCTGTTGTTCGCTGTACAATCGATTGACTTGCCAATTGGTGGACAAGGTAGAAGGCTTGAAGTTGAAGTTGAAATCCCTCACGAAGCCCAGGCTCTTTCCTTTGATTTTTTTGAAGGGGCGAATGAAGGAAGTGTTCGTCGAGTACGCGTAACCCAAGGTCGCTTGACTGGTTTCTAAGAAGTACTCTTCAATTTGTTGGTTGCTCCGGTAATTGCGCTGGAAGCTGTATCCCACACTGAAATTGGAGGGCGAATACAACTTGGCTTTTTGGCCCATTGATGAAGCCAAGCGTACGTTGGCGAAGTTCAAGCTGTACAAACTGTTGTATTCTTGGGCCGCCTTCAAGATTTGATCTCGTTGCGCCTGATTGGCTATGCCATTCAAGAAGGTCTGCAATTCCAGATCAGGATTCAGCGGATAAAACTTAGGACGAACCACATTCTCAGACCATCCAATGAACATGGGGATGCTCACGCCCGATTTGGCAGGGAAGAATTTGCCGAGCTCCAAGTTGGAGGCAATGTCATAGTTGTAGGTGTGATTGAGGCTGCGATCGTTCAGCTTCTTGTCAACGTCACCAAAACCGATGGTTCTGATAGTGCCGCCTACACTTAGTTGTCCAAAATCTGCCAATTGCGTCTGCATGCTGCCGAGAGCCGCCCATCCGCCTTGGTTGGCGATATCCTTTACCCTCAGTTCGTTGAACCAAACTTCAAAGCAGTTCAACTTGGTGCCGTTGTTTTTCACGCCCACCATGACCACGCGTACGTTTCCAACGTCGGGCAAACCAATCACCGAAATCTTGCCTCGGGTACTGGGTCGAACATAAGGAGCTGTCATGGGCCAACCTGCGTTTTGACGCTCAATTTTCAAGTTGTAAAACTCTTGGAAGGCGATGTCAATGAAGTTCTCTTCGGGCCAAACCAGTGACTCGGCATTGGCCAAGTTGGTGTTCACAAAACCACGAGTCATCTTCAAGGGGATCTCATACTCGTAGTAGTTGTTGCTCAAGTCTGTACCAAATCGAATGAAGGCTGATACCTCACCGTCGTTGATGGTGTTTTGAATGGCTTCTTCCGCGTGAACATACAGCTGAAGTCTCTTGTAGTTACGAACGTCGAATTCGCTGGTTTTAAATGCGGCGCGGGCATCTCCAGGCTTCAGGTCGCAGACTTGAACCGACAGGGATTGCTCGTTCTCTTGAACCATCCCCAAACTGGCCATGTTTTGAACCCGTACAATTCCAGGAGGCAGTACATAGGCTACAGGGCTTCGCTTGCCGTTCTCCTCCAAGTTGACGGTGCTGACCACAAATTTGGTGCCGTCATTGGGGTCGGTAGGAACCACAACGCCAGGGGTTTTTAAGCTGTTGGTGTATCGGCGCCAGTCGGCACGAACCATGTTCAAATAGCCAATGCGCATCACCACATCATCTTCAAAACCCGTAGCCACCAAGCGCATAAATCGAATGCTCTTGAAGTCCGAAATGTTGCCCACCGATTTTTCAAACTCCCGAATGGGAATTTTGAACTGGATCCAGCGAATTTCTCTGTCTTTTCCGTTGCGAAGGGTGACGGTGTTGGAAACTATATCGGCCACGTAGTTGCTGCCAATGCGCAAATCGTTGGTGTTGATTTTGATGCGATACTGGAAGTAATCTTCGCTCTGATTCATGGTGAAGTCACGGTTGATGTCTTCTCCATTGGGAATCGGAGTGGAACTCTTGGGCATATCGGCATAGCGGCCTGAGCTGTATTTGTCGGGATTGGAGTTGCCTTCCATGCCTTGGTAACGGCTATACCGGCCCAAAATATCAGCATCGGCTGTGGTGTAGCTTTCATCCAAATAGTGGGTGAAGTTGTCCCCGCTGGGGTCTTCGATGGCCTGCTGGTATATAGGAGAGCCTGTGCCAAAATTGGTGGCTAATGTTTGCAAGTAAACGGAATCCAAGTAGGTTCGTTCTTGCGCGTCGTTCAAACCGTCCAAACCCACGTCTTGGGCCTTGATGCTCCCGGGGTTGTTGTCAAAGGCAAAATTGATCTGGGGGCCGGTGGGAACCAAGCCAAATAGGGAACTGTCCACTTCGTTGTAAGATCCCTGGGCCGACAATCCATTCTCAAAGGCCTTTCGACGATCGGGTAAAATATCCTCACTGATGCTTCCCAAATGAAGGTACAAGTCACCGCTGAGGGTAGGCTTATCCATCAAAGGATCCATCATCCAGATTTCGATGTAATCGATGTTGGCCGCTTCAAAATCATTTTGATCGACACGGCGCATGATTCCCGCCCAACTCAACTTCTTGTTTAGCAATTCGCCTTGAGCATTCACCTCGTTGGGGTCGGAGTTGAAGTTGTACAAACCGCGAATACCGGGTTGGTAGTACAAATCCAAGGTGGGGAGAATGGTTGGAGTACCCTGTGGGAATTGGCGTTGAGGGAAAACCTCGCGCTGATCTACCTGACGCTGATAAGGGTCGCTCAAAATCTCGTCTACCCGGTTTTTGAAGTTGTCGGGCATGTCGAAATCCCGGTAAAACAAGGGGTCAGTCGTGTAGAAACTGAGCGCCGCATGGTGCTGCAACCAGAATCGTTTGTCGCTCAATTGAACGTCGGGGAACAATTCGGGCTGCTTCTGAGGAATGGAGGCGACCGTCCAGTTTCCTGCACCTTTGAAGTCGTTGGCCAATTCGGCATTCTCGAAGTCTTCCAAATTGGAAATGCCTCGCTGCCCACCCTGAGACTTATGATTGTGGGGGAAGATTTTCGCCAATTCCAAGTAGGCCGTCACATTCGAAACCTCTTTGGTTTCCAAAAAGGGCAGCTTGTCTACCAACTTGGTGATGTAGCGCGACTGGCTGCTGTAAGCCAAATCAGCTCCCAATATGCTATTTAACAAGGGCTCTTCGTTGAAATTGGTCTTGGTTTGCAAGGGCCGCTCGTACATGTGAAGGGCCGTAGCTCCCAACAACAAATGCTTGTTGACTTGGTGCTCTATGCGACCGCCTAACAGCGTTTTCTGCTGTATGTTGAAGAAGGATTGACCGTCTGCAGAAGCGCGAATCTCGGCTCCACCTTGCAGCAAGCCTTGGTTGGTGATGCGCACGCGTCCCAATGCATAGTCGACTTCATAGTCCAAGCCTTCTTGCAAAGGTCTGCCGTTGGCCGTTACTCGTACCGAACCCCTCTGAAGGTTGGTGGTTCCCAAATACAGCTCGGCGCCGTTGGCGCTTTTGAAACTACCCGTCAAGAAAAATTTATTGTGCTTGACATCCTGTTGGGCCAACCACTTGGTCGAGTCGTACAGGGCGTTGAAGCAGTAATAATCCGCTAGATCATTGTAGGCGTCGAATTTTTCCCTCAAAGACTGTCCAAAAGGTTCCACCACCGGGAAGATGATGCGGGCGTATTGAGTATTGATGGTGATTCCTTCAATGGCGTCGAATACCCCGTCAGGTTTGGCCTCCTGTTGCCGGTTCAATTTATCCAAACCCACCACTCGCAACAAGGGGTTTCCTCCTTTGAGCTCGGGAAGGTCTACCGTGACTGGGAGGTAATTGTAGTCAGCTCCAGAGGTGTCATCGGCGTAAATCAGATTGAGTTTGAAGTCTTCCAGGCTCAATTGATAGGTGTTGAGCGCATAGATGTTCTTCATCATCAAATCCCAAATGGGCAAACGGGTGCGAATCGTGTTGCCTTTGAGCATTTTCAAGTGCAGAACCTTTTGGTCTCCAGGGGCTACGTCGCGCGAGAATTCTCCTACTTGGTACGTATTTCCGTTGTAGGTGTATTCAAAGGCAACGGCCAGAATCTCGTCGTTGTTCAGCGGTTGGGTCAATGAGATGTAACCCAACTGAGTATTGAGGCTGAACTCTTTTTCGTTCAGCTGTCGGGCGTAGTTGAGCAGATCAAAGTCGACCGTTTGTTCAAAATTGGGGAACAGGGAATACAGGCGATCGATGGCGGTGGGAGAGTTTCGAGCCAAATCGTCGTTTTGAATCTGGGCGTACAAACCGTTGGCCGCATTGTCGGCGGCTCCTGTTCCTGTGCCGTTCAAGCTACTTCTGTAAGGTTTGGGGTCACCCAAATCCATGTAGGCCATGATGTCGCGAGGAGTCTCAACGTTGGCATTTCGGTTGGTCACCCATACTTCAACGCGGTTGATGACCACGCCTGAAGCGACGATGGGCAAATTCTCCAACCACTGATCGTAGTTGTCGCGGAAGAATTGCGCCAAGAAAAAGTGTCGGTTTTGGTCGTAGTTGTCGGCGCTGATTTTGAACTCGTTCAATTGAGCTCCGCCCTTCAATACGGTTTCGGTGCTCTGACCCTTGTTCTGAGAAAATACCGTGGTGACCTTGGTTTTCCCGAACTGCATGGTGGTCGATACCCCGAATAGGTTGTTAGCCGGTTTGATCAACTGTGTCGGCAAATTGAGGCTCACATTACCGACCTGAACGTCCTTTAAAATGCCGTCGGGCTTGCCTTTCCAGCCCAGGTTTTGTTGGTTGTCGAATTCAAAAGCAGCCTCTGTGTCATAGTTGATGCCCAACTTGACAAATTCCCCAATGTTCCCGTTGGCAGAAATTTGAATCTGCTGATCGAACATGGGTACAAAGTATTTCTGCTGGCGCTTGCTGTTGCTAGGGTTGCGGTTTTCGTTGATGTTGCCGCCCAGTTTGACCATGGCCGAACCGTTGAGTTGGAAATCAACACCCCCTTCACCAAAGACCTTGGAAATGGTCGGGTTGTTCAATTCGGCTCTGACATAATCAGAAATGGAGCCTCGGTCATTTCCACCAAGGGCATAGGCATTGCTTTGGGTCTTCTGGCGGAAATAATCTCCCTGCTTGTCTTTCGACAGCATTTGAAAGTACTCAGTTACACTCAGGCTCTCGCCGGTGGGATAGGAAAGTGCGCCAATTTCGCTGTAGGCCTCGTAGCGGTTTTTGGCGGCGTTGTACTTCCAGGTTTTTTGCAGCGGATTCGACAAATCCACATTCGTACCCGACGACGGTTCGGGAAATAGGGTCGGTTTTGGGGTTCGGCTGCTGTCAGATTGCGCTCCTAGTGATTGAGGCCCTAGGAATCCGAGCATGGCAAATAGAACCCCCAACATAGCTGACCAATGGGTACGGCGTGTGGGTTGCAAATAGCTGTGCATGTGTAAGGAATACGTAGGGTAGGTTTGGAGCTATAGGCTTTGTCTGAGGCTAAACGTGCAATTTACAATATTTTAAGGGAATTCTTGATGAGCTCTTCGATGGTGGCCGACCCTCCTAGTTCCTTGCTCACCTTGAGCAAAGCCTTTTCGGAGGCCGCTTTGTTGTATCCCAAAACACTCAAAGCGGTCAGGGCTTCATCCATGTTGGACCCCGTATGGGCCGAACCTGTTGCATGAAGTTGGAATTTTTTACCTCCCAATTTGTCTCGAAGTTCCAAGACAATTCGCTGAGCGGTTTTTTCACCGATGCCCTTGATGCTCTTCAATAGGCCTACGTTGCCGTTCAAAATGGCGGAGCTCAAGGACTCTGCGTCTAGGCTGGATAGCATGAGAAGCCCCGTGTTGTTGCCCACTCCTGAAACAGAGGTCAACAAGCGAAACATTTCCCGTTCACTGGGGTCGGCAAATCCGTACAAAACCATGGCTGTAGGGCTCTGATTCTCAATGCGAAAAGCCAACTCGGCAAACAAGCGCACTTGCTTTTGTCCTTTGATTCGCTCATAGGTGCTGAGGCTGATGCTCAAGTGATAACCCATGCCTTGGTTGCCGATGACGGCATGCGTGGGGCTAAGGGCTTCCAGATTTCCTTCAATGAATTCGTACATCTTAACGGGTATAACGTTTCAATCGCCAAAAATGATTCAATACGCCCAAAACCAAAATGGTAAATAGGGGAGCCAATAAATTGAACCATTTCCAATATTCCTTTTCCGCTCTCGCCTTTTGTGGGTCCAGCAAACGCATGCGACGCTCCTTGGCTCTGATTTCTATCAAGCCCTGATCATCCACCAAATAATCAATGCAATTGAGCAGGAATTTCTTATTGGCAAAGGTGATTTGGCTGAATCGATCGTATCCGGTGGGATACACACGACCACGACCACTGACTGGATTGCGCATCAAGTCCCCATCAGCGAGCACGATCATGGCGCTTTGACCCTTTTCTTTAAAGGGAAGATTGCCGTAGTGCTTTTGGTATTTGTAGGGAGACTCGAATTGTCCTTCCAACAACAAACCCGCGCTCTTGACTCCATTTTGCTGCATGGTGGACCTGTATTTAGGGTCTTGGGCTTGCATGCGAGAAGTTTCCAAGTCGATTTCGGCAGGAGCTTGAATGACTTTATAATATGGGCTGCTACTCAACAAGGGAGTAACCTGAAGTCCTTCACGAGGTTTGGCTTCCAGGGAACTGGGAAACTGAGCCCAAATGGCCCCTACGTTTTTATTGATCACGTGAGGTGTGCTGGGCTGAACAAACAAGGGGAAGTAAAAGAAATCCATCATTTCCATGCGACCTGAAACCGGTACAGGAATTTGATTGCAGTTTTGATCCATCAGCAGGGTGTTCTCCAGTTTGACTCCGTAGCGAAACAGGTTTTCAGAGAGGTTTTCCAAGTTGCGGTCAAAAGCAAAGTTGGAGCTGTTGCTTTGGAAACTATCGATTTCAATATTCAAAGCATCCAGCAACATGAGTACGCGCCCTCCATTCATGACATATTGGTCAATCAAGTATAGATCAGAGGGAGAGAAGTCGGTGGCGGGTTTGATGATCATCAATAGATCGCTCAAACTCAATCGGCGTTGAATGCGTTCCAAGTTCTGCCAAAAGAGGCTGTCCATGTTGCCCCCGGCTGCAGCCAATTGCTCGGGACTTGGTTTGAAATTCGCCAAATCAGTGGTGCTCAAATTCAAGGCCGAAACCGAATAGAATTTGCTCAGCTCGGCGGCGAAGCTCTGCACTTCGGCACCGATCATTTCGCCATGGCCATCGCTGACGGCAATGACGGGTCTCTTGTTTCGAACGCACTGACGAAGCCCATTGGCAAATTCGTATTCCATGTTGTCTATGGCGGCCTGAATGTTGGCTTCTGGACTTTTGGCTACGTCGTATTCGAAAAAGTTGACCGCGGCAGTTTTGCCTGCATAGTTCATTTCGGCACCGGGCAACAAATACTTGATTCGGGTTTCATCGGGATTCTCAGAGTCGATGTCGCGAACGGGCTCAATGCCGCGGCCGGCAAAATCTTCCAAAATGCCCGTGATGTCCTTGACCTCCTGGCCCTCAAAAGGGTCTACCACTTCGATCTCGATTTTGCGGCCGCTGGCTTCTCGAAATTCGTAAGCCATGTCGCGCAATTCAGATTTGAGCTGTTTGAACTTGGCTGACATATCGCCCTCCAAATACAATCGGAAATACAAGGTCTCTTCGAGCGATTGAGCCAACTTAAGGCTGGTTTCGCTCAAGGTGTATCGCTTTTCAGAAGTGAGGTCAAATCGCTGGTAATAGACCGAGCCCAAAGCGTTGACAACGGCAATGACGAGCAGCGTGACCAAGAGATTGATCAAGCTTTGGCTGCGTTGGTTTCGTTTGTTCTTTACCATTTTCTGCTTTCAAATTGGGTTTTGGTCAAGGCTATAAACAAAGCCGCAAAGGAGCCGAAGAAGAGCAAATCTCGGGTGTCCAAAACTCCTCTGGATATGCTTTCGTAGTGAAAGTTCAAGCTGAACCATTCCAGGCTTTTGCCAATTCGGTCCAACCATTCGATGTCGCCCATAAGGCTCAATACCTCAAAAAAGAACAAGGACAGAACCATGCTGATGATCAGCGATACAATTTGATTGTCGGTGGTTGAACTGGCAAATAACCCGATAGAGGCGTAGCAGGCAGAGAGAAGGATCAATCCAAAATAGGAACCCCACAGGGCTCCATAGTCGATGTTTCCAGCTGGCGTTGCCAGTTGAGCTACCGAGTAGGCATAGAATAGAGTAGGGATGAGCGAGATGGCAATCAAAGCCACAGCGGCCAAGTATTTGCCCATGATGATCCCTAAATCACTGACGGGGCGGGTGGTCAAGGTTTCCAAAGTGCCCAAGCGTTTTTCCTCGCTCAAGCTGCGCATGGTGACCGCTGATACCAAGAATATGAGCATGTAGGGCGCCAATCCGAAGAGAGTAGGCAGGCCAGCCAAGCCCAAATCAAAAACGTTGTTTCCCTCTATGAACCAGGTGAACAATCCGCTCAAAAGCAGGAATACACCCATTACGATGTACCCAATGAGCGAACCCAAAAAACTGCGAATCTCTTTTAAAAATATGGCGTACATAGTTACGATGTCAACTCCCGGAAGACGTCTTCCAGGCTGTGGGTTTCACTTCTCATTTCCAATACGGTCCAATTTTCGGCTTTGGCGGCATCGGCTATTCGACTGCGCAAATCAGCTGATTGGCCTCTGAGCAAATAGGTATTGGGGGCTACTTGATCGGCCTGTTGGCAGCCAGGAATGCTAAACAATTTGTTTAAGTCACAGGCTTGGTCCAGTTCCAATCGAACGGAGAACGACTGTTGCTGTTTGGATTGTAGGGTGGCAATATCCCCGTCGGCCACAATTTGTCCTTGGTGAATGATGATGACTCGGTCACACATGGCCTGCACTTCTTGCATGATGTGGGTGCTGAGCAAAACGGTTTTTTCTTGCCCCAAGGTTTTGATGACCTGGCGCATTTCTTGCACTTGGTTGGGGTCAAGACCCGAAGTGGGTTCGTCCAAAATGAGAATTTTGGGGTCGTGAATCAAGGCCTGAGCCAGCCCCACCCTCTGCCGGTAGCCTTTGGAAAGCTGGCCAATTTTTTTGTGCCTTTCCTTGCCCAATTGGGTCATGTCAATGGCTTTTTCGATCGCTTTTTTCGAGGAATCGATTTGATTCAACCTAGCGACAAAGCCCAAGTACTCTTGTATGTACATATCCAAGTACAAAGGATTGTGCTCGGGCAGGTAGCCGGTGATTCGTCGAACCTCAACGGCTTGTTCCTCGACATCCAATCCGCTCATGTAAGCCTTGCCTTCTGTGGGGGGGATGTACCCCGTGAGGATTTTCATGGTCGTGCTCTTGCCCGCACCATTTGGTCCTAAAAATCCGACAATTTGCCCTTGTGGAATGTCGAAACTGATGCGGTCGACAGCCCATTGAGACGAATAGCGTTTGGCCAGTTTTTCTACGCGTATACTCACAGTTGTATCCAACAAAAATAGGGGTTTCCCATGGCCTAAGCCATATAAATGTAGCTCAATCCAAGCGTCGGCAGTGCGCTACGTCTTGGGCGATTTGCTCGGCCAGGGCTTCCAAGTTTTCAAAACGCTTTTCCGGCCGAACATATTGTGTAATGTGGAATTCCAAATGTTGTCCGTACAGGTCGCCGTCAAAGTCCAACAGATGGGCTTCGACGCTGAGCCCGCGCCCTTCAATGGTAGGGCGAATGCCCATGTTCATGACCAACTTCCAGCGCTTTTCTTGGTACTGGCAGTAGCCGCAATAAACTCCGTATGGAGGTATCAATTTGTGCGTTTCATTCAGCGCAATATTGGCTGTAGGGAAACCCAATTTGCGCCCCAATTGCAACCCTTTAATGACAATGCCTGAGAGGCTGTATGGCTCTCCCAATAGGTCGTTGGCTTCTTCCATTCGGCCCTCTGAAAGGGCGATGCGAATTCGAGAACTGCTTATGGCGATGGCTTGGATTTCAGAGGCGGGAATTTGGCTGACGACAAATCCCAATCGGTTGCCTAGTTCAGCCAATTCGGCCAATCCGCCTTCGCGGTTTTTCCCGAAACGATGATCGTACCCGACGACCATTTCTTTGATGTTCCAATGAGCCATGAGAATGTTCTCGATGTAGGCTTCAGGTGAAAGTTCGGCTATCGATTCGTCAAAGGGCAATACCCATATGTAATCGATGCCTTGGGCAAAGATGCGACGGGATTTCTCCTCTAAATTGTTGAGAATTTGAACCTCGGCGTCATTTTGTTTGATCACTTGCCTCGGGTGAGGATAGAAGGTCAACAACACACTTTTGCGTCCCGTATTTTGGACCCGGTTCACCACTGACTTGAGAACCTGTTTATGCCCCAGATGAACCCCGTCAAAGGTGCCTTGGGTCAGCACGATTTCATCGCTAGGGAAGGGGGCTTCTAAGCCTTGCAACAAGATTCCGCTCATGGGTCTGCAAATTTCGCAATTATCTGCCGGAATTGAACAGGGGGAAGACCTTTTTTTGGCCTTACCTTTGAAGAATGCGCCGTTGGGTGGTCATAGGTTTGGTCGTGCATTTTAGTGCCATTGCTCAGGCTCAATCGGGCGGTACAGGGGTGTTTTCTATCCTCAATCAGTCAGCAGACAGCCGCAGCATGGCTTGGGGTTCTTACATGCTGGCTCACCCCGACAGCGATCCGCTTCTGTCGAATTCCAATCCCGCTTTGCTGCGAGACAAAGATCTGGGCGTGGCGGGTTTGAGTTACGGTCACCTATACCCCACAGTGATGGAGGGTTCGGCTATTTCTCAAGCAGCGGCAGCTTATGCGTGGAACTGGGACAAACTCCCTGATTGGAATCTGGGTGTGCAAATGCGATACATCGATTACGGTATCATGGATGCCTACGACGCAGGTGGCAATCCAACCGGCACCGTGTCGGCCAATGAATCGGCTATTGGATTGTTGGCCTCAAAAGCCTTACGCCCTGAATCTTCCTGGCGCTTCGGTATTCAATCGGGGGTGGTGTACAGCATTCTCGGGCCTTATGTTTCCAATGGTTGGTACAATCATTTGGGGCTGTATTACAACCGCCCCGATTCCGTATTGCAATTGGGTTTTGCTGTGAGGAATTTGGGCACGACCTTGGTTTCTTACCGAGATGTAGGGAAAGAGCCCTTGCCTACGCAAGTTCATGCAGGGGTGACCTTCAAACCCATTCACATGCCCTTTCGCTTTCAATTCGTTTTGCACGATTTGCAGCGTTGGGACCTGACCTATGATCAATATTTAGACGGCGGGGGTAAAATTGATTTGAATGGAAACCCCATCATAGCCCAACCAGCTAGTACAATTGAAAAAGCCATGAGGCATTTGAGTTTCGGGACCGAATTGGTCACGGGTGAAAATGGGGCCGTACTATTGGGCTATGATCACCAGCGCCGTATGGAAATGACCAGCGATATTCGCCGGGGAACTTCGGGTTTCAGTTGGGGGCTTCGATTCAAGGTGTCGAAATTCCATTTGACCTATTCTTCTGCAGCCTATTTCCCTTCCAAAAATTCCAATCTCTTGAGTTTGACCATCAATCCTGCTTTGTTTTCCAAACCATGAACATCAACATCGCTATAGACGGTTATAGCAGCTGCGGCAAAGGAACCTTGGCCAAGGCTTTGGCAAAGGAACTTCAATACCGATTCATTGACAGCGGTGCCATGTACAGAGGAGTGACTTTGGCAGCTTTGCGCAAGGGTTTGAATTTTTCAATGTCCGAAGACCTCATTGGGATTCTGGAAGAAATTCACTTGGATTTTGAAACAAAAGCTGATGGATCCAATGGTCTCCTGCTGAATGGCGAATGGGTAGAGGAGGAGATTCGTTTACCCAACGTAGCAGCGCATGTGAGCTGGGTGGCCAGCATTCCCCAAGTCCGGGAACAACTCGTTTCCCAACAACAAAGCATAGGGGCTTCCAAGGGGGTTGTGATGGATGGCAGAGACATTGGAACAGTGGTGTTCCCTCAAGCCGAATTGAAAATATTCATGACGGCTCGGCCTGAGATTCGAGCCCAACGCCGTTTTCAAGAATCACAGCAAAAAGGCATTGAGGTTAGTTACGAAGAAGTATTGGCCAACCTGCAAGAGCGCGATAGAATTGATTCCTCTCGCGACCATAGCCCTCTCACGCTAACCGACGACTACCGGGTTTTGGACAACTCCGATCTCACTCCAGACGAGCAATTGGCTTTGGCCCTGAGTTGGGTCCAGGAAGCCAAAGCTTCCATTCGTTGATATTTTGAGCATAACCTGCGCGGGTCAAGGGCGAACTTCGCCCTACTATCTGAAGTTATGTCAAGAAAACGCATCGTAGCCGGCAACTGGAAAATGAACAAAAGCTTGGAAGAAAGCCAGGCACTCATCACAGAAATACGCGGAATGGTTCGAGACGAACACCGCGGTCAAAGCAAATTCATCGTATTTCCTACCTTTTTGGCCTTGCCCTCTGCCTCTCGTTTGTTGGAAGGAACCGGCATCGGGTTGGGTGCCCAAAATTGCCATTGGGAAGAAAGCGGTGCTTACACCGGTGAACTGAGCGCTTCCATGTTGCGCAAAGTTGGAGTAGAATACGTGTTGGTTGGACACAGCGAGCGTCGTCAGTATTTCGGAGAAACCAATACCACCTGTGCTCAAAAAGTTAAGTCAGCCATTCGCCATGGCCTGACGGCCGTTTACTGCGTAGGAGAGACCTTGTCTCAGCGCGAAGACAAGTCGTACTTCAAAGTCATTGAAGAGCAAATCAGCGAAGGTCTTTTTGGTCTGGATCGCAAAGAATTTGCTCAGGTGGTCATTGCCTATGAACCCGTTTGGGCCATTGGTACAGGCTTGAATGCCTCTCCCAGTCAGGCCGAAGAAATTCACGCCTACATACGCCGTTTGGTGGCCCATCAATATTCAGAGGAAATTGCAGCCGATACTAGCATCTTGTATGGTGGCAGCGTCAAGCCAGACAACGCCAATGAACTCTTTATGTGCCCCAATATCGACGGCGGATTGATCGGTGGTGCCAGTTTGAAAGCCCGTGATTTCATTGATATCGCCAAGGCGCTTCGATGATCAGAGCCGTTTGGCTCGTTATTTGATAAGGCTGCGCTGACTATGCTGAAGACTTTCCTCAAATCCTTATTCTTTCTGGTCTTGTTGCTGGCAACTAGTCTGTTGAATGCCCAACAAATTCGGAGTTTTTCAAGCGACCCGCTGGTATTCATTACCGAATTCGAAACCTTCATTTCTCGAGCAGAAGATCGCTCCTTGAATAAGGATTTTGGAGTATTCAAAGAGAGTTGGGAAATGGGAAAGTTTACCCCCACTCAGCAGAAGTTCATCATTGACATTTCCAACCAAATGCTGGCGGAAGAAATGTCCGTACAGCCGCATTTTCAGTATTTTCTCGGTTCACTAGCGGCCTTTTTTGAGCACCAATTGCCCGATAAAAACTTGCAGCAATGGCAGCAAGTAACCGGAAGCCTATTGGGCTCCAGCAATACCGAGTACTTGGCCTTTCTAAAGACCTCTCAAGATTTGTTCGCCAACAATGTATTGTACCGGTCAAGCACCAAGACTTGGAAGGCCGATACCGCTGATTTTGATATTTTGTACCGAAATGGGGCCATCGCGATTGGTTTCGATAAGGTGGATCTGATTTGTCAAGGACCCATTGATCGCATGGTGGTCAAAGGAGCGAAAGGCGCCTATTTTCCCGGTGATAAGGTATGGAGGGGCACGGAAGGCCAAGCTGATTTTAGCCGCGTACTGAAGAACGAACAAGCTTGGGTTGACTTCAAACGCCACCAAATTGATTTTGAAATTGCCTCCTACCGAATCGATACTGTCAGTCTTACCTATGGCCGCTTTTTCAGTAGCCCCATTCAAGGGTCATTCATTGACAAGCTTTCGGCGGCCACTGATTCCGTGAGGGTGCAATCAGAAGGCTTCCCCAAATTCACCTCCTTTCAAAACGACCTTTCCATCAAAGGCATTGTTGGCGAGAATTCCACTTTTGTGGGTGGTTTTTCGATTCAAGGAAAGGCCATCAATACAGCTACTACAGACGGAAAGCCAACCATCATCAAGGTTCAGTTCAAGAACAAAGACGTCGTGACCCTAAAGGCCAGTTCTTTCAAAATTCAAGATGGCATGGCGGGTTCCAACAACTGCGAATTCACCCTTCATTTGGACAGTGGCAAAACCATCTATCACCCCAACGTAGGGGTGAACTTCCTTTTTGCCGAGAACCAACTCACAATCAATCGGGGTGAGCAAGGATTGCAGCGCGTTCCTTTTGCTGATGATATGCACAACATGTCCATTGATGTGCAACAGGTGCGATGGAAAGTCGATGGCCCATTTGTCGATTTTGACAACGTGAACAATGACAGGGAGGCGCGATTTGAGAGCAACGACTTCTTCAAGGACATCCTGTATTTGCGCCAGCAGGGTGCCTTGCGCACCAATCCGCTGCAAGATATTTATGCCTTTTACATGAACTTTAATCGTAAGAGCAAGAGAAAGGACTTCGCGCTCGACGATTATGCCGCATTTATTGGGACTCAATCGAAGTATTTGGAATCGCCCTTCATTGATTTGCACGACAAGGGTTTCATTACCTACCACCCTGAAGTGGATAGCGCTACCATTGAAATGCGCTTGTTCAAGTGGGTACAGTCTCACCAGAAGTTGCGCGATTACGACGTGATTCGCCTCTCGAGCGTGATAGCGGGCCGACCCAATGCTACGCTGAACCTCCTGAGCTACGAAATGAACATAGAGGGCGTTCAGAAATTCTACTTTTCCGACTCTCAGAATGTGGTGGTTCTGCCTACGGAGCAGCAGGTGGTGCTGGAAAAGAATCGCACCATGCGCTTCGGGGGAATGGTGAGGGCCGGTCGCTTTGATTTTTACGGAAAGGGCTTCGCGTTCAACTACGATCGCTTCGAAGTGGATTTGCCGAACATCGATTCCATGCGCATGTATTTTCCAGACAAGGAAACCAAGCGTTTGGTGCCCATTCGCTCGGTGTTGAGCAACATTTACGGAACGCTGTACATCGATAAACCCACCAACAAATCGGGTCTGGTCGATTACCCGGAGTACCCCATTTTCGTCTCGAAGAAGGGGGGAGACATTCTCTACAACCAGCCTAACAACCACAATGGGGCCTACTTGGCTGATCAGTTCAAGTTCACGGTTGACCCCTTTACCATCGATAGCTTGGACAACTTTACCATCGACGGATTGCGCTTCGATGGCATGTTCTACAGTGGGGGCATTGTTCCTGATTTTCGCCACTATGTGACCATTCAGCCCGATTATTCATTGGGCTTTGTGACGCATACTCCTGCCGGCGGATACCCGCTTTACCGGGGCAAAGGCAAAGGCGAGTTCACCATGAACCTCTCCCAAGTTGGGTTCTTCGGTGATGCCGGGCACATCGACTACCAGACCAGTCGAAGCACCTTTGATCGAACCCTGTTCTTGTTGGACGAAGCCAGCGGCGAACTCAATACCTACGATTTGGCCCAAAGCGGCAAATACCCGGAAGTACATGCTGTTCGTTCGGCCTTGAAGTGGAAACCCTACGAAGACCAATACGCAGTGACCAGCCAAAGCATTCCGCACAAGGTGTTCTCGGTGGGTCATGACTTCAAGGGGACACTAACTCAGAGCCCTGCCAATGTAAAGGGCAACGGTCTGTTGCAGTGGGATGCCGCCACTTTTGCCTCCAAAGAAATGGTGTTTGGCCCGATGAAGAGCACGGCTGCTGAAGCTTCGTTGGCTATCTATGCAGCTGACTCCAGCCAGGTGGTGTTCAATACGAGCAACATCAAAGGCACGATGGATTTTGCCACCCGCATGGGAACCTTCAGCTCCAACTTGCCCAATGCCTACACCGACTTCACCTACAACATGTTCAAGACGAACTTGAGCGATTATGTATGGGACATGAACAAAAAGACCATCGATGCTCGATTGGGCCCGACCTTCAAAGGGGTTCGCCCGAACATCGAAACGGGTCAGCTCGAACCTGGGCCTGAATTTGTGTCGACCAATCCGACGCAAGACAGCCTGCGTTTTGAATCGAAAAAGGCCATCTACAGCCTGACCGATTATACCCTGAAAATTGAGACCATCCCGCACATCGATATTGCCGATTCGCGCTTGTTCTTGGCCGATGGGAAGTTGACGGTACGGGCCAAGGCTGACATTGATGAAGTCGACAGCGCTCGCATTTTGGCCACTCGCCAAAGCAAGGTGCACAACATTTACAAAGCCCATTTGAAGATCTACGGTCGGTACAAGATTCGCGGTAAGGCCTTTTATGAATATGTCAACAAGAAAGGGGAGAAGCAGGAATTTTTCTTGGATAGCGTCATTGTCAACCGAGACAAACAGGTTGAAGCGGTGGGCTACATTCAAGACGACAGAGGCTTTACGCTCGATACCAAAATTGGTTACAAGGGCTTTGCTCAGGTGATTTCCGTCGAACCCCTGATTCGATTCACGGGTTACGTGAAACCCATGCACACCTTTGAAAATGTGTTCCCCAGCGATTGGTTGAAGTTCAACGGCCGCGTGAACCCCAAAGATGTGGTCATTCCCTTGTACGACCCGAGGGATAAACTCAACAAGAAGCAATACGTGGGCTTGTTCTTGGCCAGCGATTCCAGTCATGTGTACCCCTTGATGTTTTCTTGGAAGCGCCGCTACAGCGACCCTGCCATAACCAGTGACACGGGAATTTTATATTGGGACGACGCCACGACCAGCTTCATGATTGGAGATTCGGCCCGCTTGAGAATGGGAGCGGCCAAAGGTTCCTTCATCCAGTTCAACGAATCCAACCACAGCATTCATGCCGAGGGGCCCTTGGAGTTCGGATTGGAGACTGAAAACGTTCAGATGGTCAACGCCGGTGTGGCTGACTTGAGAGCCGGTGATTCCAGCTTCAGTTTCAACATGAGTTTGATGCTCAACTTCCCCATGCACAAAGACTACATGGCGGGATTGCTGAAGCTTATGGAGACGAATTCCCTAAGAAGCGCAAACATGAACAACCCGGCCTTTAAGGCAGACTTGATGGAGATGATGGAGAATCCCAAGTCGGTGAAAACCGCCATTGAGCGGTTGGATTTTGACGGTACCTTGGTCTGCAAAGACGAGTTGGAATACACCTTCGTCATCAGTGATGCTGATTTCAGATGGGATTCCCGCATGCGCGGCATGTGGTGCAGCGACGACGTGACCTTGGCGGCCATGGGCGGTCAGTCTGTGGGCAAGCGCATCAACGTGACCATGATGCTGGAACACAAGCGCAGCGGCGAGAACTTGCATTTGTACATGGATTTGGGTTCAGGAGAATTCTTCTATGTGAACCTCACCAAGACCATTGCATATATCTACTGCAACAATGCCGACATGAAGATGTTGTTGGCTGAAACGGCTGACAAAATCAAGGCTGACAACTTCTACATTCGCCCGACTACCGAGCGCAATGTGGAGCGTTTCCTGCGCCGCATTGGCGATTGAGAATACTGCCTGATCATGATTTGCATGGCTGAAGGCATTGCCTTCGCCAGCGCTGAATCAATACACCAAATGGGTGAGGGATAGACCCCGAGCGGGAACGCTGTTTCCAGCCTCGCTGCGCTGAGCGGCTTCCAGGATTGAGGGCATGCTGTCAGCATCGATTTTTCCTTGGCCCACTTCGATCAAGGTTCCTACGGTGGCCCGCACCATGTTTCTCAAAAAGCGATCGGCTTTGATGTCAAACAACAGGCCACTTGGTGTTGCCACCCATCGGGCTTGCCGCAAATCGCAGACTGGGTTGCCATTGGGAATATCGCCTTTGCAGAAGGAAGCAAAGCTGCGCTTGCCAATCAGCAGTGAGGCTGCGTGGTTCATGGCATCCACGTTCAACTCATAGGGAAAATGCCAGCTGTCGCGAGCCAAAAATGGATTTTTACTCCTGTGTATTCGGTATTCGTATCCGCGCTCCAAACAATGGTAGCGAGCATGAAAATCATCGGCACAGGGTTCAAGGCTCTGAATGGCGATGGCCTCGGGTAAAAGTTTGTTCAGCCGATAAGCCAATTCGTTGGGATGCTGAGCGGGAAGATCGGCATGGGCGGTGTAAGCGCGAGCGTGAACGCCGGCATCGGTTCTTCCGCATCCGATGATTTCAATAGCAGAGCCACAGAGTTGGCTCAATTTGCTTTCGATTTCTCCTTGAATGCTGGGTGCGTTGTGTTGACGCTGCCAACCGGCATAATCGCTGCCGTCGTACTGAAGATCCAGGCGTACGCGGGGCATGGTTACACGTTTTCGAATACAATGGCGGCACCTTGGCCTACCCCGATGCACATGGTGGCTAAGCCGTATTTGAGGCTTTTGTCGCGGTTCATGCGGTGAAGCAAAGTGGCAGAAATTCGGGTACCTGAGGCTCCCAAGGGGTGACCAATGGCGATGCTTCCCCCCTGCGGATTGACCTTGGCCCGATCAATGCCCAATTCCTTCATGGAGGCCAGTACCTGAGAGGCAAAGGCTTCGTTCAATTCAAAGGTGTCAATATCGGAAACGCTGAGGCCTGCATTTTTCAAGGCCTTTTGGGTAGCAGGAATGGGACCTATTCCCATGATGGCGGGGTCTACACCCGCTGCGCCAATGCTCTTGATTTTGACCATGGCTTTCAAGCCCAAGCGCTCCAATACGGCGCCCGAGACCAAAATACAGGCGGCCGCTCCATCGTTGATGCCACTGGAGTTTCCCGCCGTTACGCTGCCGCCTTCTCGGAAGGCGGGTTTGAGGCCAGCCAAGGTGGGCAAATCACTCAAACGAGGATGCTCATCGGTGTCAAAAATCAAGGGGTCTTGTTTGCGACGGGGTATGGAAACGGGAATGATCTCATTCTTGAACAAGCCGGCTTCTTGTGCTGCTTTCCAACGGGTCTGAGTTTGAAAGGCGAATTCGTCTTGCTCCTGGCGGCTGATGCCAAATTTCTCGGCTACATTTTCGGCCGTTTCGCCCATGGAATAGGGATGGTGCAGTTTGCTCAGGGCCGGGTTGGTGAATCGCCAGCCAATGGTGGTGTCATAGATTTCCGCACTGCGAGCCCAAGCATTTTCAGCTTTGGCCATCACAAAGGGGGCGCGGGTCATGGATTCAGTACCACCGGCTATAATGATTTCGGCTTGGCCACTGGCAATGGCCATGAACCCGTTCATCATGCTCTGCAAACCAGAGGCACAAAGACGGTTGACGGTATATCCGGGTACTGTTTCGGGTATTCCTGCCAACAAGGAGGCCATGCGGGCCACGTTTCGGTTGTCTTCTCCCGCTTGGTTAGCGGCACCGAGAATTACTTCGTCGATGTGGCTAGGGTCAATGCTGGGATTTCGTTCCAGCAAGGCTTTCAGCGCCTGGGCGGCCAAATCATCGGGTCGAACCGATGCCAAACTACCTCCAAACTTGCCCACTGCCGTGCGCACGATGTCCAGCACAAATACCTCGTTCATGTCGTGCAAATTTGGTCATTTTTTCGCGAATGGCATTACCGCTTGGGGTACATGGCTTTAGATTTGTGTTCGTGGCTTGGGTTCGAAAAGGTTTGCTCTGGGTATTCTTGATTTCCGTCTTGGGGAGTCAGGTATTGCAGTGCGAGGCCTGGATGCGCAAAGCCGAGCGGCGCCAAAAAGCCTATTTGCACCGTGTTGAAGCCGAAGAGGGTGAAACCTTGTGGGTGTCAAAAACGGACTATGCTCAAGTTCAGAAGGGCAGTGAAATCTGGGTAAATGGAAATCTGTATGACGTGTTTCACTGCCTGGAAGAGGGCGATGGTTTTCGCGTCATGGCCATTCGAGATGAGTTGGAAACCTGGGCCTTGCAGTCCTTTTTTTACCGTCAGTCTGCTCCTCATCCGCTGCAGGATCAGAACTATACCTCCTCTTTGAATCCCGATTGGTGGGACCAGATATCTCTGTGTGCGTGTCCAATGCCGAGTCAGACAAGTGTGGGCTTTGCCCATGAGTACGTTGTCGGTGCTTCCTGGTGGCTAGAGCTTTCTTCACCACCGCCTGAACGAGTTTGATGGACCTTGAATTTGGGCCTTGCCCTTATTGATGACCCTTGCGGTCAGGGATTTCCATTTGAACTTATATGACAAATAGCATGAACCATTTTATACGGGGCGTGTTCGTCGCGATCGGCTTGTTCATTCAACCGCTCGTTGCCCAACCACTCGACAGCTCTCGGAGCGAGATCGAGTCGTTCGACGAAGTACTAATTTCAGCCAATCGATTGGGTGGCCAGCGGCGCTGGGCATTGGGTCAGATTGAGTCGATTGATTACAAAAAAATTACCGCCGTGCAAGCGCCGACTACGGCAGACCTTCTGTCCCAAACGGGATTGGTGTACGTGCAAAAGAGCCAAGTTGGAGGCGGATCTCCCGTGATGCGGGGCTTTGAAGCCAGCCGTGTACTTCTGGTGCTGGACGGTATTCGCATCAACAATGCCACCTTTCGGGCTGGCCACTTGCAAGACTTGATTACCATTGACCCACAGGCTTTGGGAGGAGTGGAACTGTATTTTGGTTCCGGTTCCACCTTGTACGGAAGCGATGCTCTAGGCGGTGTGGTGTATTTGAAGTCCCGTTCAGTCGCCTTTCAGGAGAAGGCCCAAATAAGGGGCAATGCCAGTGCTCGTTATTCGTCGGCCTTTGGTTCGATGGTTTACTCCAGCGCATTAACCTATTCGGATGATCGTTGGAGTTTCTTGGGCCAATTTTCCCGTTCCAATTTCGGTGATTTGAAAACGGGTTCTAGCCGCAGTTACACGGATGTGGAAGGCTTCGGGATGCGGCCGTGGTATGTAAGTCAGGCAAACGGGGCAGATGAAATGGTGTGGAACGAGGACCCATCTCGTTTGGTGGGATCTGGCTACGAGCAAGGCGATGCCCTGGCGAAGTTGAATTACCGTTCGGGTCGACATGTGGTCGGAGCCTTGATTTCTGCATCGGCTAGTTCGGCCATTCCGCGGTTCGACCGCCTGAATCAGTTCTCCTTGACCCAATCAGGTGAAGTGAAGCCCAAATTTGCCGAGTGGAATTACCAGCCGCAGAACCGACAACTGACGGCTGTGAGCTGGCGCAGTTTTGGTTCAGAAGCAGCGGCTAAGCAAGGGGTTCAACCCACTCAGCAATTGACCTTGGCCTTGCAGAACTTTGAAGTGGGTCGCTATTCGCGCCGTTTTGGAGACGTCTGGGGTCAAACACAGTTGGATAAGGTTAGTCAGCTGACGTTGAACTTTGATCGCCATGCTCAGTTAGCATCTTGGAAGTTCCAATACGGCGCCGAAGCGGTGGCCAATGATGTGCAAAGTTCAGCTTTTCAATCTCATGCTTGGACGGGGGAGCAAAAGAGCAGCAAGGACACGCGCTATGCTGATAGTTTTGCGACAACCTTCAGCGCAGCGGTATATGGGCAACTGAACAAGATGCTCTTTGAACAGACTCTGTTGCAGCTAGGTGCGCGATTGACGCATTACCAGGCACAAGCGGCCTTTACTCAAGATAATTTCTGGGGCTTGGATTACGGGACCGCTGATGTTAATACGACGGCACCTGTGTTCAATGTAGGCTTGAATCATCAGTTGAAGGAAAATTGGCACGCTAAGATTTCGGCCAATTCGGCCTTGCGCAATCCCAACTTGGACGATTTGACCAAGTTGTTTGAATCCCAACCGGGCGAGAAATACATCATGCCCAATACGGCATTGGGGAACGAGTCTAGCCAAACCTTCGATGCCTCTATTCACGGCATTCAAAAAGGCCTTTGGCAGCTCGAAGCGGGATTTTATCACACCCGAATCAAAGGTCTGCTGATCGATCAGCCCGTGCAACCCGTGGGTTGGAACTTGCCCATTATGGTGGTGTATAGAGGATTGTTGACTCCGGTCTACCAAATGACCAATGCCGCCCAAGGTTGGGTCAATGGGGTTTACGCCTCGTTTAAGCGTGTAGTATTCGATGGCAAGATTGGTTTTTTTCGCTCTTTGAGCGTAGATGCCAAAGTGGCCTTGACTCAGGGTCAATACCAACGAATCGACAGCGCCCAATGGGAGCCTTTGGATCACATTCCCCCAACCTATGGATCATTTGGGGTGAAAACCCGATTGCCATGGGGTACGCTGGAATACTATGCCCTGTTCCAAGGCAGCAAGAAGGCCGAAGATTATTCCAATAGTGGGGAAGACAATGTCAGTTCAACCCCAGACGGAACCTACAATCCCTCATGGATGACCCACAATCTGCGCTGGGTGACGGAAGTCAGCTCGAAGTGGAATTGCGTGATCAATCTGGAGAACATAGCCGATTTGCAGTACCGCACCTTTGCCTCTGGCGTATCGGCGCCGGGTCGCAATCTATCCGTGATGCTCCAATTCGTTTTTTAGCGAATCGCCCCTATTTGTGCCGTTGAAGAGGGCCCGTTGTGATACGGGCCTTTTTCCTTTTCTCTCCACCGCAAAGGGAGAAAACCCAAACTCATCATGCAGCTACAGAATTATCCGATTAAATTTGCGCCTGTCTATGGGACGGATGTTTGAAAAGCGAAAGCACAAGATGTTTGCACGTTTCGACCGAATGGCGAAACAGTTCACCAAATTGGGTAAGGAGATTGCCATTGCGGTAAAACAAGGCGGAGACAATCCCGACAACAACCCTCGTTTGCGTACAGCTATGCAAAACGCCAAAGGGGTGAACATGCCCAAAGACCGTGTTGATGCGGCCATCAAGCGTGCAAGCAGCAAAGGAGAAGGCAACTTCGAGGAAATTCGCTACGAAGGGTACGGCCCCAATGCTGTGGCCATTTTGGTGGAAACCGCTACCGACAACGGCACCCGTACGGTGGCCAACGTGCGCATGCATTTCAACAAATGCGGGGGTACCATGGGCAAAACAGGTTCATTGGACTTCGTCTTTACCCGCAAAGGGGTATTTACCTTCGCCAAAGAGAGCTTGGCCTCGAAAGATTTGGAGGAATTTGAATTTGAACTCATCGACCATGGTTTGGAAGATTTGGCCTTTGATGACGAGCTGGTCTATCTCTACTGCGGATTCACCGAGTTCGGTATGATGCAAAAAGCACTGGAATCAATGGGCTTGGAACCCAAGTCAGCTGAACTGCAGTACATCCCCAACAGCTGGGTGGATTTGGATGACGAGCAAGCCAAAGATGTGTTGGATCTGATCGACCGTCTAGAAGGCGATGACGACGTTCAAAACGTCTACCACAACCTGCGCTAATCTAGCGAGGGCAAGACAAGCATTCTTGGGGCTTAGGCTCAGGTAGCACAGCTCCCACTTTCAATCGAAATTCAGGTCGGGTAGGGTCATTGGTGACTACCCATATTGTTTGGTTGCTATAGCCGGTTTTTTGGGCGGTATTGAACAATACTTTTACGTCCAAACTGGACCCAGGTGCGATAACAGCCGCTGGGTAGGTTTTCTGTGTGCCAATGATGCGAAACTGAGAAGATTCAAGGCTGAGGCATCCGCATTCAGGGAACATTTCTTTGATGACCAAGTCACTGGCTCCTGAATTGCTAAACGTGAAGGTGGTGCTGACGATGTCGCCGGGTTGGGTTGCGCCGAATTGATGTTCACTCTTGTTCAACTCCACCTTGGGCAGTTTTTTCAATTGCTTGTTGTTGTAGACCGGGAAGTACTGCTTGCGGTTATAGGTAACGTAAATGCCTGTGTAAGGCATGACGGGGTTGTCGGTCGTAAGCGGGATTTGCGTGGCTCCAAACCCGTAAGGGCCCATAGCGGTGCCGTCAACGGCAATGGTGATTCGCGCTGACTGTCCAGGCTCAATGCCCTCTGGTACTTTGATGAACCGAATGAAAGGAGGAAGCTCACCTTCTCCGGGAAGGGTAAAATGTGTGCTGTAGGGGGTGCTGTTGGTGATTCGAATGCTTTGGGTATCTATGCGATTGTCATACAGCGGATCAAAGCTCAGGCTGGGCTTGTCAAATTCCAAGCGGCCCAAGTCGGGTATTTCAACTCCTGAGTGCTGAACCCCATCGCGAATGACTTCCCCTCGAATGTCCAAATGCACAAAAGGAGTATTGACTGCGTTGCAATAGACGGTAACGGTTTTGCTAAACCCGCCAATGCGCCCTGTGGTTTCATAAGACGTTTCCACAAAGCCGCTTTCTCCCGGAGCAATGGCTCCGTTGGTCCAGGCCGGAGTGGTGCATCCGCAGCTACTTTCCACGCGCTGTATGTGCAAGTCCTTATCGCCTGTGTTGGTGAACTCAAAGCGATGAACGGCAAAATGCTGGTCTTCTTGTACCTGGCCATAGTCGTGCATGCGGTTGACAAATTCGATTCGGGGACCCGATTCATCAGAAGGAATTTGGGCTTGAACCCCAAAAGGAAGAAGGAAGCAGATTAGGAAGGAGAAAACCGTGCGTGTGCGCATATATATTCAAAGGTACAAATCTAGATTTCAGACGAAGCGGGAGGGGGCAGAGTTGCCCGAATAAGTCAGCTATTTTGTCGAATACTCATCAAGTCGTTGATTTTCAATGACTGTTTGCATTCAAATGGCATCCAATCAGGGCGAAAATCTCGCTTTGTCAGGGACCCGCAAACCCAAGTGCCACGGGCGCTTGGAAATTGGATGAAAAATTTCAGGAACCTGTTGATATTGCGAAATAATCGGCGTACTTTTGCCGTCCTTTTTGGGAGAACTATATGCCTACCATACAACAACTGATTAGAAAAGGACGGACGGAGATCATCGATAAGAGTAAGTCTCCTGCACTGGATTCTTGTCCTCAGAGAAGAGGTGTTTGTACGCGTGTTTACACTACTACGCCGAAGAAACCGAACTCAGCATTGCGCAAAGTAGCGCGTGTGCGTTTGACCAATGGTAAAGAGGTCAACGCTTATATACCTGGTGAGGGTCACAACTTGCAAGAGCACAGCATCGTGTTGGTGCGTGGTGGTCGTGTTAAAGACCTTCCTGGTGTTCGTTATCACATCGTACGCGGTGCACTGGATACTGCCGGTGTAGAAGGACGCAACCAGCGCCGCAGTAAGTACGGAACCAAAAAGCCTAAGAAAGCCTAAAATAGTAAGACATGAGAAAGACGCGCGCGAAAAAACGCATACTTCTGCCCGATCCTAAGTTCAACGAAACGATGGTAACCCGTTTTGTAAACGGTATGATGTACGATGGTAAGAAGTCTACAGCATTGACCATCTTCTACGATGCATTGGATATCGTTGAGAAGAAAGTTTCTGATGAGTCTGGTTTGGAAACCTGGAAAAAGGCGTTGAACAACGTTATGCCTTCAGTGGAAGTTAAAGCTCGTCGTGTGGGCGGTGCTACTTTCCAAATCCCCACTGAAGTTCCTCCCCGTCGCCGTTTGGCAGTAGGTATCAAATGGATGGTAGGGTACGCTCGCAAGCGCAACGAAAAGAGCATGGCTGAGAAATTGGCCGGCGAAATCGTAGCAGCTTCTAAAAGTGAAGGTGCAGCGGTTAAGAAGAAAGAAGACACCCACAAAATGGCCGAAGCCAACAAAGCATTCTCCCACTTTAGAGCTTAAGCCCAGAATCGAAATTCATGTCACGCGATCTTAAATTCACGAGAAACATTGGTATTGCCGCGCACATTGATGCCGGTAAGACTACCACCACTGAGCGTATTTTGTATTACGCCGGTGTAAACCATAAAATCGGTGAGGTACACGACGGTGCTGCTACCATGGACTGGATGGCCCAGGAGCAGGAGCGCGGTATCACCATCACTTCAGCCGCTACCACTGTAAATTGGAACTACCGCGGTGAGAAGTACCACATCAACATCATTGACACCCCTGGTCACGTAGACTTTACCGTAGAGGTAAACCGCTCTTTGCGTGTATTGGACGGCTTGGTGTTCTTGTTCTCTTCTGTTGACGGTGTTGAGCCTCAATCGGAGACCAACTGGCGTTTGGCCGACAACTACAAAGTTCCCCGCATCGGATTCGTCAACAAGATGGACCGCAGCGGTGCTGACTTCTTGAACGTAGTTAAACAAGTAAAAGACATGTTGGGTAGCAAGGCAGTTCCCTTGCAGTTGCCCATCGGTGCTGAAGATAATTTCAAAGGAGTAGTTGATTTGATCAACTTCCGCGGAATGATTTGGAACGAAGCTGATCAGGGAATGACTTACGAGGTTATTGACATCCCTGCTGACATGGTTGACGAAGCTACTCAGTGGCGCGAAAACTTGTTGGAAGCCGTTTCTGAATACGACGACTCTTTGATGGAGAAATTCTTCGAAGATCCTGCTAGCATTACCGAGCGTGAAATCTTGGATGCTTTGCGTCAGGCTACCATTGAATTGAAGTTGGTTCCCATGATGTGCGGTTCTTCTTTCAAGAACAAAGGTGTTCAGACCATGTTGGACATGGTGATGGAATTGATGCCTTCTCCTTTGGATGTAGACGATATCAAGGGTACTGATCCTAAAACCGATGCTGAAGTGTTCCGTAAACCTAGCTACGACGAGCCTTTTGCAGCTTTGGCTTTCAAAATTGCAACTGATCCTTTCGTAGGTCGTTTGTGCTTCATTCGCGCTTACTCTGGTAAGTTGGATGCCGGTTCATACGTTTTGAACATGCGTACTGGAAACAAGGAGCGTATTTCTCGCATTTTCCAAATGCACGCCAATAAACAGAACCCCATTGAGTTTTTGGGAGCCGGTGACATTGGAGCTGCAGTGGGTTTCAAAGACATTCGTACAGGAGATACACTTTGCCACGAGAAAAACCCTGTGATTTTGGAATCAATGGTGTTCCCTGATCCTGTGATCGGTTTGGCCATTGAGCCTAAGACTCAGGCTGACTCTGACAAGTTGGGTAACGCTTTGGCCAAGTTGGCAGAAGAAGATCCTACCTTCAAAGTTCACACCGACGAAGAAACGGGTCAGACCGTAATCAGTGGTATGGGTGAGTTGCACTTGGATATCATCGTGGATCGCTTGAAGCGTGAATTCAAGGTTGAATGCAACCAAGGTGCGCCTCAGGTTTCATACAAAGAAGCTATCACGACAAAAACTACTCACCGCGAAACCTACAAGAAACAGACTGGTGGTCGTGGTAAGTTTGCCGATATTCAATTCGAACTTGGACCTGCTGATGCAGACTTCGAAGGTGATTTGCAGTTCGTCAATGAAATCGTAGGTGGTTCTATTCCTAAGGAATACATCCCCGCGGTAGAAAAAGGTTTCAAATCAGCTTTGTCAAATGGTGTATTGGCCGGTTATCAAATCGAGCGTGTGAAAGTGCGTTTGTTTGACGGTTCTTTCCACCCCGTTGACTCTGATTCTCTGTCTTTTGAATTGGCCGGTAAATTGGGCTTCAAGGAGGCTGCTCGTAAGTGTAACCCTGTGTTGCTCGAGCCCATCATGAAGTTGGAAGTAGTAACACCTGCTGAATCTACAGGTGATGTAATGGGTGACTTGAACCGCCGTCGCGGTCAGTTGCAAGGTATTGATGAGCGCGCTGGTGCCCAGGTTGTTAAGGCCTTGGTTCCCCTGAGCGAGATGTTTGGTTATGTAACTCAGTTGCGTACTATCACCTCTGGACGCGCTACTTCTTCAATGGAGTTCAACAACTTCTCTGAAGCTCCTCGCAACGTGTCTGAAGAAGTCATCAAAAAAGCCAACGCTTAAAATTAGAACAATGGTTAGCCAGAAAATAAGAATTAAACTTAAGTCTTTCGATCACACTCTGTTGGATAAATCTGCAGAGAAGATCGTGAAAGCGGTACGCACAACTGGTGTAGTCGTAAGTGGACCTGTGCCTCTGCCAACTCGTAAAAAGATTTTCACTGTGTTGCGTTCGCCTCACGTGAATAAAAAAGCGAGAGAGCAGTTCCAGTATTGTACTTACCAGCGCTTGATTGACATCTACAATGGTTCTACTAAGACCGTAGATGCTTTGATGAAAATTGAATTGCCCAGCGGGGTTGAAGTAGAAATTAAACTGTAAGGAACATGGACGGCTTGATAGGAAAAAAACTGGGCATGACCAGCATGTTTGATGACAATGGTAAGCGTGTAGCTTGCACCGTCATCGAAGCGGGTCCTTGCGTGGTATCACAAATCAAAACCTCAGACAAGGATGGCTACAAAGCTATTCAGTTGGCTTGGGGCGATAAGAAAGAAAAGCACAGCGTAGCTGCTGAAATGGGTCACATGGCGAAAGCCAAGTCTAGCGCCAAGCGCAAGACTGTTGAATTCCGTGATAGCGATATGTCTGTAAATTTGGGCGACACTCTGGACGTGAGCATTTTCGAACTCGGCGAGTATGTTGATGTTGTAGGTACGTCTAAAGGTAAGGGTTTCCAAGGTGTTGTAAAGCGCCACGGTTTCTCTGGTGTGGGTGAAGCTACTCATGGTCAGCACAACCGTTTGCGTGCTCCCGGTTCAATCGGTGCATGTTCTTTCCCTGGACGCGTATTTAAAGGTACTCGCATGGCTGGCCGCACTGGTGGTGAGCGTGTGAAGTCTTTCAACTTGCAAGTATTGAAAATTGATGCTGATCGCAATTTGGTCGTATTGAAAGGTTCAGTACCAGGTCATAATGGCTCAACTGTAATCATTGAAAAGTAATAGCATGGAAGTTAAAGTTTTGAATCAAAAAGGTGCAGAAACCGGACGCAGTGTCCAGTTGTCAGCCGATGTCTTTGGCATTCAGCCCAACGACCACGCCATCTACTTGGATGTGAAGCAGTTCTTGGCCAACCAGCGTCAAGGCACTCACAAGACCAAAGATCGTACAGAGATTAACCGTTCAACTCGCAAGGTATTCCGTCAAAAGGGTACTGGTGGAGCTCGTCACGGTTCTTTGAAGAGCGGTATTTATGTGGGTGGTGCCCGTATTCACGGTCCCCGTCCTCGTGACTATTCCTTCAAATTGAATAAAAAATTGAAGCGTTTGGCTCGTTTGTCAGCGCTGTCATACAAAGCTCAAAACCAACAGATTGTTGTGGTTGAAGATCTTCAGATGTCAGCTCCTAAGACCAGCGAATTCGCCACTATGTTGAAAGCGTTGAATGTAAACGGCCGCAGCCTGTTCGTCACCGCTGATATGGACAAGAACGTTTTCCTTTCAGGTCGCAACATCATGGGTAACGTGGTTATGACTGCAGGTAACATCAATACCTACGAAGTCATGAAAGCGTCTCATTTGATTTTGACTGAAAGTTCTATTGCAAAAATTCAGGAGACACACGCAAAATGATACTCAAGAAGCCGTTGATCACTGAGAAAATGACTGCTATCATGGATAAGCGCGGTCAGGTTGGTTTCGTTGTTGACCATAAGGCCAGCAAAGACGAAATCAAGTCTGCTGTCGAATCTTTCTATTCGGTAGAGGTTGAATCAGTGAACACCATGATCGTACGGGGTAAAGCGAAGAGAAATCGTCGCTCAGGCCAAATCTCGGGTTATACTAATAAGTATAAGAAGGCCATCATCACCCTCAAAGAGGGACATTCTATTGACTTTTACGAAAATATCTAATCATGGCAGTACGTCGTCTTAAACCAACTACTCCCGGTCAGCGTTTTCGCGTAGCGAACACGTTCACTGAGATTACCACTTCGACTCCTGAAAAGTCGTTGTTGGCCCCGATCAAGAAATCGGGCGGTCGTAACAATCAAGGTCGCACTACCATGCGTTACATGGGTGGTGGCCACAAGCGCCGTTATCGTATCATCGATTTCAAGCGCGATAACCATGGTGTAGCCGGAACGGTTCAAACTGTTGAATACGATCCTAACCGCACAGCTTTCATCGCTTTGGTGGAATTTGAAGGTGGTGAAAAGCGTTACATCATCGCTCCTAATGGCATACAAGTAGGTCAGAAAATTGAGCAAGGTTCTGGAGTATCTCCTGAGGTTGGCAATTCTCTTCCTATGATTGAGATTCCCTTGGGTACCTTGATCCACAATATCGAAATGCAGCCTGGTCAGGGTGCTAAGATCTGCCGTAGTGCAGGTTCTTACGCTCAATTGATGGCTCGTGAAGGTAAATATGCGGTCATCAAGTTGCCTTCAGGTGAAAGCCGCATGGTTCTTTCTGCTGGTCAGGCTACAGTTGGATCAGTTTCTAATGGTGAGCATAGCCAAGTTGTTTTGGGTAAAGCAGGCCGTAAGCGCTGGTTGGGACGTCGTCCTCGCACCCGTCCTTCTGCGATGAACCCTGTCGATCACCCTATGGGTGGCGGCGAAGGCCGCAACAAAGGTGGACAGCCACGTTCACGCAATTTGATCTATTCACAGGGTCAGAAAACGCGCGATGTGAACAAAGCAAGTTCCAAGATGATCATCGAACGCAGAAAATCAAAGCGCAACAAATAATACTAAGATTGATTCAACATGGCAAGATCCATTAAAAAAGGGCCTTTCGTTAGCATCAAATTGATGAAAAAAGTTGATGCTTTGAACGAGGCTAATAAGAAAAGCGTTGTAAAGACATGGTCACGCGCAAGTTTGATCCTTCCTGACTTCGTAGGTCACACCTTCGCAGTCCACAACGGAAACAAATTCATCCCCGTGTACGTAACGGAAAACATGGTTGGCCACAAGCTAGGCGAGTTTGCACCTACCCGTACATTTAAAGGTCACAACAAGTAAGAGAGATGGAAGCAAAAGCAATTTTGAGAAACTGTCCGTTGTCACCACGCAAAATGCGTTTGGTAGCAGACATGGTGCGCGGTCAACGCGTTGAAAAGGCCTTGAACATCCTTCAGTGGAACCCAAAGCCCACCTACGCCATCTACTTGAGCAAATTGATCAAGAGCGGAATCGCGAACTGGGGACAAATGAACGGCGATGAGCGCATCGAGGATAGCGAACTGTACGTGAAGACCATCATGGTTGACGGAGGTTTGGCTATGAAGCGTTTGCGTACGGCTCCTCAGGGTCGTGGCTACCGCCAGAAGAAACGTAGCAATCACGTAACCATTGTGATTGATAGTCTGAAAAACTCTAAAAACGAAAGCGAAGCATAAACCATGGGACAAAAAGTTAACCCAATCGGACTACGTCTTGGCATCATTCGCGGATGGGATTCCAACTGGTATGGTGGAAAGAACTACGGCGATAAGCTGAGCGAAGATGAGAAGATCCGCAAATACCTCCGTGTGCGCATTCCCAAAGGTGGAATTGCCAAGGTGGTAATCGAGCGCACTTTGAAGCGCATTACCTTGACCATCCACACTGCCCGTCCAGGTATTGTAATCGGTAAAGGTGGCTCAGAAGTTGATGCTATTCGCGAAGAAATCAAGAAAATCACGGGTAAAGACGTTCAAATCAATATCAGCGAAATCAAGCGCCCTGAATTGGATGCTCAGTTGGTAGGAGAGAACATTGCCCAGCAAATCGAGAACCGTTTCTCATACAAGCGTGCCGTTAAGAACGCTATCATGAACACCATGAAAATGGGTGCTGATGGTATCAAAGTTCGCATCAGCGGTCGTTTGAATGGAGGTGAGATCGCACGTTCAGAAATGTACAAAGACGGTCGTACTCCTTTGCATACCCTGCGTTCTAACATCGATTACGCTTTGGTTGAAGCCCAAACCGTATACGGTAAAATCGGAATCAAGGTATGGATTTGCAAAGGTGAAATTTATGGCAAGGTTGATTTGGCCCCTCAGGCTGAAACCGAACGCCGCAACTCTGGTCCCCGTGGTGATCGTCGCAATGACCGCAATGATCGTCGCAACGATCGCGGTGGTGATCGTCGTAACAATCGTCGCAACGCTTAAGGAATATAACCATGCTTAGCCCAAAAAGAACAAAATTCAGAAAGCAACAAAAAGGCCGTGTTAAAGGTCTTGCTACCCGCGGTCACCGCGTGGTGTTTGGAAGCTTCGGTTTGAAGTCCATGGAACCCGCTTGGATTACAGCTCGCCAAATTGAGGCGGCTCGTATTGCCTTGACTCGTTACATGAAGCGTGAAGGACAGGTCTGGATTCGTATTTTCCCCGATAAGCCCGTAACCAAGAAGCCTGCTGAAGTGCGAATGGGTAAGGGTAAGGGTGCTCCCGAATACTGGGTAGCCTGTATCAAGCCAGGAACCATCATGTTTGAAGTTGGAGGTGTGTCTGAAGAAATCGCCAAAGAAGGAATTCGCTTGGCTGCTCAGAAACTGCCTGTAGCTTGCAAGTTTGTCGTACGTCCCGATTATGTAGAGGAGGATTAAACCATGAAAATGTCAGAAATCAAAGCATTGCCTAACAAGGAATTGGTAGAGCGCTACAAGGCAGAAGTTGTTCGCCTTCAAAAGATGAAGTTCCAACACGCTGTCACTCAGCTCGATCAGCCTCACACCTTGGGGGAAACCCGCAAAACTATTGCCCGTATGCTTACGGAGTTGAACGCGCGCCGCGCCGAAGCCGAAGCCCAGGCTTATTTGAAACAAATGAGTGAAGAAAACTAATGGAAACTGTTAGAAACGCCAGAAAAGAAATCATCGGCACGGTGACCAGCGCCAAAATGGACAAGACCATTGTCGTGTCTGTCGTGCGCAACGTAAAGCACCCCAAATACGGCAAGTACTTCAAGAAGACGAAGAAATTCACGGCTCACGACGAGACCAATACTTGCGGAGCCAATGATATTGTTAAAATCATGGAGACCCGTCCCTTGTCTAAAAACAAGCGTTGGAGATTGGTTGAAGTAATCGAAAAAGCGAAATAAGATGGTACAACAAGAAAGCAGACTGAGAGTAGCTGATAACAGCGGTGCCAAAGAAGTATTGTGCATCCGTGTGCTGGGTGGTACCGGCCGTCGCTACGCCTCTGTGGGAGACAAGATTGTCGTGAGTGTGAAGCACTCTATCCCTGGTGGCAATATGAAAAAAGGGACGGTATCTAAGGCCGTCGTGGTACGCACCAAAAAAGAGGTACGTCGTCCCGATGGATCTTACATTCGTTTTGATGAAAATAGCTGTGTATTGTTGAATACCAACGACGAGCCACGCGGAACCCGTATTTTCGGCCCCGTAGCCCGTGAGTTGCGCGACAAGCAGTTTATGAAAATTGTATCATTAGCACCTGAAGTATTGTAAATCATGGCAAACAAGTTGCACATTAAAAAGGGAGATACGGTTAAAGCCATTGCTGGCAATGACAAAGGCAAATCTGGAAAAGTTTTGCGTGTAATCCCCTCCGAGAACCGCGCCGTGGTAGAAGGTCTCAACCTGGTTACCAAGCATTTTAAACCCAATGCTCAGAATACACAAGGTCGCATTGAGAAGATTGAAGCTCCCATCCATTTGTCCAATCTTCAACTCGTAGTTGGAGGTAA
The DNA here is from genome assembly GCA_027621365.1 of Bacteroidota bacterium. Taxonomy (GTDB): domain Bacteria; phylum Bacteroidota; class Bacteroidia; order NS11-12g; family UBA955; genus JALRLA01. Next base: position 107,797 of record JAQCBH010000001.1, on the reverse strand, counting down.
GGAGACTAAGGTGGGTCGTAAGTTGAACGAAAATGGAAAAATCCAGCGCTTTGCAAAAGCCACTGGTGAGTTCATTAAATAATCACGAAGATGAGCTACGCTCCTAGATTAAGAAACAAATACAACGAAGTAGTTGTCAAGGGTATGCAAGAGAAGTTTGCATATGGCAACGTGATGGAGATCCCCAAAATCACCAAGGTGGTTTTGAACCAAGGTGTAGGTGCTGCTGTGAACGACAAGAAATTGGTTGATCAGGCAGTAGAAGAGATGTCCAAAATTTCTGGTCAAAAGGCTCAACCTACGATCTCTAAGAAGGCAATTTCTAACTTCAAACTTCGTGAAATGATGCCCATCGGAGCTCGTGTAACATTGCGTAAAGAGCGCATGTATGAGTTCTTGGATCGTTTGATCACCATTTCTTTGCCCCGTGTTCGTGATTTCCAAGGTTTGGAGCCCAAAGGGTTTGATGGCCGCGGTAACTTCACCATGGGCATCACCGAACAGATCATTTTCCCCGAAATCGACATCGACAAGGTTAACCGCATTAACGGTATGGACATTACCATCGTTACTACGGCTAAAACGGACGAAGAGAGTTTGGAAATGTTGAAATTGATGGGATTCCCCTTTAAAAGCAAATAACCTAAAATGGCAAGAGAATCAATAAAGGCACGGCAGCGCAAGCGGGAAGCTATGGTAGCCCGTTACGCCGAGAAGCGCGCCCAGTTGAAAGCAGAAGGTGATTATGATGCCCTGCAGAAACTGCCCCGCAACGCATCTCCTGTGCGTTTGCGCAACCGTTGCAAAATCACGGGTCGTCCCCGTGGATACATGCGTACGTTTGGCATTTGCCGGAACCAGTTCCGTCAATTGGCCAGCGATGGTAAAATCCCTGGTGTAACCAAATCTAGCTGGTAATTTAAGACTATTAACATGACTGATCCTATTTCAGATTACCTTACCCGATTGCGCAACGCGATTAAAGCCAACCACCGTGTTGTCGAGATCCCTGCTAGCAATCTCAAGAAGGAAATGACTCGTGTGTTGTACGAGAAAGGCTATATCCTCAAATACAAATTTGAGCCTACTGCCAACAACCAAGGTGTCATCAAAATCGCGTTGAAATACAACGCTCAAACCAAACAGAGTGCCATTACTTCTTTGAAGCGTGTTTCTACTCCTGGTTTGCGCAAGTATTCAGCCGCTAATGCAGTACCCCGCGTGTTGAACGGTTTGGGTATTGCTATTGTAACCACATCCAAAGGCGTTATGACTGACAAAGAAGCACGTCAGCATGGTGTAGGTGGTGAAATTTTGTGCTTCGTAGCTTAATCAAAAAACAAAAAGAATATGTCACGTATCGGAAAAGCACCCATTAGCATTCCTGCCGGCGTAACCGTAACGGTTTCTGCTGGTGTGGTGACCGCTAAGGGTCCAAAAGGAGAAGTGTCTGAATTCATTCGTCCTGAATTTGAAATTGCTCAGGCTGAAGGGGTTCTGACAGTCAATCGCCCAAGCGACAGCAAAGAGCACAAAGCGCTCCATGGTCTGTATCGCTCTATCATTAACAACATGGTAGTTGGCGTTAGCACAGGCCACAAGGTAATTCAAGAGCTTGTTGGTGTAGGTTACAAGGTTTCAAACCAAGGCAACTTGGTGGAATTCGTTGTAGGTTATTCTCACAAGATTGTTATGCAAATACCTTCTGAAATCACTGTGACTACTGAGATGGTAAAGGGTAAAAACCCCAACATCACCATGGAGTGTGCTGATAAGCAACTTTTGGGTCAGGTAGCCGCTAAAATTCGTTCATTCCGCAAGCCAGAGCCATACAAGGGTAAGGGTATTCGATTTGCTGGAGAAGTTGTACGCAGAAAAGCTGGTAAGTCAGCCGGTAAATAATAATCTACAGTCATGGCTAAAACTAAAGTTCAAAGACGCAGTAAAATTCGCAGCCGCATTCGCGGTCGCATCACCGGAACGGCTGTACGCCCCCGCTTGAGTGTATTTCGAAGCAACAAGGATATCTATGCTCAAATCATTGATGATAGCACAGGTGTAACCTTGGCAAGTGCTTCTAGCCGTATGGCTGATATTGCTGCTGTAAAAGATACCAAAGTGGCTAAGTCTGCATTGGTAGGCAAGAAAATTGCTGCAGTTGCAACTGAGGCTGGTATTACTAGTGTTGTTTTTGATCGCGGTGGATACCTCTACCACGGTCGTGTGAAAAGCCTTGCCGACGCGGCACGCGAAGGAGGCTTGAAATTCTAAACTGAATTATAAATGTCAAACAAGAATATTATTCGAGTTCGTCCTGCCGAGTTGACCTTGACCGAAAAGGTTGTAAACATCAACCGTGTAGCCAAAGTGACCAAAGGCGGTCGTACCTTCAATTTCACTGCTTTAGTAGTAGTGGGTGATGGTCAAGGAACCGTTGGTCATGGTTTGGGTAAGTCGAACGAAGTTATTGACGCCATCAACAAGGGTATCGAAGATGCCAAGAAGAACTTGATCAAAGTTCCCGTGTTGAATGGAACCGTTCCCCATGAACAAGCTGGTAAGTTCGGTGGAGGCCGCGTGTTTTTGAAACCCGCAGCTTCGGGTACAGGTGTTATCGCAGGTGGTGCAATGCGCGCCGTCTTGGAGAGCGCTGGTATTACCGATGTATTGGCAAAGTCAAAAGGATCGTCAAACCCTCACAACGTAGTAAAAGCTACATTTGATGCATTGACGAGCATGAAAGATCCTCATAGTGTCGCTCATTTGCGCGGCATCAGTCTCAGCAAAGTATTTAACGGATAATCTCATGAGCAAGGTTAAAATCACCCAAATCAAAAGCGGTATAGGATACGCGAAGAACCAGAAAGCAACTTTGGTTGCTCTTGGAATTCGCAAAATGAATGCCAGCCGTGTGGTGGAATTGAATCCTCAGGTTGAGGGTATGATTCGCACCGTGAGTCATCTGTTGAAAGTAGAAAACGTCGATTAAAAGAAGCCATGAATCTTAGCAATCTTAAACCTGCAGAAGGATCGGTTAAAAAATCCAAGCGAATTGGTCGTGGACAAGGTTCTGGCCGAGGTGGAACATCAACCAAAGGTCACAAAGGCCAACAAAGCCGAACCGGTTACAGCCGTAAAATTGGTTTTGAAGGTGGACAAATGCCTTTGCAGCGTCGTGTCCCCAAAGGCGGATTTAAAAACATCAACCGTGTTGAATATGCTGCCATTAATTTGGACATCATTCAGCAATTGGCCGATGAATTGAAAGTCACTAAAATTGATCGTGAAGTTTTGGTTTCCAAGCACTTGATAGGCAAGAAAGAATTGTTCAAAGTGTTGGGACGCGGTGAAGTGAAAGCTGCCGTAGAAGTTCACGCCAATAAGTTTTCTGAAACTGCTCGTGAAGCCATTGAAAAGGCTGGCGGTAGTGTTCATGTAATTGCATAACAAACATGAAGAAACTGATTGAAACCCTGAAGCACATCTGGGCAATCGAAGAATTGCGAAAGCGCATCGTGTACACGATGCTGCTTTTGCTAGTTTATCGCTTGGGTTCATTCATCATCCTTCCCGGTATTGACTCGGAAGAGTTGGTGGGCTTGAACAACCAAACGAAGAACAACATTCTCGGCCTGATCAATACGTTCGCTGGTGGAGCATTTGCCCGTGGTGCCATCTTTGCACTGGGTATAATGCCTTACATTTCTGCCTCTATTTTGATGCAGTTGGTGTCGATCGCTATTCCCGCCTTTCAGCGTTTGCAGAAAGAGGGAGAGGAAGGACGCCGTAAGATCAATCAGTACACACGTTTGTTGACCATCGCATTCACTGCTGTTCAGGCCATTGGTTACTTGAGCAACATTGCCAACACTCCAGGCAACGCACAAGCCTTGTTGTACAACTTCCGTCCTGATGTAATGAGCCAATCCATGTTCATGATCACCAACGTCATTTTGTTGACTGCAGGTACCATGTTTACCATGTGGTTGGGTGAGCGCATCACCGATAGAGGGTTGGGCAACGGTATCAGTTTGTTGATCATGGTGGGTATCATTGCCCGCATGCCAGCAGCTTTGGTGAGTGAATTTGCTTTCAAAGCCTTTGGTAGTGGTCCTATTTTGTTCTTGATCGAGATGGTGATTTGGTTTATGGTTGTTTTGGGTGTTATCCTCTTAACTCAGGGTACGCGGAAAATCACGATTAACTACGCTAAGAGAGTAGTGGGTAACCGTCAATACGGGGGTGCCCGTCAATACTTGCCCATCAAAATTTTGGCCGCTGGAGTTATGCCCATCATCTTTGCTCAGGCTATTCTGTTCTTGCCTGCTACTATTGGTAGTTTCTATGGCGATTCAGGTGCACCTGGCTGGTTGATTAGCATTATGAACCCCAATGGTTTTGGTCACAATGCCTTGTTGGTATTCTTGATTGTTGTCTTTACCTATTTCTACACGGCTATCATTTTTAACCCTGTACAAATGGCTGATGACATGAAAAGAAACAATGGTTTCATCCCCGGTATCAAACCTGGTAAGCAAACAGCAAATTTCATTGACGGTGTTATCTCACGCATCACTTTCCCCGGTGCTGTGTTGATTGCCATCGTGGCTATTTTGCCGGTTTTTGCTCAGCAGTTGGGTGTGAACCAGGAGTTTTCACAGTTCTACGGAGGAACAAGTTTGTTGATTTTGGTGGGTGTCGTTTTGGATACCTTGCAGCAAATCGACAGTTACTTGACCATGCGTAAGTACGATGGTTTGATGAGTGGTGGTGGTAAGTTGAAAGGACGCATGACCAACGCCTATAGCCAAGTTGATTTTTAAAAGATTTATACATAATTTCGCAGCCCTTTTCACATGCCCAAGCAGGACGCCATAAAACAGGACGGAGAAATCACAGAAGCTCTTTCCAACGCCATGTTCCGAGTTCGTTTGAAGAACGGACACGAGATCATCGCGACCATTTCTGGCAAAATGCGTATGCACTACATACGTATCCTACCTGGTGATAAGGTTTCTGTCGAGATGTCCCCATATGATTTGACCAGAGGTAGAATTTGTTACCGATACAAATAAGCAACTATGAAAGTTAGAACCGCCGTTAAAAAGCGCAGTGTAGACTGCAAAATCGTACGCCGCAAGGGTAAGGTGTACGTGATTAACAAGAAGAATCCCAAATTCAAACAAAGACAAGGATAATAGATACACATGGCCCGTATAGCAGGTATTGATCTCCCTAAGAATAAGCGTGGTGTCATTGGTTTGACCTACATCTTCGGCATAGGCCGGAGCACCGCTGCCAACATTCTGGATAATTGCGGAATTTCGCAGGACAAAAAAGTAAACGAATGGAACGACGATGATTTGGCGGCCATTCGTGGTTATATTCAGGAAAACCTGAAAACCGAAGGTGAATTGCGCTCTGAGGTACAATTGAACATCAAGCGATTGATGGATATCGGTTGCTACCGCGGTCAGCGTCATCGTAAAGGTCTACCTCTGCGTGGTCAGAAAACCCGTACGAACGCTCGTACTCGTAAGGGTAAGAGAAAGACAGTTGCAGGTAAAAAGAAGGCTACTAAATAATTAGCATAAGCTTATCATGGCTAATCAGAAAAAAGTACAAAAGAGAAAAGTTAAGGTAGATCCGCACGGTCAAGTGCACATCCGCGCTACCTTCAACAACATCATCATTTCGGTCACCAACACCGAAGGCCAGGTTATTTCATGGTCTTCAGCTGGAAAGATGGGTTTCCGCGGTTCTAAGAAAAACACTCCATACGCCGCTCAAGTAGCCGTTTTGGATTGTGGCAAAACAGCCTTCGACTCTGGTCTCCGCAAAGTTGACGTGTTCGTGAAAGGACCTGGTTCCGGTCGCGATAGCGCCATCCGCAATTTGCAAACTGTTGGGTTGGAAGTGTTAACCATTACGGACACTACTCCACTTCCTCACAACGGATGTCGTCCTCCTAAGCGTAGAAGAGTTTAATTTTTGAAATAAAAAGAAATGGCAAGATATACAGGCCCTAAATCGAAAGTTGCCCGTCGTTTCCGTGAAGCGATTTTCGGACGCGACAAGGCTTTGGAACGCAAAATGTACGGTCCAGGTCAGCACGGCAATTCCAGAAGAAGACCCAAGCAAAGCGAATATGCAATCCAGTTGGCCGAAAAGCAAAAGGCCAAATACACGTATGGAGTATTGGAGAAGCAGTTCCGCAACACCTTCAAACGCGCTGCTGCGAAGAAGGGTGTTACCGGTGAGAACTTGTTGAAGTTCTTGGAAGCCCGTTTGGACAATACAGTATACCGCATGGGAATCGCTCCTACTCGTCGTGCTGCTCGTCAGTTGGTTTCTCACCGTCACATTACCGTAAACGGTGGAGTGGTAAACATTCCTAGCTACCAGTTGAAGCCTGGTGACGTGGTTGCGGTTCGTGAGCGTTCCCAAACTATGGAAGTTATCGCTAACAACGTTAGCGCTACGAATACCAAATTCAGCTGGATCCAGTGGGATGGCAGTTCATTGAGCGGAACTTTTGTTTCCTATCCTGAGCGCAGCGACATTCCTGAGAATATCAAGGAGCAGTTGATTGTTGAATTGTACAGTAAATAATTAAAGAAAAAACAGACATGGGTGTTATTCCATTTCAGAAACCGAATAAAGTGGTTATGCACAAGGCCACTGATTTTAACGGAGTATTTGAATTCTCTCCGTTGGAAAAAGGCTACGGTGTAACCATCGGAAACGCCATGCGTCGTATCCTCCTTAGTTCTTTGGAGGGTCATGCCATTACTTCTGTGAAAATTCAGGGCGCAGACCATGAGTTTAGCACAATCAAAGGAGTGGTAGAAGATGTGGTTGAAATCGTATTGAATTTGAAACAAGTTCGTTTCAAAGCCAACGAGTCAGCAGAAGACAACGAAAAGATCTTCATTTCCTTGAAAGGTAAAGACCAGTTTTTGGCCGGTGACATTGGTCGCTACACCAACGCATTCAATATTTTGAATCCTGAGTTGGTGTTGTGTCACATGGAGCCTACCACGAATTTGGAATTGGAAATTACTGTTGGTAAGGGACGTGGTTATGTGCCCGCTGAAGAGAACAAATCAAAAGATGCTACCATCGGAATGGTGGCTATTGATTCTATCTTTACTCCCATTCGCAACGTAAAGTACCAAGTTGAGGACTTCCGTGTTGAGCAGCGTACAGACTACGAAAAGCTTATTTTGGAAGTAAGCACCGATGGTAGCATTCATCCTGAGGAGGCTTTGAAAGAAGCGGCTAAAATTTTGATCCAGCACTTTGTGTTGTTCAGCGATGAGAACATCATGCCTGAAACCAAAGCAAGCAAAGCTGTAGAAGAAGTTGACGAAAGTTTCTTGCAAATGCGCAAGGTTTTGAAAACTCCCTTAGCTGATCTGGATTTGTCAGTTCGCGCTTACAACTGCTTAAAGGCCGCTGAGATCAAGACCTTGGGTGAGTTGGTGAACTACCACATTGATGACTTGTTGAAGTTTAGAAACTTCGGTAAGAAGTCCTTGTCTGAATTGGAAGAGTTTGTCCGTGACAAAGGATTGCACTTTGGAATGGATGTAGCGAAATACAACCTGAACGACGATTAATAGATCATGAGACACGGAAAAAAGAATAATCACTTGGGTCGCACGTCCTCACATCGCAAGGCGATGATGAGCAATATGGCGTCTTCTTTGATTAAGCATAAGCGCATCATCACTACGGTGGCCAAGGCCAAGAGCTTGCGCGTGTTTGTTGAGCCTCTCATCACACGCAGTAAAGATGCCAGCACTCACAACTACCGTACTGTATTCTCTTACCTACGTGACAAAGACGCTACTCGCGAATTGTTCACTGTAGTAGGTGAGAAGGTAGCCAATCGTCCCGGCGGATACACCCGTATCTTGAAAACCGGTAACCGTGCTGGTGACAACGCCGAAATGGCCATGATTGAGTTGGTAGATTTTAATGAGTTTTTCGAAGGCTTCGGTGTCAAAGAAGAGAAGAAGTCTAGCACTCGCCGCAGCCGCCGTTCTGGCGCTAGCAGCAAGCCTGCTGCAGAATCTCCTGCTGCTGTTGAGGAAGTGGTAGCCGTTGAGGAAGCCCCTGAAGCTGTAGTTGAAGAAGCTGTAGCTGAAGAATCTGTAGCTGAAGCATCTGCAGAAGAGACCACTCCTGAAGCAAGCTCAGAAGAGTCTGCTGATGAGGCTGGTACCGAAGAGGCTTAAGAAATAAGAATACCTATAAAAAAAGCCCCGCTTAGCGGGGCTTTTTTTATGCCTAATAGCGAAGTGCATTAAGCCAAATTCAAGAGTTTGCTCGACAGAGTTCGCGCATCGATAATGCCGCTTTGTCTCCAGAGTATTTTGCCTTCTTTGAAGATGGCGAGGGTGGGTACCCCCGTGACATTGAATTGTTGGGCCATACGAGGGTTTTTATCTACGTCAATCTTTACGATTTTGGCTTTTTCGCCTACCTGGCTTTTGACTTGGTTCAAAATAGGAGCCATGGCTTTGCAAGGGCCACACCATTCTGCATAGAAGTCTACCAAAACAGGGGTATTGCCCGAAACGATTTGAGAAAAGGATTGCTTCATTTTACTTCAATTTGCTTTGTAGATAAGACCATCCGCCGCCATTGTAACAGGTATAGCCGTGGCTATCCAAGAATGATTTGGCCATGCCGCTTCGGCGACCTGATTGGCAACAAGTAATGATGGTCTTTCCTTTGGGCAGTGATCTGGCCTTGGCGTTCAATTGATCCAAGGGAATATTCTTGGCTCCTTGTATATGGCCCATTTTGAATTCCCCGCTGCTGCGCACATCCAAAATAAGTGCGCCTTCTTCCAACAACTGAGCGAAATTTACGCTAGGCTTGGATCCGAATAAATTCTTAAAGAAACTCATGGTACAAAGTTCCCCAAACCGTCGGGTACGGTCTGTGATAAAAGGCACATTGGGAATTAAGGAATTTGAATTCCCAATTCCTGCAAAATGTGATCGGCCTCTGAGACGTACTTCAACACGTACAAGACATAGCGAATGTCGCAGCCAATGCTTCTGGAATACTGTTCATTCCAAGCGTAGTCGTTGATGGTAGCCGTGAAACTGCGATCAAAATTGACGCCGATCAGTTCTCCGGCGGCATTCAAAATGGGGCTGCCGCTATTGCCGCCTGTTGTGTCCATGTTGTACAATAGGCCCACAACAATTTTTCCTGTCTTGGGATCTTTGAAAAGAGCCGGTACATTGTCTTTGCGCAAACGATCGGCGGTTTCTGTGGGCAAACGGTAGTCAGGCCTCGTATTAGCTTTTTCGAACATGCCGTCCAAGGTGGTATAGGGGTAGTGAACCTCGCCATCGTTGGGGCTATAAGCCTTGACATAGCCATAAGTCAAACGAAGTGTACTGTTGGCATCGGGTATGAAACGATTGTCACCGCCCAAGCTCTCTTGAAACTCTAGGCGCAGTTGCGTGTATTGGGGCATCAAAGACTGCAATAAGGTCTCTTGGTCTTTCCACTGGTTGGCGATTTCGGCCGATGTCAACAGCATGGATCGAGTCAACAGATACAAGGGATCCTTTAATAGGCCTTTGGGAGAGGCGGCTAAACTCCTCACATATGCTGATTGGAAAAAGTTTTTTTCTCCTTGCAGGGATTTCTGTGCCATAAAGGCGTCAATGTCGGCAGTGATTTTGCCTGTGCTTTGGTTGGCGAAGGCTTCTTTTTGTGCCTTGAGCAAGTGAGTGACCATATCGCGCTCCAGAGAAACATTGCGCAGGTTGTAGAATCCCAGTATGGAATTCAATGTTTCGGCCTCTTGAAAGGATTCGGGTGATTTGAATTCCAATTGGGCCAGTTGATTGAGCGTGCGCAAAACCGTCGACTGGCGGTTCATCAACAAGTAATTGTAATAGGCTGGGGCCAGGGAATAACGCTGATTCCATATGCCGCGAATTTGCTCGATGATTTGCGCACCACTGGCACGGCCGGTTTTGTTGCACCATTCCAGCATGGCTCCCTCTTCTTGCATGCGTTGCTGTACCAAATCCGTTCGGCGTAGCCCTTGAATTTTACCTCTGTAGTTCTTTTCCGTGTTTTCCAAGCTCTGAACTGTTCCGGCAAAGGCGAGCTGTTCAGCGGTATTGCCTTCGGTGTGACGTTTGATGGCATCAATTTGGTACTTGAATCCTTGCTGAATGCGGGGCAAATGATGGTCTTCTTGGAATGCCAAATAAGCCGCACTTTCATGGCGATAGGTTCTTCCAGGATAGCCCATGATGAAAACGAAATCGCCTTCTTTGGTGCCTGATGGGTTGATCTTCAGGAATTTTTGTGGCGTGTATGGAATGTTGTCTTCGCTGTAAGGTGCAGGTTTCCCATCGGGACCCACATAGGCACGAACCAATGAGAAGTCGCCGTTGTGACGGGGCCACTCCCAATTGTCGGTATCTCCACCAAATTGGCCTATGGTCAGGGGAGGAGCCATGACCAAGCGCACATCTTGCAGGTAGATGTAGCGAAATAGGGTATAGCTGCGACCTACGAACATCTCGGAAATCTCAATTTTCAGTTCGGGGTTCTCGGCCTGGTCTTTTTCGGCAATGGCTTTGATGTTGTCTTGAATGGTTTGCGCTCTAACGATGGGATCGGTGTTGGACTCCAATCCTTGAAGAACTCGATCGCTAACATCTTCGTAGCTCTGCAGCACTTTGCAGGGAATGGGTACTTGCAATTCCTCCGAATGGCTTTGGGCAATGAAACCGTTTTCCAAATAGTTCTGCTCAGGAGTGCTCAGTTTGGCTACGCTGCCGTACACACAGTGGTGGTTGGTGATGATCAAGCCTTGGTTGGAAATAAAAGAGCCCGTGCATCCGCCGACATTGACCAGGGCATTGGTCAAAGAAATGGCTTCAGGATTGAAAATGTCATCTGCATCGAGCCGAAGTCCAGCTTGTTTCAATTCTGTTTCGTTCAAGTAATTCAAGGGGAACATTCCCTCTTCCGGGCGATGGGAACTGCTGATCCAAAAGGTCAATAAACCGGCAGTTGCCACGAGTATGCTTTTCTTCCAAGACATGAAACAAAAGTAAGCAGAGATTCTCAGTAGGAGTAGGAATTGGCTTATTTTTGGGCCCATGGAAAGCCATAAGATTTTGGTCAGCCTCGTCTTTTTAATTGTCGTATCTGGGGGATTGATACTCGACTTGGGCTTGTTCAACAAACGAAACAATGAGTCGGGCTTGACCCTAAAACAGAGCGGTACGAGAACCCTGCTGTGGTTTGCCTTGGGTTTGGTGGCGACCTTCCTTATTGGGCAATACCATCCTTATTTGCACGGTGTCGAAACAGAGGTGGGGACAGAAGCAGGTGCCGCTCAATCATTTTTGGATCTGCAGAAATACAATCAGGCTTACCACGCCAATTTGGATTTGAGTCCCAACGACCCGGTTGGGAATTTGGAGAGTTTCAAACGTTATGCGGCTACTTCTTTTTTTACGGGTTACTTGGTGGAATATGCCTTGAGCATGGACAATCTGTTTGTGATGCTGCTGATATTCCAGAGCTTCAAAGTGCGCGCTCACGAGCAAAAGGAAATTTTGGTTTGGGGTGTGATAGGAGCCGTGCTTTTAAGGGGTTTGTTCGTATTCCTCGGGGCGGCCTTGGTTCAGCGGTTTCATTTCGTGCTCTACGGCTTTGGACTGCTTTTGTTGTACAGCGGGTTCAAGTTGTTTTTCGAAAAGGAGGACTCTGATTCGGATCCTAGTCAAAATCGCATCATCAAAATGCTTCGAAAGGTTCTTCCCATCTCTGAAAATACTCCGGAGGGAGTGCTGTTTCGATTCAAAGAAGGGGGCAAGACTTGGTTCACTCCTTTGTTCCTGGTGTTGGTGTTGATTGAATTGACCGATGTCATTTTTGCCGTAGATTCTGTTCCTGCCATATTCGGCATTACCACCGATCCGTATTTGGTCTTCTTCTCCAATATTCTGGCAGTGATGGGACTCAGGTCCTTGTTTTTCCTGTTGGGGCATAGCTTGGATAAATTCTATGGTCTGCAATATGGATTGTCCCTCATACTCGTATTCATTGGGGCCAAAATGTTGCTGGAGCCTTATTTCCATAGCATCGGGTTTACCTACCTTCACAACTTGATGGTGATCGTGGGCATTTTGCTCACCAGCATCTTGTGGTCATTGACCTTCCCGAAGGCTAAGGCCTAAAATCAATGCGTCAAAAAAATCTTACGAACTTTCCCACACTTCAAGGTGCTATGGGTCTTTTTTATGAACTTTGAACCCTTGAAGTGACTACTCCATTAACACCCGCTTTTCTGGTTCTACAAGACGGTACCGTTTTCAAAGGAAATGCCATTGGCAAAATTGGTACGACAACCGGAGAAATTTGTTTCAACACCGGCATGACCGGTTATCAAGAGATTTTTACAGACCCTTCTTACTACGGCCAAATCTTGGTCATGACGAGCGATCACATCGGCAACTACGGCATCAAGGATGATGAAGTAGAAAGCGACCGAATCATGATTGCGGGGCTGGTTTGTAAGAAGTACTCCCACAATTACAGCCGAGCCATGGGTGATCGTAGTTTGGATGATTACTTTACCGAAAATCAGGTAGTGGGCATTTCGGATATTGACACCCGTCAATTGGTTCGACATATTCGCGAAACGGGAGCCAAGAATGCGATCATCAGCAGTGAGACCGATGACATTGAAGATTTGCTGCGCCAGCTAGGTGCTGTTCCCGATATGTCGGGTCTTGAATTGGCCTCTGTGGTCAGTACAGATGCCTTCTTTGAATCTGGTCCGGCCGATGCTCAACGCCGAGTAGCCTTGCTGGATTTTGGAACCAAAAAGAACATCATGCGTTGTTTGGAAGAACGCGGTTGCCATTTGGGTGTATTCCCGGCCAAAACTCAGGCCTCTGAAATCTTGGATTGGAAGCCCGACGGCATCATGATATCGAATGGCCCTGGCGATCCCGCTTCTATGCATTACGCCATTGACTGCATCACCGAGTTGCTGAAAGCCGGCATTCCCACCTTTGGAATTTGTTTGGGTCACCAGTTGCTGAGCTTGGCATCAGGCTTGAAAACCTACAAGATGCACCATGGTCACCGCGGATGCAACCATCCGGTTAAGAATCTGGTCACTGGCAGAAGCGAAATCACCAGTCAAAACCATGGATTTGCGGTGCAGTACGATGAAGCCTTGGCTGAAACGATACAACTCACACACATCAACTTGAACGACAACACCGTTGAAGGTATTGCTCGCAAAGACATCCCCGCTTTTTCGGTGCAACACCACCCAGAAGCCTCACCAGGACCGCATGATTCTTGGTACTTGTTTGATCAATTTGTTGAATCTATAACTGAACATCAAAAATGAGCGAAATAACCCATATTCAAGCCCGCCAAATTTTGGATTCTCGCGGCAATCCAACTGTAGAAGCTGAAGTTTACACCGAAGACGGTGGATTTGGTCGTGCAGCCGTGCCATCTGGGGCCAGTACCGGTATTCACGAAGCCGTTGAACTGCGCGATGGAGACCCATCTGTTTACTTGGGCAAAGGTGTACAAAATGCTGTTGACCACGTCAATAATCAGATTTCAGAGGCCTTGGAAGGAATGGAAGTATTCGCCCAAAACGAATTGGACCAGTCCATGTTGGATTTGGACGGCTCTGAAAACAAAGGCCGTTTGGGTGCCAATGCCATTTTGGCTGTGAGCATGGCTTGCGCCAAAGCTGCTGCTGATGAATTGGGAATGCCCTTGTATCGCTACATCGGTGGTGTGAATGCTAATACGCTGCCAGTGCCCATGATGAATATCCTCAATGGGGGTGCACATGCCGACAACAAAATTGACTTCCAAGAATTTATGGTCATGCCGGTTAAGGCTGAGACCTTTAGTCACGGTTTGCGAATGGGCGTGGAAATCTTCCATCACTTGAAAGGAGTTTTGAAATCATCGGGCTACAGCACCAACGTGGGTGACGAAGGTGGATTTGCTCCCAACATTCAAAGCAACGAAGAGGCCATCGAAGTCGTTTTGAAAGCCATCGAAAAGGCGGGTTACAAGCCCGGTCACGATGTATTCATTGCGATGGATGCGGCTAGCAGTGAAATGTTCAATCCCGAAACAGGGCTTTACACCTTCCACAAATCAGACAACAAGTCTATGACGGGTGAGGAGTTGGTCAATTACTGGGCCGAGTGGTGCAACAAGTACCCCATTGTTAGCATTGAAGACGGATGCGCAGAAGACGATTGGACAGCCTGGAGTCAAATGACCCAAAAATTGGGATCAAAGATTCAATTGGTCGGTGACGATTTGTTCGTGACCAATGTGAATCGCTTGCAGCGCGGTATCAATGAGGGTATCGCCAATTCCATTCTGATCAAAGTAAACCAGATTGGTACCATTTCCGAAACCTTGAACGCCATTCAGCTGGCTACTCGCAATCGCTACACGAATGTGATGAGCCACCGAAGCGGAGAAACAGAAGACGCTACCATTGCTGATTTGGCAGTAGCCATGAATTCGGGTCAAATCAAAACGGGTTCAGCATCTCGCAGCGATCGCATGGCGAAATACAACCAATTGCTTCGCATTGAAGAAGAATTGGGTGAGAATGCCATTTACGGGGGCCATATGTTCCCGTTCGCTTAAGGCAATACTTGCGAATAATTCAGAAGGGCCCCGCTGTGGGCCCTTTTTGTTTTCCTTATTTTTGTACCTGCTTTATGACTTGGGAATTCATTCATACGCATATTCAAACATTGCTGCTGTTGTGTTTGTTGGCCTATTTGCTGGGTTCCTTGCCCTTCGCCATTTGGTGGGGCAAAACATTTCATGGTGTAGATGTTCGCCAGCACGGCAGTGGCAATGCCGGTGCTACCAATGTGTTTCGGACCCTGGGAAATAGACCGGGGAGCATCGTCTTGGCATTGGACGTAACCAAGGGGTATATGGCTGCTGCTTCAGCCCGATTGCTTTTGTCGAAATATGAGGCCGGATGGGACTATGTCTCGAGCGCCTGGATTCATTTAACCTTACTATTAGGAGCCATGGCCATCTTGGGTCACTTGTTTCCCGTATTTGCGCGTTTCAAAGGTGGCAAAGGTGTAGCAACGGTATTTGGATTGTTGATTGCGCTGGATGTCGCTGTGGCGGCTTCGGCCTTGGGCGTCTTCTTGGTGGCCGCATTCATTTGGCGATATGTTTCTTTGGGATCTATGCTAGCCGCGGCAAGTTTGCCGTTTTTGTTTCGATTATATTTGAGTTACGATTTCGGCGTTTTGGACGGATTTGCTTGGGGTATTGCCTTTGTGGTCATCTTTATGCACCGTAAAAACATGCAAAGGCTCAAAGAAGGAACCGAAAGCAAGATGAAGTTTTTGCCCAAGCACAGAATCGAAGAATCATGAATCACTCCACAGAAATATCTCCTGAGTTGGACCAACTGCTAGACACCGCATTGGGTTGGTCTCTAGTTTTGTACAACGATAACGTCAATACGTTTGAATGGGTCATTGAATGCTTGGTGAAATACTGCAATCATTCTGCGATGCAAGCAGAACAATGCGCCTGGTTTGTGCACTTGAAAGGAAAATACGCGGTCAAAAACGGGGCGTTTGACTCCCTTAAGCCCATTTGCGAGGCTTTGCAAGATTGTGGCTTGTCAGCCGTATTAGAATCTGAAACGAATGAATAAGGTATACAACAACGCCGAGAAGGCCATTCAAGGAATTGAATCGGGCATGACTTTGATGCTCGGTGGATTTGGTCTGTGTGGGATTCCTGAGAATTCCATTCGTGCGTTGGTGGCCTCTGGGGTTAACCAACTCACTTGTATTTCAAACAATGCTGGAGTCGATGACTTTGGAATTGGGTTGATGCTTCAGCAACGACAAGTGCGCAAAATGGTCAGTTCCTACGTAGGGGAAAATGCCGAGTTTGAACGTCAGCTATTGAGCGGTGAACTGGAAGTGGAATTGATTCCTCAAGGAACGTTGGCCGAACGATGCCGCGCTGCAGGTGCAGGAATTCCTGCATTCTATACTCCTGCCGGAGTAGGTACGGAGGTGTCAGAAGGGAAAGAGACCCGAGTATTTGGGGATAAAACCTATTTAATGGAATACGCCTTTGATGCCGATTTTGCTATTGTCAAAGCTTGGAAAGGCGACAAACATGGTAACTTGGTATTTAAAGATACGGCCCGGAATTTCAATCCGATGATGGCCATGGCCGGTAGGATAACCATCGCAGAGGTGGAAGAACTGTTGGAGCCAGGTGAATTGCATCCGAATGAGATTCAGGTTCCGGGAATTTATGTTCACCGAATTTTTCAGGGCGTCGATTACGAGAAGCGCATTGAACAGCGCACGGTTCGCCCAAAATCCAATCATGGCTAATCTTCGTTGGCTTTTCGCCACCAATAACAGGCACAAACTGGAAGAGGCCAGAGAGATATTGGCCCCCTTTGCCGAAATCTGTTCCTTGGAAGAAGTAGGGATCGATGTAGAAGTCGAGGAAAACGGACAGACATTTTTGGAAAATGCCCGTATCAAGGCCGAAGCCTATTCAAAACTTTCGGGTTTGCCTTGTTTTGCTGACGATTCGGGTCTCTGTGTGGATGCTTTGAATGGAGCACCGGGTATCTTCAGTGCTCGATATGCGGGAGAACCCTGCCATCACGGCTACAACAATGCAAAGTTATTGGCTGAACTGAAAGAGTCAGTGAACCGGTCGGCCCATTTCCATTGCAGCATTGCTACCGTCGGCCTTGCTCCCGAAAATCCACATTTTGAAGGGAAAGTATTCGGGCAGATTGGATGGGAGTTGTCAGGAGAGAAGGGATTTGGGTACGATCCATTGTTTATTCCTGAATCGTATACGCAAACCTTTGCCCAGTTGGGCCCTGAAATCAAGAATCGATGGAGCCATCGCGCTTTGGCTCTAAATCAAATGGCTGAATACTTGGTTCGATCATGAAATCATGGTTTCCCGATTTGAGAATAGCCGACTTTGATTACGAGCTGCCAAATTCTTGTATCGCATTATTTCCGGCTCAACCCCGAGACTCTGCCCGTTTACTCGTATTCGATAACAGACAAATAATCGATTCTCAGGTTTGCCACTTGGGTGACTTCATTCAGGAGAACGACTGCTGGGTAGCTAACAACACCCAAGTGATTCCTGCGCGTTTGTGGTTTCAAACCGAAAACGGAGCCCTCGTTCAAGTTTTCTTATTGAAATCCATGAGTGATGATTGGGACAAATGGGAGGCTTTGGTGGGTAATCGAAAGCGATTCAAACCAGAAGCCCGCCTGCGCCAAACAAGCCAGAATGGCGATTGGATAGAAGTGGCTTGGGAGGATAGAGAGAATAATGCGGTAAAGCTGAGCACGAACCTTTCCAGTATACATGCAGCCTTAGAGGTTTTTGGAAAGGTTCCCTTGCCACCCTATATTCAGAGAGAAACGGCTGTTTCGGACAGTAGCGATTATCAAACCTTATTTGCCAAACACAAAGGAGCCGTTGCGGCACCCACCGCCTCCCTGCATTTTACTCCTGAATTGCGGTCGCGATTGATGAACCAGGGCATGAGCGAACTGGAATTGACATTGCATGTGGGAGCAGGTACCTTCAAGCCGGTGTCAGCTGAGCGAATTTCGGAACACGAAATGCACGCTGAACGATTTGTTGTATCGATTGACCTGATCAATGGGCTGTTGAAAAGGGGGAGGGGAGTGATGGCCTTGGGCACCACTTCGCTTCGAGTACTGGAAAGTTTGTATTATATAGCCCTTCGGTTGAGGCAAAATCCGAATTCTGACTGCTTTGTTTCCAGCGATGACCCCTACAAAGAATGGAAATGGGAGATGAGCACAAGGGAAGCACTCGAGTTTTTGGCCCGAGAATGCGAAAAAAGAGGGGGCGAACTTCAGGGAGAAACACAAATTTTCATTGTGCCTGGGTTTCAGTTTCGGGTAGCCGATCGTCTTTTGACCAATTTTCATCAGCCCAAGTCCACCTTATTGGTATTGATTTCAGCTTTTATAGGGCAAAGTTGGGTGGACATATATGCGCATGCACGCAGCAAAGACTTCCGTTTTCTCAGCTACGGAGACGCCTCTTTGCTGAGGGCTGAAAAAAAAATCGAGTGGTAACTGATTGAGGGGCTATCTGTTTCTGAATTCTTAGAAAATTCTTTTCAGTAAGGTGTTGTTTTGGTCAAAGTCTGTACTACTTTTGCACTCCCGTTCTGACAAAGTCTTCAAGCGTATCAAGAGGCTAAAAAATATATTTTTGAAACCTTTTGAGAAACGAAAAACTTGATTAATTTTGCAGCCCCGTTCTGAGACATGCTGAAGGAGAAAAAAAGAAGAAATTCTTCTTGGTTTCGAATGAAGTTATTTTCTATCTTTGCAACCCCGAATTCATCACTGAAACGGTAGAGCAAAAAAGAAAAATTTTTCTTGCAAGATTAGAAAATTTCTTCATACCTTTGCAGCCCGTTTCGGGAGACTGAACGGAACAAAACAAGCCATAAACCAGCCTTCGGGCTATGTTTATAGAGTTCTTTGAAAGATTGAAGAGTAAGGAAAAGCGAGCCTCCAAAGTTTAATTACTTTGGGAAAAGCTGGAGATCAAATCTTTTACTATGGAGAGTTTGATCCTGGCTCAGGATGAACGCTAGCGGCAGGCCTAATACATGCAAGTCGAGGGAGATTTTCGGGTTCGCCCGAATTGAGACCGGCGCACGGGTGCGTAACACGTATGCAACCTACCCTTAACTGGGGCATAGCTCAGAGAAATCTGAATTAATTCCCCATAACACTGCACTGTGGCATCACAGAGCATTTAAAGTTCCGACGGTTAAGGATGGGCATGCGTTGCATTAGCTAGTTGGTGAGGTAATGGCTCACCAAGGCTACGATGCATAGGGGGTCTGAGAGGATGATCCCCCACACTGGTACTGAGACACGGACCAGACTCCTACGGGAGGCAGCAGTAGGGAATATTGGTCAATGGACGCAAGTCTGAACCAGCCATGCCGCGTGCAGGATGACGGCCCTCTGGGTTGTAAACTGCTTTTATATGGGAAGAAACCCCGGGATGCGTTCCGGGCTGACGGTACCATACGAATAAGGATCGGCTAACTTCGTGCCAGCAGCCGCGGTAAGACGAAGGATCCAAGCGTTGTCCGGATTTACTGGGTTTAAAGGGTGCGTAGGCGGACCTTTAAGTCAGTGGTGAAATCCCGCAGCTCAACTGCGGAACTGCCATTGAAACTGAAGGTCTTGAATATGGTTGAGGTAGATGGAATATAACATGTAGCGGTGAAATGCTTAGATATGTTATAGAACACCGATTGCGAAGGCAGTCTGCTAAGCCATCATTGACGCTGAGGCACGAAAGCGTGGGGAGCAAACAGGATTAGATACCCTGGTAGTCCACGCCCTAAACGTTGATTACTCGCTGTTGGCGATACACTGTCAGCGGCTAAGCGAAAGCGTTAAGTAATCCACCTGGGGAGTACGTCCGCAAGGATGAAACTCAAAGGAATTGACGGGGGCCCGCACAAGCGGAGGAGCATGTGGTTTAATTCGATGATACGCGAGGAACCTTACCTGGGCTTAAATGTCATGCGACCATTTCTGAAAAGAGATTTCTCTTCGGAGCGAATGGCAAGGTGCTGCATGGCTGTCGTCAGCTCGTGCCGTGAGGTGTTGGGTTAAGTCCCGCAACGAGCGCAACCCCTATCTTTAGTTGCCATCAGGTTATGCTGGGGACTCTAGAGAAACTGCCTACGTAAGTAGTGAGGAAGGCGGGGACGACGTCAAGTCATCATGGCCCTTACGCCCAGGGCTACACACGTGCTACAATGGTAAGTACAATGAGATGCCACTTGGTAACAAGGCGCAAACCTCAAAAAGCTTATCTCAGTTCGGATCGAGGTCTGCAACTCGACCTCGTGAAGCTGGATTCGCTAGTAATCGGATATCAGCAATGATCCGGTGAATACGTTCCCGGGCCTTGTACACACCGCCCGTCAAGCCATGGAAGCTGGGAGAACCTGAAGTCGATAGCCGCAAGGAGTCGCCTAGGGTTATACTAGTAACTGGGGCTAAGTCGTAACAAGGTAACCGTACCGGAAGGTGTGGTTGGACCACCTCCTTTCTAGAGATCTAGAAAACAATAACGACCGGCGGCTTGCTTTTCCTTACTCTTTCTTTCAATGAATTTATCGTTCTTAAAATTGGTAACCCAGATGATGTGGTTGTAACCAAGCTACTAAACTGCTACTTAATAGTCCCGTAGCTCAGTTGGTTAGAGCACTACACTGATAATGTAGGGGTCAGCAGTTCAAGTCTGCTCGGGACTACAACGGCCTTCGGGCCATAAACACTTCATCAGGGGAATTAGCTCAGCTGGCTAGAGCGCCTGCCTTGCACGCAGGAGGTCATCGGTTCGACTCCGATATTCTCCACCAGGCCCTTCGGGGTTTGAGTTCTTTGACATGTTGGAAATAAGTAATACTACAATAAAGAGTAATTATTAGGATAAGTTACTAAGGGCGCACGGCGGATGCCTTGGCTCTCAGAGACGAAGAAGGACGCGTACAGCTGCGATAAGCTTTGGTGAGGTGCTTAAAAACCTTTGACCCGAAGATTTCCGAATGGGGCAACCCATCCGTTTTAACGGATTTAAGAGTATACCCGCTGAACTGAAACATCTAAGTAAGCGGAGGAAAAGAAAACAACATGTGATTCCCCAAGTAGTGGCGAGCGAACGGGGACCTAGCCCAAACCGTTAATGTTACGGCATTAGCGGGGTTGTAGGACCACTAAATGATGATTGTAGCTAAGTAGAAGCATCTGGAAAGTTGCACCATAGAGGGTGATAGTCCCTTATACGTAAACTGCAGTCACGGGGTGGAATCCTGAGTAGCGCGGAGTCGGTGAAGCTTTGCGTGAATCTGCCAGCACCATCTGGTAAGGCTAAATACTACTGAGAGACCGATAGTGAACTAGTACTGCGAAGGAAAGGTGAAAAGTATCCCGAACAGGGAGGTGAAAAGAACCTGAAATCGTGCGCCTACAAGCGGTCGGAGTCCCATTTATGGGGTGACGGCGTGCCTTTTGCATAATGAGCCTACGAGTTACTCCTCACTGGCAAGGTTAAGCACTTCAGGTGCGTAGCCGAAGCGAAAGCGAGTCTTAACAGGGCGTATAGTCAGTGGGGGTAGACGCGAAACTTTGTGATCTACCCTTGAGCAGGATGAAGTTTGGGTAACACCAAATGGAGGTCCGAACCGGTAAACGTTGAAAAGTTTTCGGATGACTTGAGGGTAGGGGTGAAAGGCCTATCAAACTGAGAGATAGCTCGTACTCCCCGAAATGTATTTAGGTACAGCGTTGAACGAAGAGTATTAGAGGTAGAGCTACTAATTGGGTAAGGGGATGTCAAAGTCTACCGAACTCAAATAAACTCCGAATGCTAATACTTAATTATTCAGCAGTGAGGGCATGGGTGCTAAGGTCCGTGCCCGAGAGGGAAACAACCCAGACTAACAGCTAAGGTCCCAAAATATATACTAAGTTGATCAAATGTGGTCCAGTTGCACAGACAGCCAGGATGTTTGCTTGGAAGCAGCAATTCATTTAAAGAGTGCGTAACAGCTCACTGGTCGAGCGACAGGGCATAAACAATAAACGGGCATAAGTATATTACCGAAGCTCTAGACGCCAGCAATGGCGTGGTAGGGGAGCATTCTAGCAAGCTGCGAAGGAGTTCCGTAAGGACTACTGGAGCGACTAGAAAAGCAAATGTAGGCATAAGTAACGATAATGGGGGTGAAAAACCTCCACTCCGTAAATCTAAGGTTTCCTGATCAATGATAATCAGATCAGGGTTAGTCGGGACCTAAGGCGAACCGATTCAGGGTAGTCGATGGACAACAGGTTAATATTCCTGTACCGGCCGAGAGGGACGGATCAATGTAGTCACTACGTACAGACCGATGTACGTTGAGCTTAGCCCTCGGGCGAAGCGAAGTGGTGAGTTTGGTTCCAAGAAAAGCTCCGGCTATAGCCCGTACCGTAAACCGACACAGGTGGATGAGGAGAGTATCCTAAGGAGCTCGAGTGATTCATGGTTAAGGAATTAGGCAAATTAACCCTGTAACTTCGGGAGAAAGGGTGCCACAGCAATGTGGCCGCAGTGAAAAGGCCCAGGCAACTGTTTATCAAAAACACATGGCTCTGCTAAATCGAAAGATGATGTATAGGGTCTGACACCTGCCCGGTGCCGGAAGGTTAAGAGGGGATGTCAGCGCAAGCGAAGCATTGAATCGAAGCCCCGGTAAACGGCGGCCGTAACTATAACGGTCCTAAGGTAGCGAAATTCCTTGTCGGGTAAGTTCCGACCTGCACGAATGGTGTAATGATCTGGGCACTGTCTCAACCATGAGCTCGGTGAAATTGTAGTCTCGGTGAAGATGCCGAGTACCCGCAACGGGACGGAAAGACCCCGTGAACCTTTACTATAGCTTTGCATTGTGTCTGGCTATTTGATGTGTAGCATAGGTGGGAGGCTTTGAAGCAGTGTCGCTAGGCGCTGTGGAGCCATCGTTGAAATACCACCCTTCAAATAGTTGGATTCTAACTCCCATTGGGAGGACAGTGCATGGTGGGTAGTTTGACTGGGGTGGTCGCCTCCAAAAGAGTATCGGAGGCTTCCAAAGGTACCCTCAGCACGCTTGGTAACCGTGCGTAGAGTGCAATAGCATAAGGGTGCTTGACTGTGAGACCTACAAGTCGAGCAGGAACGAAAGTTGGGTATAGTGATCCGGCGGTTCTGTATGGAAAGGCCGTCGCTCATAGGATAAAAGGTACTCCGGGGATAACAGGCTGATCTTGCCCAAGAGCTCATATCGACGGCAAGGTTTGGCACCTCGATGTCGGCTCGTCACATCCTGGGGCTGGAGAAGGTCCCAAGGGTTGGGCTGTTCGCCCATTAAAGTGGCACGCGAGCTGGGTTCAGAACGTCGTGAGACAGTTCGGTCCCTATCTGTTGCGGGCGTTGGAAAATTGAGAGGATCTGATTTTAGTACGAGAGGACCGAATTGGACATACCTCTGGTGTATCGGTTGTGACGCGAGTTGCACTGCCGAGTAGCTACGTATGGAATAGATAAGCGCTGAAAGCATCTAAGCGCGAAACTAGCCTCAAGATGAGTTTTCCTTTAAGGGTCGTGGAAGATCACCACGTTGATAGGCTACAGATGTACAGGCAGCAATGTCAAAGTCGAGTAGTACTAATTACCCGTAGACTTACCTATTCTTTTTATTTTTAGTTTACTTATTTCCAACATTTGTCATAGACCGTAATGATCTTATGGTGGCTATGGCGAGCGTGTCCACCTCTTCCCATCCCGAACAGAGAAGTTAAGCCGCTCAGCGCAGATGATACTTGGGTAAAACCTGGGAAAGTATGTCGCCGCCGACTTTAATAAGTCAAAATCCCCGACCAATTGGTTGGGGTTTTTTGTTTGTATAGGGCACAAAAAAAGGGGCTTATAGCCCCTGAGAAGTGAAAAATTAGATTCATTCGTGCTTCAGTAGGCGTTTAGCCTCCTGATAAAGGGCTTCTTGTTCGTCGAAATTGAGTTCTGCAATGCTCTTGCCCTGGGCTTCGGCTAGATCTTCCATCTTTCTAAAGCGTACGTAAAACTTTCGATTGGTTCTTTCCAAGGCATCGTCGGGATGAATCTTGGAAAGTCTGGCCCAATTGATCAGGGCAAACAGGTAGTCGCCAAATTCTTCTTCCTTGTGTTCGGCAGTTTGAGCTTCTTTGAGCTCGTTCCATTCTTCTTCAATTTTATGGTACGCCTCTTCGGGTGTGAGCCAGTCGAATCCTACTTGCGAGGCTTTCTCTTGCATGCGGTAGGCTTTGATAATACCCGTTAGTCCTTTAGGAACTCCATCGAGAACTCCGTTTTTCTTATTGCCTTTTTCTTGGAGTTTGATTTGTTCCCAGTTTTGCAACACGGTTTGAGCATCATCAGCTTGAACATCTCCGTAAATGTGCGGATGTCTTCGTATGAGTTTGTCAGTGAGTTGTTTGCAAACATCGCCCATGTCAAATGTTTGGGTCTCAGAGGCTATTCTTGAATAGAATACGATGTGTAGAAGCAAGTCGCCAAGCTCTTTTTTGACCTCTTCACTGTCATTGGCTAAAAGTGCGTCGTTGAGCTCATAGGTTTCTTCAATGGTTAAGGGCCGAATACTGGCCCAGGTTTGTTTTTTATCCCAAGGACATTGTTCGCGCAATTCATCCATGACATCCAACAATTTGTTGAATGCCTGTAGGGTTTCTTCTCGATTCATGATTTGTATGTGTTGTGCTCCAAAACAAGATCCATGAGGCAGAGCGCCAGCATGGATTCTACGATGGGTACGGCTCTAGGTACCACGCAAGGATCGTGTCTACCGTTGACTTGTAGAGATACGGGTAGACCCTGCTTGTCGATGCTGTTTTGTTCCTTTTGTATGCTAGAAACAGGCTTGAAGGCCAGTTTTCCGGTAAGAGGCATAGTGTTGCTAATGCCACCTATGCTACCTCCTGAATGATTGCTATGGCTAGTAGCCAACTGTTTATCATGAGGTATCCATGCATCATTGTGTTCAGATCCTCTAAGATGGGCGGCTTGGAACCCATCGCCAAATTCAAGACCTGTGGTGGCATTGATGTTCAACAAGTACAAGCCCAATTCCCCTTGGATTTTGCCAAAAACGGGCTCTCCAATGCCCATGGGTAGACCTTCTACTCGAAAGGCAATGATACCCCCCAAACTGTCTCCATCTGCTTTGGCTTGTTCGATGGCCTTGATCATGTTCTCTGCCACTAGGGAATCAGGACAGCGTGTTGCGCTAGCCTCAATATCAGGAAGCGAAGGCATGTATTGAACATCATTCATGGTGCATCCATGAATTTGGTGAACCCAAGCTCGGATGAATATGTCTTGTTTTTCTAGCCATTGCAGGGCCAAAGATCCTGCCGCTACCCAGGCAGCCGTGATTCTTGCGCTGCTGCGTCCGCCACCTCTGTGATCGCGTATACCGTATTTGGCCTGGTACATCAAGTCGGCATGACCGGGGCGAAATACATCAGCTAGATGGTCGTAGTCGCTGGATTTTTGTTCGTTGTTGGCAATGAAAAGGGCCAAGGGTGCACCCGTGGTTTGTCCTTCGAATACACCGGAAAGGAATTGTACTTCGTCGCTTTCTGAGCGAGTGGTGGTCAAAGGGCTTTGTCCCGGCCTTCTTCGGGCCATTTGCCTGTTCAAGGATTCAAAGTCGATGGAAAATTGGGCTGGAAATCCATCCAAGACGGCTCCAATTCCAGCACCATGGCTTTCGCCAAAGCTGGTGAGAACAAGGTTTTTTCCAATGCTATTTCGCGCCATTTCTTATTTCCAATCAAAGTTAAGGTCCTTGAGCCCAGCCCAAAAATGCGGGAATGACTTACTAACACTTTGGGATTCACTTAAGTTCAGCGTCTGTGTTACAGCGAACAGGGCAAAGGCCATTGTGATTCGATGATCTTGAAAGGTTTCTATGTTCGAGTTGGGTTTTCGCACACCTTGAGATTTTACAATGGACAATTTGCCCTTCTCATAGCGGTGTTCAATGCCGAGAGCAGAGAAGTTGTGCTTCAATGCCTCAATTCGATTGCTCTCTTTGAATACCAAGTTTTCAATTCCCTCTATACAAACCGATTCATTCTTAAAGGCATAAGCACACGCCAGTGCTGGAACAGAATCCGGCATCTGGGATAGGTTCAAAGAGGCATGGGGACTTGAACTATGGTTCTTTTTGGGCGATATCTTTAACCCATCATGGGTTTCGGAAGTGTCAATGCCCAGTGCATCGTAAATGCCTTGAATTTGGCTATCTCCTTGCCAGGATTGCTTGCGAAGTCCGGGCAATTCAATGTTAACGCTATTTAGAGCCAAGCAGATGTTGTAGGCGAAAGCCGCTGAGCTCCAATCGGGCTCAATGCTGATCTGGGTGGGCAACTTTGTTTTTGTCCAAGTCAGAGTCAAAATGTCTCCATTCAGCTGTTGTTGTATGCCAAATTCTTCCAAGACCCTTAAGGTCATGTCGGCATAGGGTTTGGATGGGAATTCAGCGGGGTATCTCACTTGGCAAGGGTTTCCCTGGCCATGAACGAATGGGGCGATCAGCAAGATGGCCGAAAGGTACTGGCTGGATTCGCTGGTGGAAACCTCCCACAAGGAACGAGGAGCCATAGCACCTTCTATCGTATAGGGAAATTGGGTGAGGGGACTCAATCCAAGACAATGAATGAGATCCTGTATCGGTCGTTTCCTCAAGCGCGGTCCTGCATCAACGGTGCTCTTCCAAGAAAGAGCCGCTGCCAAGGCGATGAAAAAGCGCATAGGAGTAGCCCCATCTTTAAAATGAACCCTATCGGGCTGCTCCATGGCTTGCAGCAAGGCTTGGGTATCTGTCGATGAAGACAGGTTGTTCAATTGACAATCTGGCGCATAGAGTTTCTGTGCGACGATGTACCGATGAGACAGGCTTTTGGAGCCGGGTAGTATCCACCGGTATGATTCGGGAAGTTCTGTGTGCTGGAATACCAATTGAGGCATCAGCGTGGCAGATTTTGGTATTGGGTGAGGGCCCAAGACAAGGTGTTGGGAGAAACCGGATCCGAGAAACGCACATCGCCAATTTGCCGAGCCAGACTGAACCGCCATTCACGGCTTAGGTTCTTTTTGTCTTTTTCAATGTAAGCAAATAGGCGCTCATTGTCTTGAGTATCCCAATTCAAATGGGGGAAGAACTCGTCAATGCGAGTGGTGATGGCCTGGCCGTGTTGCCGACTGATGAGGTTCATGCGAAAGGCAACCAAGGCTTCAATGGCTAGGCCATGGGCAACGGCGATCCCGTGTTCGATGGGTGTTCCCTTGTCTCGATAAAAAGATTCCAAGGCATGGCCAACAGAATGACCGGCGTTCAATTTTTGCCTCAAGCCGTTGTCGCGAAAATCGGCATCGATAATGCTCTTTTTAACGGCCGTATTTTTTGACAGCAAAGAGGCCCACTGCGATAGATTCTGAGGCCAATGTTGACACTCTGACCAAAGGGGTTCTCCGGCTAGCAAAGCGTGTTTGGTGATTTCTCCCCATCCGCTGAGCAATTGAGATTCGGGAAGAGTGGCCAAGAATTCGCTGCTGATGTATACCCGTTGTGCCGATTGAAAGGTGCCGATGTAATTTTTGATGACACCCAAGTTCAAGGCGGTTTTCCCCCCAACCGCTGCGTCGACCATGGCCAACAAAGTGGTGGGGATGTTCCAAAACTCCAAACCTCTCATATAGGTCGATGAACAAAAGCCTGCGGCATCCAACAGGGCACCGCCGCCCAATTGAACGACTACCGTATCGCGAGAAACGCCAGCTTCGGCCCATTGTTGCCAAAGTTGATCGGCCGCTTGAATGGTTTTGGCTGCTTCGCCGTCAGGCAGGAAAAAGACTCGAGCCTTGTCGGCATAGGGGAACAGGTTGTGATAATGCTTCCAAACGGTTTTGGAGCTGACCCAAATGACGGGACGGGCGGCAGAAAGCAAATCTTTCTGCAGCGTTTCGGCGATATGCTCGCCGTGCCAAATCATGAGCGAATTTTATCGTAGCGTTGGCCGTTGCTGGGATCCAAATTGCCCAACAACTTGAGGATGCTTGTTTTTTCAGCCGAATTTCCCCCCTTGTAAATTTCGACGAGCTCGGGCCATTTGGTTTGAAAAAAGACCTTTTGGATCATGCTGTTGGGAACCGAGCGATTGAAGTCTTCCAAGGCTTCTAAGCTCTCAGTAATGGCCGCTCTACCCGCTGCTGGGTCTTCGTGCAATTGATCCATGCCGCTTCGGTGATATTGATAGTACAACGTGTGAATAGGGGCGAATCGAGGGTTATTGAAACTCTCGGAAAGGTAAAATCGGTTTCGCATGCCTTTGCCGTCTGTCTGCATCCAACCGATGGTTGTACCCATGGTATTGACGATGTTCTGCGCTTTGGCAAAATAGGGGGAGCCCCCATTTTCGGCAAAGGAGTCAAATTCGATGCCTAGGGCAATGTTCAAGTAGAAGGCAATCAAAGATGTAAGGTCACTCAGGTTTTGATTCTCTTGGTAATCCAAAGGATCAAATTCACGGTAGGTGAAATAACAATCTTCATCGGTGAATGAAAGCAAGGTGCTGGTATACATGCTTCCAAATACAGGTCGAGTGACTTGAAATTGGAGACTGCTCTTGATTTCGTTGCGCTCATTGATGCTTTCAATGTTGAAGAAGAAGGATACGCGAATTCTCTCATTGGGCGCAAAGCTGGTTTCGGTCCATTTGCGGTTGTTGATGAACTGCTGAACCTCCTGTTGCAAGGTTTGAAATATCTGCTTGTCGCTTTGGCTGATGTTCTCTTTGGCTGCATTCACTTGAACAGCGGCCAAAAACTCTTGGGCTTGGGCCTTGGGCGTAAAAGCCAAGAATAAGGCAGCGGTCAGCAGTAGGTATTTCAAGCGGTAAACCATTCTTCTAAGGTATCAATTATAGTTTGAGCGATGCGGCTCTTTTCTTCCGTTTTTGTTTCGTGGCGTTGTCCTTCGGCCCCCAAGATCAGCACTTGGTTGGTTTCGGTTCCAAAGCCGGAATCTGGCCCGGTTTCATTGATAACGATGGCATCCAAGCCTTTCGTTTGCAACTTGGATTTTCCATAGGATTCAGCCTCTTGGGTTTCCAGGGCAAACCCAACCACGCGTTGACCCGCAGGTCGGTTGCTGGATAGGTCTTTGAGTATATCGGCATTGGGAATCAGATCCAAGGTCCAATCCTTTTCAGTCTTTTTGATCTTTTGATCGGCTGAAATGGCAGGCCGGTAGTCGGCAACAGCGGCTGCCATGAAGATCCAATCGCATTCGTTTTGGTATTTCAAGCAGGCAGCGTGCATGTCGGCTGCTGATTCCACTCGGTGGGTTTGGATCCAATGGGGGGCTTCCAAATGGGTGGGTCCCAATACCAAATGCACTATAGCGCCCTGTTGGGCCAAGGCTTTGGCCAACTCAATTCCCATGCGTCCACTGCTTCGGTTGCCGATGAATCGAACGGGGTCGATGGCTTCGTGGGTGGGGCCCGCGGTGATCATCACCGTTTTCCCAGCCCAAGCTGAGTCGGGAGGGCAGAAGTGGTCCACCAAGGCTTGGGTGATTTCTTCGGGTTCGGCCATTCGTCCTTTTCCGAACAATCCGCTGGCTAAGGGGCCTTCATTGGGTTCGATGATGAATGGATGGCCTTGATCTGCAAATGCGCGCAAGTTGGCTTGTACCGAGGCATGGGTGTACATGTCCAAATCCATCGCGGGGGCTATCCAAACGGGACAACGGGCCGATAAATAGGCCGTTGTCAGAAGGTTGTCGCACTGGCCATTGACCAATTTGGCCAAGGTGTTGGCCCCGCAGGGAGCGATGATGAAGGCATCAGCCCACAGTCCTAGCTCCACATGGTTGTTCCAAGTTTTGGCTTCTGGATCGAAAAAGGGAGACAGGACGGGATTCTCCGAAACCACAGAAAGTGTTTCGGCTGTAACAAAACGAAGGGCCATCTCTGTGGTGATGACCCGCACGTTTGCCCCTTGTGCTTTCAATAAGCGTACAAGGTGAGGGGTTTTGTAGGCAGCAATGCCACCACTGATCCCCAGTAAAATGTTTCGGCCCTTAAGCGCCGGCTTCTGTAGCTGGAGCATCGGGGAGCCTCCAGTATGTTTTTTGGTCTACGAATTCTTGAGTGGCCTGCAAGGTGGGCTTGGGCTGGCGCTCGTACATCAATGAAATTTCGATTTGCTCACGATTCTCTTGGATTTCTTCCAAGTTGTCGATGTCGTTCACGAAAGGCTCCAAGCGACCGCGCAATTCTTCTTTTTGCTTTTCAGCAATTTGATCGGCACGACGGGAAAGGATGACGGTGCTCAAATACACGTTCTCTGTTTCGGCTTCAACCTGACGCAAGTCACGGGTAATAGCGCTATTGGGATCGTTGATCATAATATAAATTTCAATTGTTGTATATCGGATTGAATGCGTTGCGACAAATTCAGAGCTTCTTGGTAGTGTTCTCCGGTTTTGCCGTTGGCGTAGTAATAGTCGTCCCAGGCCATTTTGGCTTCTTCCAAACGCTCAAGGCGTTTGATTTCAACCGAGCCTGCGGCGTACTGGTATTGGGCCTTGAGGGCCAAAAACTCCAATTCCTCTTTTTGAGGAATATCAGGGTATTGCTTGATGGCATTTCTAGCCGCGTAAACGGCAGCTTTGAATTGCTCCATGCGGTAGTATTGAATCACCCACTCGTACTCTTTTTGTTGCAAGCGGTTTCTCAAATCATCGATGTGTTCGTTGACCTTGGCTACATACTCCGAGTTGGGGTAGTAGTTGACAAAGGTTTGAAGGGCTCCTATGATGTGCAGCGTCTGGCTTTGGTCCAAATCGTACTCGTCTACCTCCAGTACATCGCAATACAATGCCATGTAGGCACACTCGATGGAGCGAGGGCTGCGGGTAAAGCTCTCAGTGAAATCCTTGAAAAACATAGAGGCATAATTGTAGTCGTGCATACCGAAATAGGCATAAGCCGTGCGGTAGTAAATCAACTCCATGCTGTCTGTGTTTTTGTAGTAATCACGCAATTGTTCGAGCAAAGGCAGGGCTTTGCCGTAGTCTTCTTCCTCGTACAAATCCATGGCTAGGCTGTACTTCATATTGGGGTTGCTCGACTTGTAAACTTTGTTGTAGTCGGAGCATCCTCCAAAGGCCAGGGAAATCAGGAGAGTCGCTATGGCGAATCGATTACGCATTCGAATCGGCAAAAATACAACAAAATCAGGGCTTCTCCAATGTTTTTCGGCCATCCTTTTTGGGGTTAAAAACTTGTTTACAAGAGGGTCTTGTCGCTGCCTAAATTTGTGCCTTTATGAGATCAACAGTTGAATTGCAATCGATGACCTCTCAAGTGCGTCGAGACATTGTTCGCATGGTGCACGCGGTTAATTCGGGTCACCCTGGTGGGTCGTTGGGTTGTGCCGATTACTTAACCGCTTTGTTTTTTCGCTACATGAAGCATCAAGCGTCTCCCTTCGACATTCAAGGCAAAGGGCAAGACGTCTTTTTCTTGAGCAACGGCCACATTTCACCTGTTTTTTACTCTGTGTTGGCTCGCAGCGGATACTTCCCCGTTTCCGAACTGGCTAGCTTTCGCAAAATAAATACCCGCTTGCAAGGTCACCCTACGACTCACGAGGGTTTGGAAGGGGTGCGCATCGCCTCTGGTTCTTTGGGCCAAGGTTTAAGTGTTGCTACTGGAACAGCATTGCAAAAGAAGTTGGACAAGGATTCGAGCACCGTTTGGGTATTGACCGGTGACGGTGAACTGCAAGAAGGTCAAATCTGGGAAGCCGTAATGTTTGCGGCTCACAACAAGGTCGACAATATGATAGTGGCCATTGACTTCAACAAGCAGCAAATCGACGGTTCTACTCAAGACGTGATGGGATTGACGGAGTGGACGAGCAAATTTGAAGCTTTTGGATGGGCCGTTTTGGAAATGGACGGAAACGACTGGTCGTCGATGGAAACCGTTATTCCACAAGCACAGGCCCTATTGGGTCAAGGCAAACCCATTGCCATTGTTATGAAGACGGAGATGGGTCAAGGTGTTGATTACATGATGGGTACCCATGCTTGGCACGGCAAAGCTCCTAATGATGAGCAGTTGGCCAAGGCATTGGCTCAGTTGCCCGAGAGCAGCGACGGCGATTATTAAAACTATGAGGGGCCTCAAACATAGCTTGTTAGCCCTTCTGGGAATTTGCAGCTTGAATCTTCAAGCTCAGGTTCCGAATGCCTATCCTGGTCAAAAAACTCGAATCTTGTTCTTACTCGATGGCAGCGGCAGCATGCTGGCGACCATGGGCAATAGCAACCGCTGGGCCGTGGCTGTGTATTTGATGGGCAAAGTGGTAGATACCCTTCGCACCGTCGGTGATGTCGAAGTCGGATTGCGGGTATTTGGACATACTCAACCCAATGAAAAGCAAGATTGTTACGACACGCGTTTGGAGGTTCCTTTCGAGCCCTATAACCATAAGAAATTCTTGCAGCGCTTGTCTATGATCAAGCCCTTGGGCTACACCAGTATTACGCAATCGCTGTTGGCCGCCGCCAAAGACTTTCCGGAAGATCCAACGGCTCGCAACATCATTGTCATCATCACCGATGGAATTGAAGAGTGCGGGGGAGACCCTTGTGCGGTCTCAGAAGCTTTGCAGAAAAAGGGCATCATATTGCGTCCTTTCATTGTAGGATTGGGCACCGACAGCGAGGAGTTTCGAAACGCCTATTCCTGCGCGGGTCGCTATTACAACGCTGAAAGCCCCGAGCAATTTCAAAAGGTTTTGGGAGTGATTATCAACCAAGCCTTGAACAATACGACGGTTCAGTTCAATCTGTTGGATGCCGATCAACGCCCCTTGGAAACCGATGTACCCTTGTCGTTGTACAATGCTGATAACGGTCGACTCTTGGACGCTTATGTGCACACCATGAACGGGAAAAACCTTCCCGATACGCTGTATCTGGACCCCATTCTCCGATACCGAGTCGTCGCCCATACCTTACCCCCTGTTTCGACAGGAACGGTTGAAATCATACCGGGCCGCCACAACACCATTCCTCTGGAGACTCCTCAAGGAGATTTGGAAATCAAAATTGGAGGCATCAACAAATACGGTCGTTTGCAGGCCATTGTTCGGCAGCACGATAGCATGGCTACAATCAATGCCCAATCGGCCAACACGGTTGAGCGATACTTGACCGGCTCCTATGACTTGGAGATTCTCACCACTCCGCGCTTGTATTTCTACAACGTACCCATCAAGTCCAATCGAACCTATACCATCGAATTGCCGGCACCCGGTCAATTGCAAATGATCTTGGGTCGTGACATAGTGGGGTCTGTGTTCGAGTGGAAAAACAACCAAATGGTGTGGGTGATGGACATTGAAGGCAATATGGGAAAGACCCTGTACGCCATGCAGCCCGGTACTTACAAACTCGTATATCGTTTCAAAGGCGAAACCCGAACTCTGTATTCCAAACAGCAATTTTTTACCATACAATCTGGAACCAATACTAGCATAGCACTCTAAATCCTATATGAAACATTACGAAATTCTCGGCAACAAAGACACACGCAGCGGCTTCGGAGCCGGTTTGCTCGAAGCGGGCCAATCGAACGAAAACGTGGTAGCTCTTTGCGCTGATTTGACAGGTTCACTCATGATGAACGCTTTTCAAGACGCCTTCCCAACGCGCTTTTTCCAAGCGGGTATTGCGGAGGCCAATATGATGGGCGTTGCGGCTGGATTAGCACTGGGTGGCAAGGTGCCCTTTACCGGTACTTTTGCAAATTTTTCGACAGGACGAGTGTATGATCAAATTCGCCAGAGCATTGCCTACAGCCACAAGAATGTGAAAATTGCGGCTTCGCATGCCGGTTTGACCTTGGGCGAAGACGGTGCTACCCACCAAATTTTGGAAGACATCGGTTTGATGAAAATGCTTCCTGGAATGACGGTGATCAACCCCTGCGATTACAATCAGACCAAAGCGGCTACCAAAGCCATTGCGGAGATGGCTGGTCCTGTTTACTTGCGTTTCGGTCGCCCAAAATGGCCCGTTTTTATTAGTGAGGATACTCCCTTTATCATCGGCAAGGCATTGATGCTAAACGAGGGTACGGATGTTTCCATATTTGCCACCGGCCATATGGTTTGGAAGGCCATTGAAGCCGGTCACATTCTCGCTGCAAAAGGAATTTCGGCTGAAATCATCAACATTCACACCATCAAGCCACTAGACGAAGAGGCGGTACTAGCATCTGCTCGTAAAACCGGTTGTGTAGTGAGCTGCGAAGAGCACCAACGCCACGGCGGATTGGGCGATAGCATAGCTCAGTTATTGGCTCGCACCGAGCCCAAACCCATGGAATTCGTGGCCGTTAACGATTCGTTCGGTGAAAGTGGAAAGCCCGAAGAGTTGTTGGTGAAATACCACTTGGATACGCCTGACATTGTAGAAGCCGCATTGAAAGCCATCGCTCGCAAGGGTTGATAGCGGCCCAAACTCTACCATGAATACCCGAGATCTGGTTTTGCGGTTTTCCGCCTCTGAAGCGGTGGCAGAACTGAGCCAAGCCCTATCTTCGGGAAGCAGAAAGCTGCACCTACAAGGCCTTTGCGGAAGTGGCGGAGCCATGGCTGTTGCCAGTCAATTTGCCCAGCAGGCCAGTCCTGTATTGGTGTTGCTTCCGAGCAAAGAGGAAGCCGTCTATTTCAAAGCCGATCTGGAAAATCTATTGGCTCCTCAGCCTGTACATTTTTTACCCGAATCCTATCTAAAGCCTTATCAATCGCTTCGCGAGAACGCCAGCGCTGTTCAGGAACGCATTGAAACGCTCTCTGCCTTACGCAAGTTGGAACATCCCATTTTGGTTACCTATACGGCGGCCATTGCGGAGTATGTGGTGGATCGCGAAGATTTGGAAAGTCAGTCGTTTGAAGTGGCCAAAGGCCAGCGATTGGATATTGATTTTTTGCTCGAGTTTTTGCAAGAATGCGGTTTCGAACGCTGTGATTTTGTCTTTGAGCCTGGCCAGTTTTCCTGGAGAGGTGGCATCATCGATTTGTTCTCTTACGCTCACGAATTTCCCTTTCGTATAGAATTGGACGGGGATATCATCGAGAGCATTCGAAGCTTTGATGTTAACGATCAACGCTCGATCAAAGAAATCGGTTTTTTCTCTTTGGTTCCGGATGTCAACAAACAAGAGCAAAGTAAGCCACAGGCTTCCCTATTGGATTATTTCGGCAAAGAAGCCTGCTGCTACTCCATAGACTTAGAACTTCAAATTGAAGCCTTGGCCAAAGGCTGGGAAAAAGCCCTACAACTGCACCAGTCGGCCATCGATCTCAAGTATGAGGATATTCCGAGTCACCCCAAAGAGCTTTGGCAAACGCCCATGTCTCTGTTGAAACAAATAGAGGCTTTGAAGCAAATTTGGTTGGGCGGAACTCGGCCAGCACGTTGGACCTCCATTTCTTTTCATCAAGAGCCGCAGCCCTTGTTCAGCCGAAACATGGAAGGCTTGAAATCCTGGTTGCAATCCCAACGGGATTCAGGGCAGGAGACCTTCGTGTTCAGTGAAAACAATCGCCAAATTGAGCGATTGGCCAGTTTGCTCAACGAAGCGAATTACGAGTTGTTTCAACCTGTCTATGTGGGCTTGAGCGCCGGATTCGTGGATCAAGATTTGGGCATTTCCCTGCTGACAGAGCATCAGTTGTTCGACAAATATTACCGCCCAAGAGGACGTCAGAAGTTCTCCTCAAGTACGAGTCTGACGCTTCGCGATTTGAAGTCCTTAAAGCCGGGTGATTTTGTCACTCACATCGATCATGGCATCGGTCGATTCGCGGGCTTGGAAAAGATGGAAATCGCAGGGGTGATTCAAGAAGTCGTGCGATTGGTCTACAAGGACAACGATCTGCTGTATGTTAGTGTGAATTCGCTGCACAAGATCAGCAAGTTCTCAGGCAAGGATGGCACGGCACCCTCCATGCACAAACTGGGTTCTGGAGCCTGGGAAAAGCAAAAGCGAAGTACCAAGAAGAAAGTCAAAGACATCGCTCGTGAGCTGATTGCTTTGTATGCTCAGCGCAAGGCCCAAAAAGGATATTCCTTTGGTCCTGATAACTATTTGCAGATGGAGTTAGAGGCCAGCTTTTTCTTTGAGGATACCCCTGACCAAGCCAAGGCCATTGATGATGTCAAACGCGACATGGAGCGAGAACAACCCATGGATCGTTTGGTATGTGGAGATGTGGGTTTTGGTAAAACCGAGGTGGCCATGCGTGCGGCATTCAAAGCTGTGTGCGACAGCAAACAAGTCGCCGTATTGGTTCCGACTACCATTTTGGCCCAGCAACATTACCGCAGTTTTGTCAAGCGCTTCAAGGGTTTCCCCGTTCAGGTCGATTACCTGAATCGTTTCAAATCAGCCAAAGAGCAAAAGGCCACCTTGGAAAAGGTTAAAAATGGCCAGGTAGATGTGCTCATAGGTACCCACCGAATTTTGGCCAAAGACATTGAATTCAAAGATTTGGGATTGATGATCATCGACGAGGAACAGAAGTTTGGGGTTTCGGCCAAGGAAAAGCTGAAAGCCATGCGCGTCAATGTTGATTCTCTGACATTGACGGCAACGCCTATTCCCCGTACCCTGCATTTTTCGTTGATGGGAGCACGCGATTTGAGTGTCATCAATACTCCACCTCCCAATCGGCAGCCCGTGCATACGGAACTGCATACTTTCAGCAAGGATTTGCTTGCCGAGGCCATTCAACATGAGTTGGACAGGGGAGGGCAAACCTTCGTGGTGCATTCTCGGGTGCGCGATATTCACGAAATAGCCCATCTGATTGAAGATGCGGTAGATGGGGTTCGCGTAGCGGTCGCTCATGGTCAGATGGAAGGCCATGCCTTGGAAGACATCATGGTTGGGTTCATTGAGGGCGAATACGATGTTCTGGTGGCCACGACCATCATTGAGAGCGGGTTGGATATTCCCAATGCGAATACCATCATCATCAACAATGCCCACATGTTTGGTTTGAGCGATCTGCATCAGATGCGTGGCCGAGTGGGACGCAGCAATGTGAAAGCCTTTT
The DNA here is from genome assembly GCA_027621365.1 of Bacteroidota bacterium. Taxonomy (GTDB): domain Bacteria; phylum Bacteroidota; class Bacteroidia; order NS11-12g; family UBA955; genus JALRLA01. The sequence goes on along the minus strand of JAQCBH010000001.1, from coordinate 70,894 downwards.
GTTACCTGATGTCGCCCCCCTTGGTGGGTCTTCCCGAAGATTCGCGCAAACGATTGCGCACGCTGGAAGAATACAGTGAGTTGGGCAGCGGATTTCAAGTGGCCATGCGCGATTTGGACATTCGAGGAGCCGGTAATTTGTTGGGTGCTGAACAAAGCGGATTCATTTCAGAGATGGGCTTTGATATGTACCACAAAATTCTGGATGAGGCTGTGCGCGAACTCAAACACGAGGAATTTGCTCAACTCTTTGACTATAAAGAAGAAGACATACAAAGCCGAGACTGCCAAATTGATACCCAGTTTGAGATGCTCATACCTTCTGATTATGTCCCACAAACGGCCGAACGCTTGAGCCTGTATTCCGAGCTTTCCAATGTCAATACGGAAGTGGAGTTGACTGAGTTTGCCGCGCAATTGAAAGATCGATTTGGGCGATTACCAGAGCCCGTTCTGGCTCTGTTGGATACCGTTCGTTTGAAATGGGCGGGAAAGCGATTGGGTTTGGAAAAAATCAGTCTGATCAACGGGAAAATGCGTTGCTTCTTCCCTCAGGATCCGTTGGCTGCCGTGTATCAAAGCGAGGCCTTCATTTCCTTGATGGGCTTTGTGGCTCAACACGCCCAGAAGTTCAATGCCAAGCAAACTGATAAGGCTTTCATTGTGGAGGCCTTAGGTGTGAACACGGTCTTTGAAGCTCTATATGTATTAGGGGATTGGGACGAGTTTCGAAAGGGATAAAAAAAGCGGCCCGAAGGCCGCTTCCTTAATTTTTCATGATGTCACTCAGATTGGGTTCCTGTTTTTTCTTGGGAGGGGTCTCCATTTCTGTTTTGGCTTTTTTAGCCTTCTTCTTTTTCTCCTTGGGAACTTTCGCGCCTGGGACAGGCTCAATTTCCATTTCGGTGTAAACGACAGGCATGTTCCGCTCGTCGTAACGCACAGCAGAAGAATCTATAGCAGATACAGTATTTTCATAGGTCATTCTAGGGCCTATGTAGCCCAAGGGGCACCCGTTGTTGCTGCGAACACCAAAGGTCTGGTGGCAGCTATCGTGTTTGTTGGGAACACCATCGTTGTCGGCGTCTTTGCGCATGCCAATGTTGATGTTGGCTCCAGCGCTGAATGCCAAGTAGTCATAGGCCGTGCTGAATTGGCTGCGGCCCCACACTTGAACCGGACCCAAGTTCAATGAAGCGCCAACGTTGCTGCTAATGATGTTGGGTTCGCTGTTCCAGCCGAATACGCCCACACCAGCCACAATATCAATCAACTCTTTTAATTCCTGATGGTAGGTTACTTGAGTGAACGATTGATTGCCTTCGATTCCCAAGCCAGAACCACCCACTACTTGAATTTGGGCTCTGGGACTGATGAAGTATTCGGCTCCTAAAATCCATTGAGTATGCAGTTTGGTCTCGTACGAGGCGACATCGGTCGTGGTTCGAGTAAACTGTGCATTGATGGAGTCGGTTACAACCTGCAAGGGGTCAGCGTCTTTGAGTTGACTGGTAATACTGGTATCCAAGCCTGACCAGGTCCACTGGGCCGGGCCCATGTTGTGGGTTTGGGCAGCCATGTCCCACTTGATGTAGGCCCCAAGGTTTTTGGCACTCGCGCTGAATCTCCAATTCTCATTGGCCCTATATACAGCACCCAACCCCCAGGCAGCACCCGTGTTGCCAAGTCCCGCGTTCAAAGCGTCGGTAATGGCTCCTTGTGCGTCGTAACCAGAATCGGTCAGTTGGTTGACATCGAATCCCAACAGGGAACTTCTACCGGAAAGAGCAGCAGAACTCTGAATTTCGTAAATGGTTTGCTGGTTGTTCAAGGTCAAGATTCGAGCATAGGCCTCGTCGAGCTCCATGTGCATCAATCCATTGATTTTGCTATAGCTCAGACCCACATTCAATTTATTCGAAACGGCACGGCCGAAACTGAATTTTGATTCGGCATAGCTCAAAAGGGATGTGCCCGAAAAGTCCAAATCAGCCGTTTTCCCGTAATACTCAGCGTTTCCGAATGCGATCAATCCCAGCAAATCTTTTGGAGCCGAAGCATTGGTCATTCCATTCACAGTTTGAGAGAATGAAAAATAGGATTTCCGAGTTCCAAAGCCCAGGTTAAGGCCTGTTTTTATATTGATCTCGGCCCCAAATTGGCTACCGGGTGTTTGGATGAATTCTCTGATCGTGTTTTCAGCCGCTGTGGCGGGATCAAACAGGGTAGGCAAGCTCAATCCGTGGGTGCGACCCATAGCTGTGCTGAATAGGCCCATGTTGAAGCCGTATTGAGGCATAAATGCAGGGTTGTTGTCTGCGCTGAGCCCCAAATGGCGGTTGTTGAATTCCATTAAGGGTTGAGCGCCAATGCCTCCAATGGAGAATAAGCACAGTGCAAGGCTAGTGATGGTGAACTGTTTCATCCTTATTGGCCGTTGTATTTTCCACGAAAACCAAGAGCAATGCTCAGGTCGCAATCGGTGTAAATGGAGACCGATTGATTGCCCTGGTCGTAGGTGTTGAACAAGGTGGAGAAAATGATTTGAGAAGCAGAGGCGTTTTCAAGGCCAATTTGCTTCAACAGTGCGTTATCCAAACGAATGACGGTGGTGTTTTCACCGGCTTTTCCGGGTTTGCCATTGGCGTCAGGTATGGCTGAGGTAACGACTGTGATGTCTTTCATGGTGCCCAATACCTGATATTGATCGTTGCAGAAGTACAAATCAATGGTGCCTTCGAAGGGGAACCCATTGATGGTTTTGACGGTCAATTCCAAGAAGTCGAATTTCTCGGTTCCGCTCAATGCGGTTCCAATGTCAGCGGTATCGCTAATGCTGAAGTTTTTGGCGATCAACGACATCGGAAGATTGGCTTCGTATCCGATTTTTAGCTTGCTGAATCGACCGGCGTGATCGCGGTAGCCTACAAATCCGTCGGCATTCAATAGAGCCGTGCCGTTGATGTCCATGGTGCTTGGAGGCAGTGCCAAGGCATCGACCAATTTCGAGTTGTTTTTATTGATGGAATAAGCAGAGCTGGCAATGTTGCCGGCTTGAGCAATAGAAGGATAGGCAAAATTGAAGGTCGGTGGGGCAATGTTCACTGCGGTTCCCATGTCATCACTTGCGATCATGTTCAACTTGGTTTTGATCGGGATGCCGAATCCATTATCAACGCGCAAAATCATTTCAGGATTGGTCAATCGAATGCCGTTCCCTAAGCTGTTCAACGCTGAGAAGTCCAAGCCGCTGATGTCCACCTGCCATGTCTTACTTCCCAAATACCCGTCGACGTAGTCGACAACGACCGATCCTGGGTCAATGTCAATGCTCACTTGGTCGGCACTGTCAAATACCACCAATTGGCCTGAAGATTGGATGGATCCGGAAATGCTCGCCCTCACCATGTTGTAGGCCTGGGTGGGTACTGATCCCAAATGCAAATTGGCGTTGCTGAAATCAAAAGTACCCGACTGGCTTCCTTTGGGAAGGCTCAAGGAGGTAGTAGCTAGGGGAGAACCCGATACAGTTGCATCAGGGAATCGCACCGTTAGGTTGAGGATTTCCGCAAAATCAGAAGTGGCTTGATACGACATTTTGGCTGATCCGAAGCGCACGTTTTTCAAACGGAAATCACTGTTCGGGTCGCTCATGTCAAAGCTCAACACTTGGCTGGGTATTGATTGGTTGCTGATGATGGCTTTACCGCCATTGACTACCCAGTTTTTTCCACTCAAACTGATGTTGATCGCATCGGTCAAGTCGATGCGCACATTTCCTGTTGAACCCGCCACTTTTATGGATGTCAAGATGATGCCCAAATTGTTGCTTAAGGTCTGCCAGGCCACATTGACCGAATCTTTTGATGTAGCTCCGGGCAATATATTTTTGTGGGAAAAGACGCCCGAAGTGCGGTTGTAGGTTTTGTCTACCAGTTGAAACTTGAATTCTGTGATTTCTACAGGGAAGGTGTTTTCTATGGCAATGACCATATGCCCTTGGCTGATGTTTACGTATTCGTAGTTTGTCGCCTTATTCGCATTATAGGAGGTATTTGAAGCATCACTGAATGCGGGAAATAGGGTGTCCTTGCCATCGTTGTCAGTAAAAAATTGTGAGGTCGTTGGGTCCAAGTCTACCAACATTTCATTCAACGTGATTGACTTAGTCGACAATATACTGGGTAGAGTGACATTTCCCAATGTGTAGTCAACGGCGGCATTCGAGAAGTTGATGTTGTCCAATACGCTGTCTGCTCCCATATAGTACACAGAATCATCTCGGTACACAAAGCGAATAAGCCCATCGGGATCATACTGGATTATGCTGTCTTGCTTGAGTAGGTCGGAGGCTTTTAAGTAAACTTGAGCCAGCGGAGTGATGATTTCGGGTGAAGGTTTGTAACCATTGAACTTATTGAAATCCATCTCGTTCTTGTTGCAAGAGGATTGTAGAAAGGCTATCAAACCCAAGAGCCCCCAAAGGGTACTTCTAGATAACATGCTTCAAAGATACAAAACACAAGCTTGGGCCATGTTAAGCCTGCCGAATCAAATAGGCTGTTCCTAAAATTAGTTTCGAGTTCTAATGACCTCTTTTTCAATGCTAATGAGCCCCTTTTTGTAAAGGCCGCCACAGGCTTCTTTGAAGACTTTTTTACTCATTGCAAATTTTTCTTGAATGCGTTCAGGGCTGCTTTTATCGCCGAAGGGAAGTTGGCCTCCTGCTTGTTTCAAGGCCTCGAGTATCTGGCCTTCGAATTTTGGGATGCGGTTTCGGCCAATAGGATGGAGTCGAATATCCAGCAATCCTTCGGGTCGAACCTTGCTGATATAGGCTTCCAGTCGTTCACCCAACTGGAGCTTGTCACCTCCTTCGTTGTTGTAAACGATTCCTCTGTAGCGATTGTTGACAATGACTTGCATCCCGTTTTCTCGGGCTTCGCTGCAAAGAATCCACACCTTTTGACCTTCTTGAACCCGTAGGTCTTCGGTTTGAAGGAACTTGTTGGTTTTCGTACTGCCCACCAAACGTTCGCTGGCTTGGTCCAAATAAAGATGAACCAGGTAATGGCCACCTACTACCATGGGTCGGTTCTGCTCGCGAAAGGGAATGAGAAGGTGCTTGTCCAAGCCCCAGTCGGCAAAGGCACCGACTCGATTTACGGCTACGACTTCAAGGAATTCAAAATCACCCAATTTCATGTAAGGCTGCTCGGTCGTGGCCACTATTCGATCTTCAGAGTCTTTGTAAACAAAGACTTCTATGTCTTGGCCAATGCCCATATCGCGAGTGACGAATTTATTCGGCAACAGGACCTCCTGAGCATCTTCGCATATCAAATACAGTCCAACAGGCGCAGAGCGGGAAATGGTCAAGGTTTGGGATTGGCCGATGTGCAACACCTTGCAAAATTCGGCAATTTCTCCGCGATCGAGTCGAATTTTGCAAATTATGTAGATTTTTGAATCTAGGAATGAGCGATCAATTCAGCACCCAAGAGAAATTAAAAGCCCTTTTCCCGGGTTTTGAGCCGGCATTGTTGTCAGAGATGGAGGAGTATGCTCAATTGCGTCAGGTGGAGTCGGGAGATACATTGCTGCGCACAGGACAGTACATTGCTTCGGCCGTTTTGGTATTGGAGGGGAGCGTGAAAATCTATCGAAAAGGCGATGATGGAGGGGAGTTCTTTATGTACTACCTCAGTCCAGGAGAGGCCTGCGCTTTGAGCATGGTCTGTGCTACTCGTTCAGAAGCCAGTCAAGTGACCGCTGTAGCTTCAGAAGATTCCTTGCTATTGAGCATTCCCATAGAGCGCATGAGCCATTGGATGAAGGAGTTCCGTACCTGGTATGAGTTTGTCATCGCTACCTATAGAAACCGTTTTGACGAGGTCTTGAATGTCATCGACAATGTCGCCTTTCGCAGCATGGATGAGCGCTTGGAGTTCTACCTCAAAAAACAGCAAGACCAGTGCAATTGCAGCGATATTTTTCTATCTCACCAAGAGATTGCCAATGACTTGAACTCGTCTCGAGAAGTCATTTCGCGCTTGCTCAAGAAAATGGAACAGCGGGGCTTGGTGGCGTTGCACCGCAACCATATCCAATTGTTGGATTTTGACTAAAAACAAAGCGCTGACCTGTTGGATCAACGCTTCTATAAAAAAGGAAGTAAGAACAGCTCGATGATCTCTGTGCGTTCTTTTACGAATCACTTTACCCAAAGAGTCAAGCCATCTACTCGCTCAATGATCATTTCTTGTTCGGCTGCGGGTTGCGAATCAGACTCCGTTTTGGCTGACCAATCGCTACCCCGGTAACGCACACGACCTTCTTGGCCGTTCCAAGACAAGACTTTGACCCGCTGGCCCGCATGTTCGTCAAAGCCAGCTGACTTTCCGAATTTGTCCAACAGCGGTTTGCGCAGCAACCACAAGGAAGCGGCTGAACCGATAGCGGCTATGATGAGCTGGGCGTTTCCACCCAAATCCAAGCCCAAACTGAGCAACAAGCCTGTCAATAAAGCTCCAAGACCTACGCAAAGCAACACAAAAGTCCCGCTCAGCATTTCGGCCGCCATGAGCAAACAACCCAGGGCTAACCAGAGGGTTCGGGCAGTGGCGATGTCAAAATTGTCGACCATGTCCACTTTATGATTTTTGACTCTTGATGACAGACATGGCGGCTGTAACCAACGATCCTACGTCAGCAAAATTGGCAGGCAGAATCATGGTATTGGTTTCTTTGGCTAGCTTGCCGTATTGTTCTACTAGGTTTTCAGCCACGCGAAGTTGTACGGCTTCCAATCCACCGGGCTTTTGAATAGCCGCCGCTACCAAGTCAATTCCTTCTGCCGTCGCTTGCGCAATGGCCCGTATGGCTTGAGCTTGACCATCTGCACTGTTGATCTGCTGCTGGCGTTCGGCTTCTGATTCCAAAACGACCTTTTCGCGGTTACCCTGGGCCACGTTGATAGCACTTTGCTTTTCACCTTCTGAATACAAGATTTTGGCTCGCTTTTCGCGCTCGGCCTGCATCTGCTTTTCCATGGCGTTGAGTACCGTGGTAGGAGGGGTGATGTTCTTGATTTCGTAGCGAAGCACTTTGACACCCCAGCCTTGAGCGGCCTCGTCAATGGCACTAACGACGGCCATGTTGATGTTGGTGCGCTCTTCGAAACATTTGTCCAGATCGATTTTGCCAATCTCGCTGCGCATGGTGGTTTGGGCCAACTGAGTGACGGCGAACATGTAGTTGCCAATGCCATATGCGGCTTTTTGTGGGTCCATCACTTGAAGGAAAACCACGCCGTCTACGCCCACTTGGACGTTGTCTGCCGTGATGCAAATCTGCTCGGGAATATCTTGGGCCATTTCCTTCAGCGAAAAGCGGTAAGCCACTTTGTCAATGAAGGGGATGATGATGTTCAAGCCGGGATTCAAGTCCGAATGGAATTTTCCCAGTCGCTCAATGACATAAGCTGACTGTTGGGGAACGACTTTGGCTCCCATGAAAACGACCACCAAAACGGCGATGAAAAAAGAAATAGTAGGTAACATAGTACCCATAAAATTACAACGAATTGCCGCAATCTGCAACTAGAACCGATGAAGCCTTAACGAATGACGATGACCTGGCCTTGGCGAACTTGAATTTCGTCTTCGGGGTTGCGGAAACTCATGTTGTATACATAATTGCCTCCCATGACGTATTCTCCTTTGACGGTTCCATCCCAATGAGCGGCTGGGTCGGTCGTATCGTAAATCAATTCTCCCCAACGGTTGTAAATCTGCATGTGGAAGGCAGAGATGCTGATGGGGGTGAACAGGCCAAAACCTTCGTTCAAGGGATCGGTGTTACCGGGTGAGAAGGCCGTGGGTATCCAGTACAAGGGAATGGATTTTACACGAATGTCTTTGAAGGTAGTATCGGCGCAGCCGTGCACATTATTGGCTATCAAATTGACGCGATACGTTCCGTTGATATTGTAGGCGTGAACGGGATTTTCGGTTTGGTCAAAATAGCCATCACCAAAGCTCCAATCCCAAAGAGAATCGTATTGCGAATTGTTGGTAAAGGTTACCGGTGATAACATATCCGGATAATCGGGGCTGTAGTCAAAAGCCGCAATGGCTCTGGCATAGGCTTCGATGTTCTGTATGGACGTGTCTTCGCAGCCGTAGGAGTTCTCTACGATCATGCTGACGGGGTACACCCCGAAATCGCGGTAAATGATGCTGGCGTCTTGGGAAGTCGCGCGTTGGCCATCTCCAAAATTCCAGCGGTAGCCGCTGATGCTGCCTGCGCCGGGTCCAGAGCCGTTTGTGAAGTAAATGGGCACATCTTCACAATCTGGACTCGCCGACCATGCCGCATAGGGCTTGGGTGCGATGTAGACGTTGCGAAGCATGGTGTCTTTGCACCCGTTGCTGTTGTACACAATCAAGCGAACGGGAGGAATGCCCGTGCCGCCGTAATAGTGACTGACTTTTTTGCCGGAGGCTTGGGCCGATCCGTCGCCAAAATCCCAATATTCAGCGGCCAACATACCGCTGCCTGGAAAGCTGAACGATTCGTATTTGACCGTTGTGTTTTCGCAGGTGTCTTTGACCACCCAATTGGCATTGGGAGCGCCGTAAATGAAGGCATCGCGGTAGGCAGTATCCTGACATCCTGAAGCCGATTGAATGATCAAACGAACCTTGTAATTTCCCTCAGGGGTGTAATAGGCGACCGGGTTTTGGTCTCCACTCAGTGCGCCATTGCCAAAGCTCCATTGCCAGTTGACGATTTGGTCACCATTGGCCACTGATAAATCGCTGAATGCAACCGAGTCGTTTTCGCATTTGCCCACATGGGTAAATTGCGCTCGAGGAGAAGGGGTCGTGTCGCTCAAGGTCCAAATGCCTAGGTACTTGTCTTTGGTGCGGTACGAAACGTAATTAGTGGCCGTATTGACCGTGCCTTTGATAGGGTAAGTCCAGCGGCTATTGGCAGCATCCCACGAGATAGCGCCGATGTTGTCTTCGGTAATGCTATTGTTCGCCGTATTCCATTCGTTGGTGGCATAGCTGAAGCCCAATGTCGCGTCGGGTTTGACGCTATAGCCTCCATCTTCGACGATCCAATAACGGTCCACCATACGCTCAGAATTTTCGCCCTGGCACTCATTGTCGGCATGGAATACACCGTCAGGCAACGGACGGTTATTGGGAACAGGAACATCAGCAGTCTTGTAAGTGGCGATGCGTACGAATCCTGAGTCAGCGACTTGAGTGGCCACAAAGTTGCAGGTGAAGTCAAATCGAATGGGAGTTCCCCAACCGCCACCCGTTACGAAGGGAATGCGGTAAACGGGGCCTACCCCGCCGCCCCGAATGTTCCATTGCAGTTTGCCGTACCCTTGGGCGGGCAAATTGTCGCTTCGTATTCCCCCAGTTCCGAAATAGCTCATGGCATTGGGAGAGGGGTTGTTGATGACCAAGGTATAACTGTTCAGGTTGAGCGTACGGTTGTTCAAAAAGAACCGAGCCGTACCCCCACCGTTGTGACCGCCACCGATCAAGGTGTGCTGATCCAATTGAACGGCTCCAAACCCCAAAATGCTAACTTCGGGAAACCAAGTCATGGTGCTGCCACCAATGCGCTGGTTGAAACCCCGCAAATCTACACGGCCTTCGTTGGTGGTAAATACACCGCCTTGGCTGTTGTTGGTCCACAAGCCGGTAAAGGAGATGCGGCTGTTTGGGCCTTTCAAATGGAACCGGGTGTCTTTTTCAACCGAGATATTGCCGTCTGTTCCTGTCACCACAATGCGAGCTCCATCAGTCATGACCAAATGGCCACCTGTTTGGATCCAGCCTTGGGCGTACACCGAAGTGATGGCCAACTGAGTCAGCAGTAGTCCGACTTTTTTCGCCAGTTTCATGGGAATTAATCTCTCGCGGGTTGGGGAGTGCCCATCATTTGACGAACCAGGGCTTGGAGTTCTTCGTTTTGCTTCTTCAGCTCCTCGATTTGGGCTTGCTGCTCTTGAACGGCTTTTACCAAGGGAACGACAAAGGTTCCGTAGCGCAGTGCGTAGTGGTCGTTTTCTCCTTGGGGGGCATCAACGCCGCTGAAGGTGAAGCCGGTTTCTCTGGCGGCTTGTTCCACTTCCTGGGCGATGAATCCAGTTTGGATGTCGCTTTCTCGCTTGTATTTGCTTTCCCAATCGGTGCTGTCGAATGGGTTGGTGTGCTCGTAGATTTTGTGTACGTCCAAGGTGTAAGTAACGGGTCGCAGCTTCAAGACAAAATCCAGGCCTTTGACATTTTCCTGAACGTTGTTCTTGAAACGGGCATCTGACAAGTTGCTCCAGTCGGTATATCCACCAATGCTGGTCACCGAACCGTTGCCGATTACGATTTCATCGCTTGCCGTTGGGACAGCTCCGTTACCCACTGCGGTGGTGTTGTCGAAATTAGCAGAAGTAGGTCCAGCGGTGTAACCGATGGCCGTATTGTAATCTCCGCCGTTGATGTAGCGCAAGGCGAATGAGCCATGGGCTACGTTGTAACTTCCGTTTTGGTTGGCATACAAGGCATAGGAACCAGAACCGGTGTTGTACAAGCCAAATCGGTTGTACATGATGGAAGCATAACCCAAGCCGCTGTTCATGTAACCGTTGTAATTGTAATACAAGGAATAGGTGCCAATGGCGGTGTTGTAGCTGGCTGAATACTGATAGTAGCCAGCGTAAAAACCCAAGGCTACGTTGTAATATCCAGAAACCTGAGTGTACAAGGGGCGAAATCCAAGGGCCACATTGTACATGCTGTTGTTGGTGTTGTACATGCTCTGATATCCCAGAGAGACGTTGTAACTTCCACTGCGCAGGTTCTCCAAGGAGTATTCGCCCAAGGCAATGTTGTCGGTTCCTGATACGTTGCTGTACAAGGCATCTCGGCCAATGGCGATGTTGTCTGATCCTTTGGATCCAATGTGGGCTCGGCTTCCGAATGAAACGTTGCGGCTTCTGGGGTTCAATTCACCGAACCACGCATCATTGGCTTTGATGCGAATAGCTTGGTTGGTCGTGGTGCCAAAAAAGTCAGTATTGTCGTCAATATTATCGTTGCCCGAGGTGCGCCATCCGCCGGAGAGGAAGGCCGAACCACCGTTTTTACTCAAATACAAGGTGTCGTTTGAGATGCTGATGGTTTGCAACTCATTGGTAGAGTCTTTGTCGACGATTTCTTGTACCCCAGCAAAAGTCAATTGTCCTAAGTCATTGACGGTGAATACGGGGTATTCGTTGATTCGACCGTAGGTGCCGGGAGTGACTCCGGTGACTTGCATGTCAATGCTTCCTTTGCCTTGAATGTATCCCCCTACCAAGCCTTTGCCCGCCGTAACAGAGCGCATGACGGGAACCCATTTGTTTTTCTCATAGTACCAAAAGCCTACGGTATCGTCGGTTTGATAGATAAGCAAACCATCTGCGGGGTTGTTGATCAAGAACTTTTGGGCGCGGTTTAGACGGGGAATCAGAATTCCTTTGTTGTTGGCCGCAACATCAAGCATAGCAGAAGCGTTAGGGTTCGCTCCGGTTTCGTTGATGCCTACGTTCTGAGCAGATGCTTCAGAGGCTATGGCTAACAATGCCAATAAAGGCATAATGCGAAAGGCAAGTTTCATAGGTAAAATTGCTAGTAAACTGCAATTTACAGAGGAAATTCAAATCTTTGTAAAAGAATGTTAAGCTTTGTAAATCATCAGGGGTTCCAAACGATTGATGCACAGTGAACTATCTGCAGGTTCTGTCCAAAAACAAGCGCTCAAATTTTCTTTAGCCATCAGGTTAATGAGGTCTTGGCCAAATAGCCAATGATGGTCGTATTGGCCGTGGTGTTTTCGTTGCCAAATGGCTCGTTTCCAGCGATTTGTTTTTGGACTAAGACTCGATTTTGCCAACTTTTGGGCCCAAGGAACCTGGGCAATCAAGAGAGCTCCTGGTTTTAAGACACGTTTAATTTCTTGCAAGGCTCTGGGTAAATCCCTGATGTGTTCCAAAACGTGATTCGCAATGATAAGATCCAAAGACTGGTCGTCATAGGGCAAACGGAGAATGTCACCATGTTGCACCCAGGAAGGGTATCGGTACAGTCCTTTGCGTTTGTCGAGTCCGAGGTATTGGAAGTGGGCCCAATTTTCGCCCCCTTTTTTCTCTTCCAAAAGTTGAAGTATTCTTTGGCTGAGTGATTTTTCTGGAGCAATATGCAGAATTTGAGGATTGGGAGAAGGGCGCCAGGTCGATTGCAAAAATGAAAAACACAGGCGGTCCCGATCGCTGCTTTTGCACTTGGGGCAATCAACAGGCCTTCTTTGGGAACCGATGACCTCCTGTTCATACAAAACGGGGTGAGAATGGCCTCGCAATTGAAAATCAGGGCCCTGGTATCCGCACAAATTGCAGAGATTTCCACGAATTTCAAATGCCTGAGCCATGAAGCGAAACTACTCTATATTGCTTGCATTACCTTTGAGTACGCATGCCAAGAATTGCATTATGGTTCATTCTAGTTCTGTCGCAAAATGTGGCTTGGGGTCAAAATAAAGATCCCTTTGTTCGCCGGGTTTTGGACTATTATCTGGGGGAGACCGACGAGTCTAAGCCTCGTTTTTTGGCCTATCCGACCCTTGCTTATGCTCCTGAGACCAAGTTGGAATTGGGGCTGAGTTCCCTTTATGTGTTTCACAGTGGGCGCGATACATCAGCGAGATTGAGCGAGATCAATTCTTTTGCTTTTGTTACCCAAGAAAAACAAAAAGGACTTTGGTTGGACCATGCTTTGTATGGGGCTGGTAACGCATGGTTGGGCATGGGGAAAATTCGCATCATGGATTATCCCTTGCACTTTTATGGAGTGGGTTCTGAGCCGCCCAAAGAGCCCTTGGCCATTGTCAGTGGTCAGAGCATTTCCATTCGGGAACGCTGGATGAAGCAAATACGCAAAGACCACTATTTTGGCTTGGAATTCGACTACCAAAGCATGAGCAATGTGGCTTTTGATTTGCAGTCGCATGTCATTGATTTTTCGCCCCCTTTGGGTGTCTCTGGTTCGCGCAATATGGGCGTCGGATTGGGTTGGGTTTATGATTCTAGGCCCAATGTTCTAAATGCTCGGCAGGGTAATTTGTTCGAGCTTGCTTTTTTGCATTACGGTAACGTTTTGGGTAGTCAGCATCCCATGAATACCATCTTTGTAGACGCTCGGCATTTCACTTCATTGAGTTCGAATAAGGTTTTGGCCTTGCACGGTATAGGGCAATTTTCAGCGGGCAATGTGCCCTTCAATCAAATGAGTTTGTTGGGCGGTGAATCTGTTATGCGTGGGCATTATTTGGGGCGATTGCGGTCCGAGCAAATGTTGGCTCTACAAGCTGAGTTGAGGATGCTTCCCTTTTCATGGAGCCGCAGGTTGGGAGGAGCCGTATTCGCTTCTTTGGGCTCGGTTTCTGAGCAATGGCCCTTTTACTATTGGTCAGCCAGTGCTGGGGCTGGACTGCGCTATCTCTTGTTTCCCGAAAAGGATGTCTATACGAGAATCGATATAGGATTCCATTCTGCCGGATATGGGTTGTACTTTTACATCGGCGAAGCCTTTTAACTATGGATACCCCCGCGTTGATATTTTTGTCTCTGCTCATTCTATTGGGCTATCTGTTTGAAGTCAGTGCGCGAGCAACACGCATCCCTACGGTCATTCTGTTGATTGCATTGGGTGTTGTCTGTCGAGAGGGCGCTTCTGCATTTGGGTTTCCGATTCCCAATTTGGATCAAATGGTGAAGGAGTTGGGTACCCTAGGTTTGCTGTTGATTGTATTGGAAGGCTCCATGGAGCTGGAGTTGAAGCGAGAGAAGTTGGGAATCATCGGCAAAACCTTTTACATGGCCCTATTGCCCATGATCATCTTTACAGCGGTGATGGCCTATTATTTGAACATTGAGTTTGGAACTCCCTACCGAATAGGGTTGATCAATGCTTTGCCTCTTTCTATCATCAGCAGCGCCATTGCTGTTCCAACGGCTCGAATGCTGGGTTCCAAAGACCGGGAATTTGTGGTCTTTGAAAGCAGTTTTTCGGATATCTTGGGCGTGCTCTTTTTCAATTTTGTCATTGTGAATGAGGTGTTGAATCAAACAGCATTGCTGCACTTTGGTTGGCAAATATTCATTTCCATTGTCTTTGCTTTTATCGGCGCAGCCGCCCTGTCATTGATCCTGAGTCGACTGCGCCACCGCATCAAATTCATACCCATCATTGCCTTGATCTTGTTGATGTATTCCTTGGCCAAGTTTTACCATCTGCCGGCTTTGATTTTGATTCTCATCTTCGGATTGTTTTTGGCCAACTTTCAAAAATTGGAACGCTTTGCATGGTTCCATGTATTGCGCCCAGCCAAATTGACCGAAGAGGTTCACAAATTTGCTGATATCACCTTCGAGTTGACTTTCGTGGTTCGTGTGGCGTTTTTCTTGTTGTTCGGATTTTTGTTGGATTACCGCAGCTTGGTTGATTGGCATACTTTGGGTATGGCCTGTGCCATTGTGGCCTTGGTTCATGTAGTTAGGGGGGTGCATTTGAAACTTGCCGGCTTGGATCTATTTCCCCTGCTTTTCATTGCTCCCCGAGGCTTAATTACCGTGTTGTTGGTCGTCAGCATTCCCACCTATCTGCGAATGGATGAATTCAACAATACTTTGATTACTCAAGTGGTGGTGATTTCGGCTCTATTTATGATGGTGGCTACTCTTTTTGTCAGACAGCCTTCCAAAAGTGCTATGTTGGATCCTCAATCACAAACCTTGGATTTGCAACGCAGCCGAGAAGAAGCCGCAGACGCTTTACTGGGCTCAAATCAGTCTTCTGAATCGTCTGATTCCAACGCGAGTTGAACAAGATCGTCAGCCAAGTTTTGGCTGTTTCCTTTGGCTCCCAATTGCTTCATTTTTTCGATTTGACTAACGACGTTGCCTCGTCCCGTAGACAGTTTGTTCATCGCTGAATCAAAGGCCTCTTGAGACTTATCGATGTGTTTGCGAATGGAGTTCATGTCGTCCACAAAGCCTTTGACTTTGTCGTACAATTTTCCTGCTCTATCGGCAATTTGCAAGGCGTTTTGGTTGAGTTTTTCATATTTCCATACGCCTTCAATGGTTCTCAAAGTAGCCAGAAGCGTTGAAGGACCTACCAAGATGATTTTCTTTTCCCAAGCCAATTGGAACAGGTTTTTGTCTTCTTTGATGGCCAGAACAAAAGCGGCCTCTACAGGCATGAACATCAACACGAATTCTGGCGATTCCAATCCCGTACCAGACCAATAATTCTTGTCGCTCAATTGCTTGATGTGAGTCTTGATGGATTCGACATGGGCTTTGAGGTAAGAGGCGGCTGATTCGGGCTGCTCAGAATGCTCAACAAAGTGGCTATAGGCCGTGAGAGATACCTTGGAATCGACAATGATGTGTTTGTTCTCGGGTAAATAGACGACTACATCGGGTTTGATGGTTGTGCCATCGCTGTTTTGGGTCACGACTTGGGTTCTGTATTGGGCGTCTTTTTCAAGACCGCTCATTTGTAAGATGGAATCCAAGATCAATTCACCCCAGTTTCCTTGGCTTTTGGTTTCAACCGTAAGGGCTTTGGTCAAACTCTCTGCTTTTTCACTGATTTGCTGGTTGAGTTTGGATAAGCCCTCGATTTGCATCAGCAATTGGGAATGAGATTTGACGGCGTTCTCCCTGTTTTGGTCAACCTTGGTTTCGAATTCTTTCAGACGCTCCTTAAAAGGATGAAGTAATTTCTCCAATTCTTCATGCTGTCGTTTGCTAGAACTTTCGCTCTGTTTGTTCAGCTCTTCGGCACTGATGTTTTTGAACCACTCCTTCATTTTGGCCTCAAGCTGAAGTTGTTCTTGCTTGGATTCGGCGAGTTGTGTCTTGAAGGCCTCAAGTTGAGCAAGCGCAGCTTCTTTTTGGGCCAAGGCCGTGGCGTAACGCTCAGCAGTTTCTTGTTGGATTTTGGATTTTTCTTCAGCGAATTGCAGCTGTAACGATGCCGTGTTGTCAGGTCCTACCTTGGATTTTGCCCAGAAGTATCCAATGGCAATGCCAGCGATTAACAATAAAATTGATGAAAAACTTATCAAATCCATGACTCCAAATATAACAAGATATTTGGAGCGCAGTGAGTGAAATCGAGTCTAGAGCCCGAGAATTTTACAGGTTCAAAAAGTCCCTGTGAAAGTACTTCTTTCCCTTAGGACTACAGGCCTTTGAAGTGCCACAGGCTGCTAAGCCAATAGAAAGAATGCACAGGGCAATGATTGCTTTTTTTATAATTAGGAACAAAGGTTTATCCAATAACGATAGCTGGCATTCCATCTTGTTCACAGTCTTTTGCTGTGACTAAGAAGTGACACGAAAGCGGTGGCGGTGGGTCAGGAATCGATACGGTAGCCAGGCCAGCACGAAGAGGCCAAAGGCAATGATGTCTCCTTGAATGATGTAATATGGCCATTCGCCGAGAATGTCCAAGATGCTGGCGGAAAAGGGTTTGTGCGACAAGTAGAAATAGTTGGCTTCATCCCCAATAAGTGCATTGATGCCCAAACTGATTGCGGTAAATACTTGCAAATACAGGTAAGCCTGTACGAGGTGCTTGAACTCAATGGTTGGGGCCTTGAGCCGGCTGACATGAATGGCGAACATGACCAGCCCGGTGTGAGCAATCCAAAATTTACAAAAAGTGAAATGAGGAAAGTTCTCGTACAAAGAAGGTGTCAGAACCGCATTGAAGGTGAATACCCAAACAAAGAAATACAGCAGATACCAAAGCCATTCTCGCTTGGTGTAGACATACGCAAGAGCTACGAAGGCCAGCCAGTTGCAGGGGTTTAAAGGCAAATCTTCTCCCAGTTTGTAGGAAACGTAGGCAGGATGGGTTGGGGCTAGGCTGCTTACGCCCAGTTTGATGAGCTGCCACAAGAGTACATTGCCCACCAAGGCCCAAGCGAAAATTCGGGTGATCTTTTCGGCATTTTCTGGTTGTTTTCGAGCTTTTTGAGTGGCCCATATACTAATGACTACGATGAGGGCAACAGCGACTACATGCTCGATGGAGCCTGCGCAGAAATCTTGATTGGGCGTGAAGAAAGCCGACATGATTAGGGAAGGGTGACGACAAAGGATCGAGTGAGAGACTGATTCCTGATTTCGGTGCTCAAGGTGTACATGCCGGGAGGCAAATTGGGCAAAGTTGCTTGTCCATCGAGCACTGGGAATTGACCAATGAGGGAACCTTGAAGGGTTCTGATTTGGATGAATTTGGAATCGGTCCCTACGTGAATGGTTTCTGACCCGTGACAGGGGTTGGGGAAAAGAGCAATCGATTCCATGGACTGTGGCTTTTGTCTCAGAGGCGATTGGGCACAAGGCAACAAGGGGTACAGGTATTGGTTGATGGAATCTAAAGCCCAACGAAAGACAGGGTTGGCATTGCCTAGGCCCGCCCATCCGTGGCCAGCATTGTCCAAGGTAACCAAATGGTGCACATTCAAACCAAGTGCCTCATGGCGCTCGTGCAGGGAACCCGATCCACAGATTTGAAGCAAGTCGGGATTGCCGTAAGCAGGACCACACTCATAATGCACGGTAGAATCGTCTTTGGAGTGAATGGAATAACAAGGTTCGGTATCGGAGCTGTCGAGGTAAGAAGTTTGGTGCAAGGCGCCCGAAAAGGAAAACAAACCTTGAATGGGGAAGGGCAAAGTTTGCAAGCCCGCATCGCCGTCCAAATCTCCAATGGTGCTGGAAACAATCGATTGAATTTCTGGGCTCAACTCATCCATGCGATCGATCCATGTGGCGTGAAGAGCTGTGACAGCACCGGCTGAATACCCGCCGAGAAAGAAAGCTTGGCTATCCAAATGATAGGGATTGCCCTCGCGGGTGCTCTTCAAGAAAAAGCGAACACTGGTTTTGGCGTCGACCATGGCCTCCAAAACAGCTTGGTACTGAACCTGTTTGGACGCTAAGAATAAAAAAGGGTTGGCCAGTCGATAGTTGATGGAGGCGACAACGTACCCTCGTTTGGCGAAGTATTCGGCAAAATGCTGACAGTCAATGCCTGATTTGTCGCCAGAAATGAAAGACCCACCGTGAATATAGACAATCAAGGGGCGTTCTGCTTCCGTGTCGTTTTTAGGGGAATACAAGTCCAACTGGTGTTGGCCATCATTGAAGACCGGCGAATAAGTGAGGGTGGTTTTTTCAATGTCCGAGAACAGTGAATCTTCGTATCGTCCGTTGCATTGAGCCTTTGCCGATGAAGTCATGGTAGCGCAGAGGGCCATAAGCCCGGCCAAAATGATTTGTCGCATGGGCAAATATATTCGGCCTCTTGGTTTTATGATGATGAAATGATGAATCTCTTGGTGTCAAAAATGTAACTTGCAGCATGCGAATTTTAACCTTGGGTTTGGCCTTGATGTCTGCTTGGGTTCAGGCCCAGCAATTGCAGCCAGAAACAGCCCGTGATCGTGTGTTTGAACAGGTACGCAACGCCGCTTTTTTGGATAATCATCAACTCAGTTCTCGCGACGTCAAAGAATTGACCATGCAGGATTTGGTCATTGAACGCGATGGTCGAGTGCACGCTTATGTTCAGCAATGTCATCAAGGGAAGCCTATCGAGGGCGCCATATTAGGATTGCATTACAACTCAAAAGGGGAAATGACCTCCTCCAATTCGCGTGCAGTGACCATCCCTGCTCGTATGCCGGCCTATGTAGAGCCCTTGAGTTGGGAGTCGATGATTCCATCTGTTTCTAGCTTGGAGCGAGAAGCCATTGCCGATTACACCGTTTACGACGAAGGAATCTTGTATTGGAAAGCCTGTTGGTGGCCCAGTGAACAAGGCTTGGAAAGCGCGGTATATGCCGTGTGTTTTGATATGGAATCTCGCGGTTGGATCACCCGATGGATGACGGAAGAGGGATTGGTGAAAACGGGTTCTTGGACACAAGACTGCGCTTGGGGAGGTCCCGAGGTGGGTCGAAGAGCGGGTGATAATGCTCAGTACAAGGCCTTTGATTTTCCGATCGAAAGCCCCTTGTACGGCAATCCTAGTTTGTTGAGTTCTCCCGCTGACTCGATGGCTTCTCCTTTCGGATGGCACGACGTGAACGGAGTGTCAGGTGCCGAATACACCATTACTAGGGGAAACAACGTGTATGCCTCAGAAGATGCTGATGCCAATGATCAACCAGGTTATTCGCCTAGTTCCGGTGCTTTGGATTTTCAGTATTCTTTCGATGTAAGTACCAAGAACCCCTCGCAGTACCAGGATTTTGCCATCACCAATTTGTTTGTGATCAACAACCGCTTGCACGACATTTTGTGGCATTATGGGTTTGACGAAGCCGGGGGGAATTTTCAACAGAAAAACTATAGCGGGGCGGGCAAAGGCAATGATGCCGTTCAGGCCGATGCTCAAGACGGAAGCGGGACGAACAATGCCAATTTTAGCACTCCTCCAGACGGCTCCGATCCCCGTATGCAAATGTATGTGTGGGACGGCGGTGGCGGTTCGGGGGCTACTCTGCAAGTAGAAAGCAATGGAAATCGATACAGTGTCGGTGTGCAGGCCAATACCTGGGGCAAGGCCCTCAGCGACCAGCCCATAGTCGGCAAATTGGTGTGGGTCGAAGACGGAACTTCTCAGTCTCGTCAAGGCTGTGCCACCTTGGATAACGGTCCCGATTTGTCGGGCAACATTGCTGCCATCATGCGTGGCGGATGCACCTTTGCTCAAAAGGTATACAAAGCCCAACGCGAAGGCGCCATTGCCGCCGTAATTTTTGATACCTCGGCGGTTGACCAAGTCATCACCATGGCTTCAGACAATACCACCCAAGCCAGAAATACCACCATCTCGGCGGCTTTTTTGAAGTACAGCCATGCCAATATCATCAAAGCTCTGATGAACAATGGTGATGTCGAGATTCGTTTGTTTGACTCGTCGGCCTATGAACCCAAAACCGATTCTGATTTGGACATGGGCGTCATCGCTCATGAATTTGGTCATGGTTTGAGCAATCGTTTGACTTGTGGTCCGAGCAATAGCAATGGCTTAACCAACAACGAGCAAATGGGAGAGGGCTGGTCAGATTTCTTGTGCTTGGCCCTGACCCATGAGCCCGGTGACGTCGGTTCTGATCCCAGAGGCATTGGGAATTGGCTGATCAATGAGGGTCGAAACGGAGGGGGCATTCGCACCTATCCCTACAGCACAAACATGAGTGTCAATCCCCATACCTACCAAAACATTGCAAAGGCGGCGAATGGGGTTCAAACTTCGGTGCATTACCTTGGAGAAGTTTGGTGTTCGATGTTGTGGGATATGTATTGGGAGTTTGTCGATGAATATGGCTTTGATTCCGATTTCTCTTATGGAACGGGTGGAAACAACATGGCCATTCAACTGGTGGTCGACGCTTTGAAATTGCAAGCGTGTGGGCCGGGTTTTGTCGATGGGCGAGACGCTATTTTGGAAGCCGATGATGCCCGTTACGGAGGCAAGCATGCCGATTTGATTTGGAAAGCTTTTGCACGACGGGGGCTTGGTTATTCGGCTGCTCAGGGAAATCCCAACAATACGGCCGACGGTGAAGAAGCCTTTGATTGGCCTCCTCAAACCAATGCGGTTGAGTCAATGGCTTCGACCTGGGTGCGAGTATTCCCCAATCCGTCGCAAGAATGGGTACGCATTGAGCCCCGTGACGTTCACCGTTTGGATGTCGTGCAGCTGTTCGATGCCCAAGGGCGAGAATTGTCGGTGGGACAGCATGTCCACGTGGGCGGTGCCCTTACCTTGGATTTGCGCGAAGTTCCCGCTGGAATGTATACCTTGAGTGTTCAATCAGGAACATTGACGAGCCGATTTGCTCTGATTCATCGCTGATATGAATAATCCCGTCAAACGAATATTGCCGGCTTACGAGGTGGACATGGGTGGCATTCCCCTTCTTCAGCCTCTGCCGACTCAGCAGGTCGATCAAATCGATCCCTTTTTGCTGATTCATCACCACAATTCAGAAGTGAAGGCGGGGTCTGATCCTTACAATTCGGGTGTTGGGCCTCATCCTCACCGTGGATTTTCTCCAGTCACCTTTATCTACCAAGGCGATGTTCACCACCGTGATTCTCGTGGCAATAGCAGCGTGATCAAGGCCGGTGGCATTCAATGGTGCGACATGGGAATGGGCATGGTTCACTCCGAGCGGCCCAGTGCTGAGCTCTGCGCCTCTGGTGGTCAACAAGAAATCATTCAATTGTGGGTGAATCTCCCATTGCGACTCAAAATGATGGCCCCGCAGTACTTGGCTTGCCAAGCCGAAGAAATGCCGAGCTTGCCGGGTCATCCCAATGCACGTTTGGCAACAGGGTCTCAAGCCGGAATAAACGGTCCTTTGAAAACGGCTTTTGCCGTTGAATCGGCTTTTGGGAGTTTAGAACCCCATGTGCCATTGAGTTTGGTGACAAAGCCGAGTCACAACGCCTTGCTTTACTTGCTCAGTGGTTCAGGACGATTGGTGGGTCACGGCCTGGTTCAGGCCACAGAAATGGTTGATTTGAAAGAGGGCGAAATGGAATTCGTACCTTCTGAACCCAGTAAGTTTTTGTACGTTTCAGCGCCGCCTATCGGTGAGCGCGTTGAATCATATGGACCCTTTGTGATGAGCAATCAAAGCGAAATCATGGCCGCCATGCGCGATTACCAAATGGGCAAAATGGGCTTTTTGGTAGAAAGAGACCTGGGTTAAGGTTCCAGTACGATGACAGGCAAGATGAAGAATTGGTCTCGCTTGTTCAGAGTCAAATAATAGGTCCCAGGTTGCGAGGGCGCTATTCGAGCATTGGTGGATATCGATTCAAGGCATTCCCCAACGGCATTGGTCCATTTTACGGCCGACCATCCTTTGGGGATCTTCAGGGCTTGGCCTGCAATCACGGGGTTGGGCGAAAGTGCCGGTGTTTGAGGGATCGCTCTTTTCAATCGATTGACAGGAAGCAGAGCCACGGAGTCCCATTGGGTCGCGCAACCGAAACCCTCGTTGATGGCTCGATGGGAAAAGGCTATTTCTTCTCCGGGCCAATCTTTGATGCTTAGGCTGGGTTGAGCGTTTTGACTGCTGTCCATCCAATTTCCGGCTGTCATGCCCATGTACCATTGGTGGTTCTGAGCAGATTCCAAGGCAAAGAATTGAATGCTGTCGTTTTGGAAGGTCCAGGTGGCCTGAGCGTTGGGACTTTGCGGGTATATGAGGGTAATCGGCTCGCTTCGCGTTTGGCAACCCAAAGCGTTTTGGGCTTCAAGCCAAAGGGACGGAGAAAATTGGTGAGCAAGGAGGGCTGTTTGGTTCTCTCCCAGGCCCAGCGAATACGTTTGGGAGCCGAAGACCGCCCAAATTTTGCTCACGCTATCGGATAGGGTGCTATACTCAATCAGCAATTCCTTTGTGCAGCTGCGACTGCTGTCTTTCGTATCGAGAGAAAGACTGCTAGGATCCAAGGATGACAAATTAAGCTCAATGCGCCGGTCGCTGGTTCCGCAAATGAGTTGCTGAGAATCCAAGACGGATACGGTAGTTGACCATTTGGATTGTTCTACCCTAAAGTTCCATTCACGTTGTGTGCCTTGAGGTTTTCCATTCCAAAATACCGAATAATGGGTGGGTAGCCCGTTCAATTCTAGCTTGGCAGAATCGCCCACACAAATGGGTTTTTGGGTCCATGTCCACGTGTAGGGTAGGTCTTTGCACGTTTTTGTTGTACCCCTAACAAACACCGTTTGGCTCCAAATGCAAGGCCCGGAATCACGGCCTTTGATGCCCAATAACACGGTCGTGTTTCCCTGGCCTAGGGTCCAGATGAAACTGGTGTCAGACGAGTTGGAGGTCCAGGTTTTGCCACTGTCTTGGCTGATGAACCACTCGTTTATTTCGGATCTTTTCATCCACCTAAACGTCAATTTGGTTAAACTAGAATCGATGCCGGCCAGTTCTGCAGGCTTGACTGTGTCTGCCCCTTGGGCCTTAAGAACCAAAGCTTTGCTCAAACAGCCTTTGGCTGACTTGGCCATTAGATTGATCAAATTGTTTCCCGAGTTTATGCTCACCCATTGAACGGAATCTTTGGAAAAAGGACCATTGCTTCCATTGAGGGAAATTGAATCACCCAGGGCCAATTGGACGCGAATTCCCGCCATTTGGCCCTGACAGAAGATGGCAGGAGAATCCACCCATTGGGCTTGAGCCACCGGCAAAGGATTGATGCTAAGGTGAACAGGGTCTGACAGCGTTTTGCATCCTTTGTCGCTGGTAACCTCATGAAAATAGGTACCTGTGTCCTTGACGTAAATCAAGGTCGCCGTTTGCCCACCTGGAAGCCATTTTTGGGAATAGCCCGAGGTATTGACTTTCAGCGTTGATAAACGCAATTGATTTCCATCGCAGATTTCCTGATTGCCTTTAGGGCTCGTGCCGGGCTTGTTGGGCGATGGGTGAACCGTGATTTTGGTATCGAATGGGAACGACGGCCCTTTGGCATTGCGGGCCGTGAACCTAAGGGTATAGGTTCCCGCTGCCAATTGCAAGCTTGGATTTTGTTGGGTTGACAGTGTTTTGGTGCTGGTGGCGCTCAAAACCTGTTCCCACAAGTATGAACTAGCCTGGTTGCTGGCTGTTCCGGCCATTTTAAAACCAGCGCTGCAGGCTACTGTGTCGCTCAGTTTGGCACTCACTACAGGCAAGGCCGACGATGGGCTTAGCGAAAAGGTCTTGGTGTAAATGCGATCTCCGCTTGAGCCACCGTTGGAGTTAGCGGCATTGACGCTCACATAAAGAGTCAGGCCTCCGAGATTCTTCGAAGGGGCTTTCCATTGGAAAGTCCAAGCCGTGGAGTCGGTCGCAACACGTGAACTACCTGTATTCGTGTGGTTGACGTAGTATCGGGTATTTCCGCCCACACTTCCGGAGCTGGTTTGGGTTCGATTATTGGTGTTATTAAAGGTTCCGGCTGCCTTGTATTGGCTGTCCAATACGGTTAACTGAAATCCAAAAGTGCTGATGCCGCTCTCGACATGGCTAAGGGTAAAGGTGTAGGTAGAATCGGGGATGTATCCGCCGCCGGTAAAATTTGTTTTCAGTCGAATTCGGTACCATTGTGCTCCTGAACTAATGGCCGAACCCGAATGGCAACTGGTGCACGTTGACTCATTTGGAGCACCCGTATAGCCTGTGCTAGGGCCAGAGGTATAGGAACGCAAAAAAACAAAAGTGCCAACAGCTAAGATTGTGGCAGCCAAACGATTCGATTTCATCAGTATGAAAACAATATTTCTCAAATTTAGTTTAAAAACCAGGCCCGCTGAAGGCGGGCCTGGCACACTCTACTAACCACTTTACGGTTTCGCTAGGAAACATGAGTTATGTTCCTTTGACGCTCGAGAGAGGCCTTTCGTTTCTTTGAAATTGTCAGAAAATGGTCAGTTCGTAGAAGGCTGATTCAATGTCGTTCTCATCTTATGGCCGACGGTATTGGAAAACCTAGAGATTTTTGTCGAGGCCAGAAAAAATCGGCCGTCCAAGTGCAAATTCTAGTTGCTGACATTTGTCACGGCATGTAATTTTGAGGCGCAAAAGCCTTCTTAGCTCAGCTGGTAGAGCAACTCATTCGTAATGAGTAGGTCGCAGGTTCGAATCCCGTAGAAGGCTCCTCTGCCCACTTTTTTCAAGTGGGCTTTTTTGTGACCAGGGTCTTCAAAGCCATTGAAAAATGGGGCTTTATGACCGAATTGTTAAGTGTCGTACTGACACTTTTCACAGGGCGTGTGGGTAACATCAGCTGAGAAAAACAAGCATACCCGTCAAGAGCCTATAACTTTGACTCCCATGTCGATCCAAGTTCGAATCCTGGGAACAGGATGCCACATTCCTGAAAATGCCGTCGATAATTCGGCTTTTTTGAATCACGAATTTTACGATGAAAACGGGGAGGCCTATCCCCATAGCAACGAAGTCATTGTAGAGAAATTTCAAGCGATTACCGAAATACGCGAGCGTCGTTATGCCGAACCCACTCAGGTCTGCAGCGACCTAGGTGTGTTGGCAGCCGAGAAGGCCATAGAAGCGGCGGGAATTGATCGCGAAAGCTTGGACTTGATCGTTTCGGCACACAATTTCGGCAACATCAAATTCGGTACACGATATACCGATCAGATGCCCCCGTTGGCGAGTCGAGTCAAGCATGGCTTGGGCATCCAAAATCCCAATTCGGTGGCTTTTGATTTGTTGGCCGGTTGTCCCGGTTGGATTCAAGGAGTGATTACCGCCCATGCTTATTTGCAGTCGGGTCAAGCCAAACGCGCTTTGGTGGTGGGCAACGAAATGCTGTCGCGCGCCGTTGATCCTCATGATCGCGACGGAATGATCTTCGCTGACGGGGCTGGAGCTGTGGTGTTGGAGGCTCAAACCACAGAAGGCCCATCGGGTATTTTGGGCTTGGCCAATCGCACCTATACGGCTGATGAGGCCTATTACCTAAAGAGCAATCCCGGGTACAAGCCCGGATCCAATCCCGATGAAATGCTCATCAAGATGAAGGGTCGCAAGATTTATGAATTCGCCCTGCGCAACGTGCCCGACGCGATGAAAGGGGCCTTGGATCATGCTGGTATTCATCTTTCAGAGGTCAAAAAGATCTTCATTCACCAAGCCAACGCCAAGTTGGATCACGCGGTCATCGAACGACTATACAAGCTCTACAGCATGCCCGTTGACGTGGATGCAGTGGCTCCCATGAGCATTCAGTGGTTGGGTAACAGCAGTGTGGCCACTGTGCCTACACTGTTGGATATGGTTTGGCGTCAGCAATACGAAGGCCATTCCATTCAAAGCGGTGATGTTCTCCTGTTCGCTTCAGTCGGTGCGGGTATGACCATCAACGCCTTTGTGTACCGCTGGTAGTCAAACGAGCGTTTGCTTTAACCCAACTCTTCCAATACGTATTCAACACCATTGAAGCCACGGCTTTCGCCGGGTTTCATGCCCAATAAGCGCTGACCCAGTGGCGCTGAAACCGATACGGCCATGAAGGCTGTGCCCTCGCTCTGAATCAGACCCAATGAGGGTCCTAAAAAGATGGAAGGCTTGCCGCTAAGGTGCAGGAGATGACCGCCCACGGCCGATAATGATTCTGGTTTTTTACTCCAGCGTTTCAGGTCCAAGAGCTGTTTTTCCACCAAGGCCACCTGCTTCCCCAAGTTCTCCAACTCGATCTGCACCATGGCTCGGCCCGTTTCGTACTTGTCGCCAGCGCTGCTTTTTTCTTCTCCATTGCGGCTTTCTTGAGCAATAAGGATGGCCGAACTCAAGTCATCCAAACGGGCTTGAATGCGGGACTCGATGATTCTCAGTACTGTTTGTCGCTCAGGTCGGTTCATGTTGCTGTGTACAATCGCACAGCCAAGGTACAGTGCAATGACAGGAAAATTCTCGTAGATTGCAGTGTACGCGAATATGACTGATATAGAAATAGCACGCAGCGTGACCCCCAAACCGATTGGGGAAATCGCCGAAAAGCTGGGAATCAATCCCAATGAAATTGAGCCTTACGGCCGTACCAAAGCCAAATTACCGCTTCACTTGTTGAAGGCGGCTGAGCAGAAGAAAGCCAAGTTGATTTTGGTGACTGCCATTTCTCCGACCCCTGCGGGTGAAGGAAAAACCACCACTACGGTGGGTCTGACCGATGGGTTGGCCAAAATTGGAAAGAAGAGTGTCGCGGCCTTGCGCGAACCCTCCTTGGGCCCAGTGTTTGGGATCAAGGGTGGCGCCGCTGGCGGCGGATGGGCCCAAGTCATTCCCATGGAAGACATCAACCTGCACTTCACCGGCGACTTCTCGGCCGTAGAAAAAGCCAACAACTTGTTGGCGGCTTTGGTCGACAATAACATTCAATCCAAAAAGCGCAACCTCGGCATTGACCCCAGAACCGTGTTGTGGAAGCGAGTTATGGACATGAACGATCGCGCGATTCGCCAGACCATCGTAGGTATGGGTGGCAAAAGTGGCGGTATCATGCGTGAAAGCGGATTCAACATTACCGCGGCCTCTGAGATCATGGCCATTTTGTGCATGAGCCAAGGATTGCAAGATTTGAAAGAGCGTTTTGATCGTATTTACATCGGTGATACCTATGCAGGTGAGCCCGTTTTTGCAAAAGATTTGAATGCTTCTGAGGCCATGGCGATTTTGATGAAAGATGCCATCAATCCCAACTTGGTTCAAACCCTGGAAGGAAACCCTGCCATCTTGCACGGCGGTCCATTTGCCAATATTGCTCAAGGAACCAATAGCATCAACGCTACTAAGATGGCCATGCGTTATGGCGATTGGGTGGTGACCGAAGCCGGTTTTGGCGCTGATTTGGGCGCGGAGAAGTTCATCAATTTGAAATGCAGAACGGCTGAACTCAATCCTTCGGCCGTGGTCATCGTCGCGACCGTTCGTGCGCTTAAATACCACGGGGGGAAAGCCTTGGATGAATTGAATACGCCCGATACCGATGCTTTGGCTAAGGGTATTCCCAATTTGGAAAAACACATCGAGAGCATTCAGAGTTTTGGCATTCCTGTAGTGGTAGCCATCAATACCTTCTTACATGATAGTGCCGAAGAACACGAGTTGATTCGCCAGCGTTGCGCCGCTTTGGGCGTAAAAGCCGAACTCAGCCAAGGCTGGGGCAAAGGTGGAGATGGTATGACCGATTTGGCCCAGAGTGTAGTATCTGCCGCAGAGAATTTTGATGCAGCTCCCAAGTTCACCTATGAGCTCACTGATTCACTGGAAGACAAGGTGAACAAAATTGCCAAAACCATGTACGGTGCCGATGGGGTAGTGCTGAGCGCCAAGGCCAAAACCCAGCTCAAGCGTTTTGAAAAAATTGGGTTGGCCGACTTGCCTGTTTGCATGGCCAAAACACAAAAGAGTTTGACCGACAACGAAAAAGTGATAGGTCGACCCACTGGTTTCAAGATCACGGTTCGTGAATTTGAAATTGCCGCAGGCGCGGGTTTCATCATTCCCATCACGGGAGCCATGCTCCGCATGCCCGGCTTGCCTGAAGTTCCTGCCGCTGAAAACATGAGCATTGACGCCCATGGCATCATCAGCGGATTGAGCTAATTATCTTTTCGATTTTTTGGAAGAAGCGCCCTGTTTCAGGGCGCTTTTTTCTTGGGCTTTTTGCAAGCGAAAGGCTACCAAAAGGCGCAAATCTTCAAAGGGAATTTCTCTATCGTGTCCAATTTGAATGGTGCCCTTTGAAGTGGGATAGTCGCTTCGAATACTTTCGAAAAAGCGAACGCCTTCGCTGCCAGGGAAAATGCCGATGTGGTTCTTAAATGAAGCAAAATGCAATAGGTTTTCGTACTGGTGCAGGGTAGGCATTTGCCATTTGAAACATTCAGTAGCCTCGGGGAGCTGCTGCTCCAAGAAGGCTCTGATTTGCTTTAAGCGGCTTTTGCCTGGTTCGGGCAAGGCTTCGATGTATTGGTCAATCTCTGCACAAGGCATGTAGCAATTTAGTATCTTTTCAGCATGAAACGCCTCTTCGCAGTCGCCCTAGCCTTAACGTCCCTCACCGCATTGTATGCTCAAGAAGCGGTGCCTGATCAACCCTCGCATGAGCCCGCTTTTCCTGAATTGACCGATTGGTCAGTGGCGCTGCAAGCAGCTCAGTCTTCGGGCAAGCCCATTTTTGTTGATGCCTATACCGATTGGTGCGGGTGGTGCAAGGTGATGGACAAAAAGACCTTTTCCTTGCCCGCGGTCAAAGCGTACATGGCCGCTAACATGGAATGCTATCGCTTGGATATGGAACACAACAAGGCTAGCCATCATTTGCGTTTGGCTTACGGCATCAATGCGTTTCCCACCTTTGTAATCTTGACGCCCAAGGGGGAGTTGATGGGCAAATTGGTCGGTTATTCTGATTCTGCAGAATGGATGAATTCCTTGTCAACGTTTTTGGCGGCCGAACATCCCGATAGACCGGGTTTTCCAGAATTGGCTTCAATGAGTTGGCCAGCTGACCTTCAAGCCTATGCCGATTCTGATTTCGAATCCCGCCCCGATGCTGAAAAGATGGCGACGATCTTGGCTAGCTCAGAGCAGGGATCCTTTCTGTGGATGGTCATCGCCCAAAATTTCCCAACGGTATTGACGCCCAATGACCTTTCTTAT
Source organism: Bacteroidota bacterium (assembly GCA_027621365.1). Lineage (GTDB taxonomy): Bacteria > Bacteroidota > Bacteroidia > NS11-12g > UBA955 > JALRLA01. Next base: position 41,540 of record JAQCBH010000001.1, on the reverse strand, counting down.
TTGATGGATGAGCAAGAAGGCTTAGGTGCGAAATATGGTTCCGACATAGCCCAAGATGTATTGAAAAACACGATGATGCGCCGCTTGTACGCCTTGAGTAAGACGGCCACCGAAGGGGAGTTTGAAGAGGCCATACAAGATTTTTTGGTGCTATTCCCTGATGATGCTATGACCGCAACCTCCATGAAGGTTCGCTTTTATAAAGAAAAGGGTTTGTGGTCCAAACTCGTGGATGTTTTGGCTGAGCAGACCGACGGCAATATGATCAACAGTTTGAGCTGGGCGGTTTATCAATCTTGCGATGATTCCAAGCAATTGCAGCGAGCCACCGATATCTGTGCATCATACATTGCTACACATGCTGATGCTGGTTATGCCATTCGCGATACCTATGCTCATCTGCTGATGAAAACGCAGCGATGGGATGAGGCTGAGAACCAAGGCCGAAAAGCCATAGAACTGGCTGAAGCCTCTGGGGAAGACGCCAAAGAAACCCGAGAATTGCTCCAAGAAATCAAGGTTAAGCGCGAGGCTGATCAACAGGCTGATTGAATCAATTCTGAGCCAGCCAAAGGGTTCCATTCAGGTGCTTGATCCCCCAAGCCTGGCGTTGGTCGGTCCATTGGAAATCGATGTCTTTGATATCGAGGTAACAGCCGTCTTCAGAGAATGTCAAGCCTTTGTTGCCCAATTTGTATCGATCATTGGTGTAGGGGCGATACTTCAAGGCGCCCATTCGTTTTTTAGCTGTTTCCAGAACAGGGAATTCCCAAGTTTTGGATCCTTGGTAAACAAATAGCACGGATTGCGAAGAATCGATTTCCAAGCGAACGGTATTCAGGTACCATAGGTGATCGAGCGAAACGTCGGTGGTCCATACCCAGTTGCCTTTTGGGACAGCCGTCAAAGATTGATGATTGGTAGAAGCACTCAATTCGAAGGATTCTACAGGGACAGCTTCAGCGACATCGTAGCTGGAGTAACGGCTGAGTCCAATTTTTTGCAGCTCGTTTTCCATGTACGATTCTGCCATGTATGGGCTGTATCGTCTGCGCTTTTCCTCTACATAGTCGCCGTTGCTCATGGCGCTATCGGGAATGACTATGAATGGCTTCAACGCTCTGAGATCATCGGCACAATCCAGCACTCGTTGCGCATTTTGAGCCCGAAACATCATGCTGCTTTGTGAGTTTTCTCCATTGTTTTCTAATAGTTTCTTGGGGTCTTTCAGCAAGCTTCCCTTCATGAAATTGATGGCGCAATACTCATTAAAGGCTCCCAGAATGACGATGTTTCAGCCCTCGTGCAAGTAGCAGGGATGGGCCCATTTCAATTCTTCGTGCATGCCTGATTCCAGGCAGATGGCACGCATAGCCGCCAATGCCTCATCCCAACGGTGTACCCGGCATTCCGGGGTGTCGAACTTTTTGCATCGCCCGCATCCTTTTTCGAAATAGGTCTGAACAGAATCAATCTTTACGGCCATTCTACAAAGGTAAGCAAGGGTAGTTGTTTTATTTTGCCCCCATCAATACAGGGAATTACAGGTGGTTTTCAAAGGTGTATGACGGTTTGGCCAAGCTGGGCATTCCCGGGAATGTTTGGCGTCGTTCTCATCGTGAACTCATTGCCCATTTGCCTGATCGGGGGGTGGTCTGGGTCATAGGGACAGGGACTGGGGTAGCCTTGAAAGATCTGTCGAAATCGTTGGAAATTGTCAGTGTCGATGCCTCGGCCGAGATGGAGCGAAAGGCCCGACAATCGCTAAGCAAGCACAAGGTGCAGTTTGTTTGGTCCTCCGTGCAAGAGTTGGATATGACGGGCCTTCCTATTCCTGATGCCATTGTGTTTCCCTATCTCCTTCAGTTGGTTGAAGCTGAAGTCTGGCTTGAATTTGAACGTAAACTGCAGGCCATGAGGCTAACTAAGCATCCCGACTTGTATGTGCTTGATTTTGTTCAACCACCCCAACATCGAGTTTGGCAGCGACTGTATACCGCCCTTTTGCTGAGCTTCTACGCTTGGGCGAGTGGCCAAAAGGTGCATCAATTGAACGACTGGTTCGCCTTGCTGGAAGCCCATGGGTATCAGACAAGGATTCGCCGAACCTGGCTTCAGGGAATAGTGGAGTTTCGTCAGCTTGCCAAGGTATAGCGTCTATAATATCAAGCACTAGCTTCATGGGCAGAATTTGCCCTCGCGGTATCTTCGTTTTTACCTTACTTTGTTTTACCTAGCTATGTCTAAGAATTTAAGTGAACTATCGTTTCGCAAAGGGCTCCAAGACAATTTGTTTGAGTCTTTGGGTACGGCCGCTCGAGAGAATGGAACCCCTAGTGCTTCTGAGCTCGATCGATTGGCCAAGGCCTTCTTGATTGGCAAATCTTCTGTTTACGGAACGGCGAGTTTTTACGATTTCTTGAAAGAAGACAACAAGGGTAAAAAAGCCTACGTCTGCAATGGTACCGCCTGTGTATGTGCGGGCAAACAAGAGGAGGTGCATCAAAAGCTGGAGCAGCATTTCTCGGCCGATCAAATCGGCCATATGACCTGCTTGGGTCGCTGCCACGAGAATGCTGCTTTCCACTTAGGTGGGGAGAACTACTCGGGTCAAGACATCGATCGCTTGGACGACTTGGTGAAGGGAGAGACCTTGAATGCCGACCAATACCATGTTGGGCATCACGGACCTCAATTGCTTAGCCAGCCTTTCGGCAGTTTGGAAGAATTCAAAGCCCTGTTCCAATCAACCTTGAATCAAGGTCGCGAATGGGCCCTGAATGAAATCAGAGCCTCTCAAATTCGAGGCCGAGGCGGGGCGGGTTTCCCCATGGGCTTCAAACTGGAGTCTTGTGCTCAAGTTGAGAGCGATGTCAAATTCATTGTTTGCAACGCCGATGAAGGAGACCCCGGAGCTTATTCTGATCGCTATTTGCTGGAGCAACAGCCTTATTCCGTGTTGTTTGGCATGATGACAGCCGGTTTTATCACTGGTGCCCAATGGGGAGTCTTGTACATCAGAGCCGAGTATCCGCAGGCGGTGAAAGAGTCACAGCTAGCCATTGAGGCCTTGCGAGAAGCCGGATTGTTGGGTGAGAACATACTCGGATCAGGATTTTCCTACGATTTCAAAGTCATTCAGGCCCAAGGAGCTTACATATGCGGGGAGGAAACAGCCCTGATCAACAGCATCGAAGGGCAGAGGCCCGAGGTTCGCACCAGGCCGCCGTTCCCCACCCAGAAAGGATTGTTCAACAAGCCTACGGTGGTCAACAATGTGGAAACCTTGGCGGCTGTTTACGCCATTCTGAAAAAGGGTGGTGCCTACTACGCCTCTTTGGGTACGGAGAAGTCGAAGGGAACCAAATTGGTCAGCCTGGATAGTTTTTTCAAACGCCCTGGTATATATGAAGTCGAGATGGGTACACCCCTGAAAACCGTATTCGAAGAATTGGGAGGCGGGTTCACCCAGGCCATCAAAGCCATGCAAATAGGCGGGCCTTTGGGCGGAGTGGTTCCTGTTTCCAAAATCAAAGACTTGTACCTGGATTACGAATCGTTTTCGAGCCAAGGATTTCTGCTCGGGCATGCCTCAGTCGTCTGCATTCCTGAATCTTTCCCCATGATTGATTTCCTGGAACACTTGATGGATTTTGCCAGCTACGAAAGTTGTGGCAAGTGCTTTCCCTGCCGATTGGGGACCAAGCGCGGCCATGAAATGTTGTCAAAGGCCAAGAACGGCAAGCTGGTCATTGACCGTGCTCTTTTCAATGATTTGTTGGATACCCTGCAGAAGGGTTCCCTTTGTGCGCACGGTGGCGGAATTCCCTTGCCGATTCGCAACTCCCTACAATATTTTGAATCTGAATTAACCCCCTATTTCAACTGATGGAAACCAAGCAAACAGCCTTTGTCAATGGTTCGGAACACGAATTCCGCGCTGGGGAAACCATTTTGAATTTTGTTCGCCGCATTGAAGGCGAAAAACTCATACCCACCTTGTGCGATGCGCCGAATTTGGATCCTTTTGGCTCCTGTAGGGTTTGCAGTGTGGAAGTAGGATTGAGCGCGGAGGGTCCTCGTCGCACCATGGCATCTTGCCATACGCCGGTTACAGCGGGTTATCACATTCACACATCTACGCCTGAAATTCAGAAACTGCGCAAGAACATCATTGAATTGGTCTTGACCGACCATCCTTTGGATTGTTTGACTTGCGAGGTGAATGGAAACTGCGAACTGCAAACTGTAGCCGCTGAAGTAGGCATTCGCAAGGTTCGTTATCCCGAAGGGGAACATCATTTGGACCGCGAAAAGGACGAAAGCCATTCCTACATGCGCTCTGATTTCTCCAAGTGCATCAACTGTTACCGTTGTGTTCGCGCTTGCGACGAAGTGCAAGGTCAATTTGTTTTGAGTATGGCGGGTCGAGGCTTTGACAACCACATTGTCAAGGGCCAGGACGTCAGTTTCAAAGAGTCTGATTGCGTGAGCTGCGGTGCTTGTGCCCAGGCTTGCCCAACGGCTGCCATCTCTGATATTTTCCAATCAAAAGCCATCGAGGCGACCGAAAAGACGCGCACGATTTGCAACTATTGCGGAGTAGGCTGTAACCTGGAGGTTTCTTCCACCAATGGAGAGATTTTGAGCATTCGAGCTCCTTATGACGCCGAAGTGAACCAAGGTCATACCTGCTTGAAGGGTCGTTTTGCTTTCAAGTTTTACAAGCATCCCGATCGCATCACCGATCCCTTGATCAAGCGAAATGGCGTATTTGAAAAGGCTACTTGGGATGAGGCCTACGATTACATCGCTTCTCGATTCAAGTATTACATCTCGGAATTTGGTCCCGATAGTTTGGCGGGTATTTCGTCGGCTCGCTGCACCAACGAAGAGAATTACTTGATGCAGAAGTTCTTCCGTGCCGTTGTGAGAACCAACAACATCGACGGATGCGCACGCGTCTGCCATTCGCCCACAGCATTGGGCATGCAACGCACCTTTGGAACCGGTGCGGCCACCAATAGCATTGAAGATTTGAAGCATACCAATGCCATTTTGGTCATTGGAGCCAACCCCACGGCGGGTCACCCGGTAACGGGCGCCAAGTTGAAGCAGTTCGCCATGAAGTCGGACAACGTTTCGATTGTCATCGATCCCCGCAGAACCGAGCTGGCCGAATATGCCACCTACCATTTGCCTGTTCGACCCGGTACCAACGTAGCCGTCCTGAACATGATGATGTACTACATCATCAAAGAAGGATTGGTGGATCAACAGTTCATTGAAACTCGTGCCGAAGGTTATGAGGAATTCAAGGAGCAGGTGTTGGCCGTCAACATTGATGAGATGGAGGCTGTCTGCGGAGTAGACAAAGAACTGGTTCGCCGTGCAGCCATGGCCTATGCCAAAGCTCCCAATGCCATGAGTTTTCATGGTTTGGGCGTGACCGAGCATTCGCAAGGAACGTTTACGGTGGTGCAGATTGCCGATTTGGCCATGCTCACCGGCAACATAGGCCGAAAAGGGGTGGGGGTGAACCCGCTTCGCGGTCAGAACAACGTTCAAGGCTTGGCAGACATGGGCGTTCAGCCGCACCAAGGCGCGGGTTATTTGGATGTAACCAACGACGATGTAAACCGCACCTACAACGAGTTTTATGGGGTTGAAGTACCCAAACACATTGGCTTGAAAATCCCTGAAATGTTCGATGCAGCGATTGAAGGAAAACTGAAGGCCATGTGGATCATGGGCGAAGATGTCGTGCAGACCGATCCCAATACCAACAAGGTGAAAAAGGCCTTGAACAATTTGGACTTGTTTGTGGTGCAGGAGCTATTCATGACCGAGACGGCCAAGTTGGCTGACGTTATTTTGCCGGGTGCTTCGTTTCTGGAGAAGAGCGGAACCTTCACCAATGGCGAACGCCGCATTCAAAAGGTCAATCAGGTGGTGAAACCCAATGCCAATTCCAAACCCGATGGCCAGATTGTCATTGACATCATGAACCGCATGGGTTATGCCCAGCCCGATTATACGCCTGAGGGTATGCTCAAAGAAATTTCCCAAATCGTGCCTTTCTTTGCAGGGGTTACCTGGGAGAATTTGGGCATCAACGGCTTGCAGTGGCCGGTCAAACCCGATGGTACTGACACCAAGATTTTGCACGATGAAACCTTCAAAAAAGGCAAGGGTACTTTCTTGTTCCACTCCTTCAAGGAGTCGAATGAAATCGTCAAACACGGCAAGGATTACCCCTTCATTTTGACCACCAACCGCGACTTGGAGCACTACAACTCAGGCGTGCAAACCCGCCGTACGGCCAACGTGGAGATTCACACTGAAGATTTGCTGTGGATACACCCCGATGATGCGGCCCAGTTCGGCATTCAAAGCGGAGACAAAGTCTGCGTGGAATCGCCCCGTGGCAAGGTCGATATCAAGGCCAAGGTCACGGATGGAGTCAAGCAAGGGGTCTTGAGTACCACCTTCCACTTCCCGGAAATCATGGTGAATTTGGTGACCTCAGACGAGCATTGCTCGGAAGCCATGTGCCCCGAATACAAGGTAGTAGCTGTGCGCATTCGCAAGAGCAAAGGCGAGTTTGCCAGGGCTTGATAGAGTTTGCCCTTTAGGGTTTCAAAATGACGATGAATTTGGTTTGGGTGTCCGTCCAATCGGTGGCCCCGTCAAAATATCCGTCGGCCCATAGGGTAACGGAATAAATGCCAGCACTGTCATATCGAGCAACGGGATTGATTTCTTCGCTGCTTTGGCCGTTGCCAAAATCCCATCGCAAGCGGTGAAAAGCCTCACTGGTGTTGGTGATCGGGACTTCACAAGGTGCGATAAAATTGGAATCTGGGAATTCAAAGTTGGCCACCACTGTTTCTTGGCCAATCGGTTCGCAGCTGCACAAAGCGCACAGAAACAAGCCAAAGATGGCTTTGAATAGGTATGTGCGAGCAGAGAAAATACCTGAGTCGTTCATGGAGCTCAAGTTGCATGTAAATGAGGGGATTGTGGGTTTCTGTCGTTCACAAATTGAGTAAGCAATCGTTATCGTCGGTTGAGAAGGAAAGAGGCGTCTGTCTTTTGGGATAAGGCTGGGGAGATTTGGTGTTTTTTCAGCGAACCATTTGCCAGAAAGTTGGTTATACCTGAGATGAAAAATGACATCATAACTCGATACATGTGGTGGTTCAATCAATTCGAAGTTGAACCCAAGAGTGTTTTCAAATTTTGCGAGGATGCAAGTTTTTCAGAATCAGAATTTTACCTAGAATTTTCTGATTTGCGTTCGGTGAAGGAATCTGTGTTGGTACACCTATGGTCTATCAGTGTAGAATCCTTGAACCAGGAAGAATTTTATCTGTCTGCTGAGCCCCATGAGAAGATGCTCAGTGCCATGTACGCTTTTGTCGAGACCCTTAAGGCCAACCGAAGCTATTTGATTCAAGCGTATGGCTCTTGGCAAAACCCCACTGATTCCTTCCACGGAATGAGGGCCTGGAGAGAAGAGTTTCTGTCCTATTCAAGTGGAATCGGCTTGACGGGAATGGATCTCAAGATAGATGTCTTGAAAGACAAGACGGACATGATCAATCACAATACTCTGTTTGCCAATGCGGCCTTTGTTTTTCATTTTTGGTTGAAAGACCGAAGCAAGGGCTTTGAGCAAACTGACGCCTGCATTGAGAAACTATTCACTCTTTCGTTTGAATTGTTGCAGAGCAATACCCTAGGCAAGGCCATAGATTTTGGCAAATTCTTGTTCCAAAACCGTTAATGGAATCACAAGATTCGGTCATTCGTTCCAAGGTGGGTCGGGCGGCAAAGTTGGTAGGAACGGGTGCGAAAATTGGGGGCAATTACCTGAAGTTCTATGCCAAAAAAGTAGCCACGGGCAAGGAAGATCGAGAATCCTTGCACGAGGACAATGCCCAAGACATCTATAACTCATTGAGTCAGCTAAAGGGAAGTGCCCTTAAGGTGGCTCAGATGCTGAGCATGGATAAGGCCGTTTTGCCCAAAGCTTATACCCAGAAGTTTGCCTTGTCTCAGTACTCGGCACCGCCGATGTCAGGTCCATTGGTGATGAAGGCCTATCAATCAGCCTTGGGCCATTATCCGTCGCAAGATTTTGATCGCTTCGATTCGAAAAGCCTAGCTGCCGCCAGTATTGGCCAGGTGCACGTAGCGGAAAAAGAAGGGAAGATGTATGCAGTGAAAATTCAGTACCCGGGAGTAGCAGAGGCCATCAAAAGCGATTTGAAATTGGTCAAGCCCGTGGCCAACGCCATGTTTGGTCTGCCCGAAAAGGAAATGCAGAAATACTTCGAAGAGGTTGAGGAAAAGCTGTTAGAAGAGACGCGCTACGACTTGGAATTGCAACGCGGTCAAGAGGTGGCGGCTGCCTGTTCGCACATCGAAAATGTTCATTTTCCTCAGTATTATCCTCAGTGGAGTACCTCGAAAGTCCTAGTGATGGATTTGCTGCAAGGTCAGCACCTCGCTGAATATTTACAGACACAGCCTTCGCAAGAGGAGAAAAATCAGGTGGCCCAGGCCCTCTGGGATTTTTATGAGTATCAGTTGCACGAATTACGCTGCATTCATGCTGACCCTCACCCGGGTAATTTCCTGTTTACGCAAGACGCGAAAGTGGGCATCATTGACTTTGGCTGCGTGAAAGAAGTTCCGGAAGACTTTTACCATTCCTACTTTCCGTTGTTGATTCAAGAGGTGCAGGAGAATCCTGTGATCATCGATAAGCTCATGCGTGGAATCGAGATGATATTCCCCGGTGATAGCGAGTCGCTGCAACAAGATTTGACCGAGGCATTTTTGCGAATGACGCGTTTGTTGTCGCGTCCCTTTCAAGAGGCCGAGTTTCACTTCACCCAAGATTACTTGGATGAGATTTACGAGGAAGGAGAACGAATTTACCGATTACCAGGAGTGCGAAAACCGACCCAGCCCAGAGGCAGCAAGCATGCTTTGTATGTCAACCGAACCTATTTCGGTATTTACAGCTTGATGGCTGATTTGAATGCGACGGTTGTCAATCGAGATCTAGCTTGGGTGGATCGCTTGCGAGTGAAGTGTAACCTTTAGGTTCAATCAAATGGAGTCTGTTACGACCTTGTAAGATGGGTCTTCGACTACATTGATGTCAATGAGTTCGTCGGCATTGTCCAGCAACGAACGGCAATCAGGACTGAGGTGTTTCAGACGAATGACCTTTCCAGCCTTTCGGTATCGCGCAGTCACTTTGTTGACGGCCTCTATGGCCGACATGTCGACGATTCGGCTTTCAAAAAAGTCAATGATGACTTCGTGTGGGTCGTTTTGAACTTCGAATTTCTCTAAGAAAGCTGCGACTGATCCGAAAAATAGGGGGCCATAGATTTCGTAGTGCTTGACACCTTTGTCGTCAATCGATTTTCGAGCCCGTATGCGTTTGGCGTTGTCCCACGAAAATACCAAAGCAGAAATGATGACACCCACCAATACTGCCAAGGCAAGGTTGTGAAGAAAGACAGTGACCAGGGTGACCAAAACCATCACTAATACATCTGATTTGGGCATTTTATTGAAGGTTCTAATGCTAGCCCATTCGAATGTTCCAATCGAAACCATGATCATCAATCCAGTAAGCGCGGCGATGGGGACCTGTTCTATGAGGCTAGAGCCAAACATCACAAAGACCAAGAGCATGACAGAGGCTACGATGCCGGAAAGGCGGGCCCGGGCTCCGTTGGAAACATTGATCAAACTTTGTCCAATCATCGCGCATCCGCCCATGCCCGAGAACAGGCCGGAAGCAATGTTGGCTAGACCTTGAGCGATGGCTTCTTTGTTGCCTCGGCCGCGTGATTCGGTGATTTCGTCAACGATGTTCAAGGTGAGTAGACTCTCGATCAGACCCACGCCTGCTACGATGCAGGCATAAGGCAAGATGATCATGAGCGTTTCAATATTCACCGGAATGCTGGGCAAGTGAAATGGCGGGAAGCTGCCTTTGATGGAGGCAATGTCACCCACGGTTTTGGTGTCAATTTGAAAGAGCGTTACCAAGCCAAAGATGGTCAATATGGAAACCAGTGAAGCCGGAATGGCTTTGCTGATGCGGGGAAGGCCCCAAATGATAAGCATGGTCAAGGCAACCAGTCCAAGTATGGTGTACAGGGATGATGCGCTGAGCCATTGACCGCTGTCGTCTTGAAAATGTACAAGCTGAGCGGAGAAAATCACGATAGCTAGGCCATTGACAAATCCAAAAATGACGGGGTGCGGGACCAAGCGCATGAGCTTTCCGAGCTTCAGTAGACCGGCCAATAGTTGCATGATGCCGGCTAGGATGACCGTCGCAAAAACGTATTCGACACCAAAATCTTTGACCAAGGAAACCAGTACCACCGCAACCGCGCCCGTCGCGCCTGAAATCATACCGGGACGACCGCCCAATAGGGAGGTGACTAGGCCCATTACAAATGCCGCATATAAACCGGTTAAAGGGGAGAGGCCTGCGATCAAGGCAAACGCCACCGCTTCGGGTACCAGGGCCAAGGCTACGGTAAGACCCGAAAGGATTTCGTTTTTGTAATTTACTTGTTGCTGGAAGTCAAAGAGCTTGATGTAGGGCTTCATGGGCCGCAAAAGTAAGCCTCTTGATTGGGGAGGGCAATGAAAGGGGGGGATTTGTGAATTCGGGACTAGCTCACTGCGTTCGCTGAACCCTGGAGGGAAGGCTTCCCCAAGCAAAAGCCACCGCCTTCGGCGATGTTTTTTATGCCCCATCACCTTTGCTCAAGCGAGCTTGGCCCCGGTTCTGGGGGGGGCTTTATGAATTCGGGATTAGCTCACTGCGTTCGCTGAACCCTAGAGGGGAGGCTTCTCCAAGCAGAAGCCACCGCCGTCGGCGGTGTTTTTTATGCCCTATCACCTTCGCTCAAGCGAGCTTGGCTCCGGTTCTGGGGGCATAAAAAAACCCGGCTATTGCCGGGCTTTTGCTTGGGGGCGGAGAGAGAGGATTTTTTATTTTTGTTTCATTGATATTGATAATCAATTAGTTGGGATTTACCATAGTTTTCCACAGACACAAATGAATTAACTTGGATCATTTTGCTCGAACCCAATCATTGAACTCTTTCTCAAAACGCTCGGCAAACTCCATTAACTCATCAAATGAGGGAGCACTGTTATATATCATCACTGCGGTTCTTACATAGTCACTTCGCCAATCAGCGAGACTTTCTTTACTCGGCGCTACACTCACTCCCTTATCCAATATCCCGTCATAATCAAGAGCATTGTATCGAAAAAATGTTTGGCGATGCTCCACCACTTTTCTAAGTAATTCCCGATTCGATTTAATATTATCGAAGACGCCCGCCTCATATAGTTTGAAAAGATCATAATAGTGTCGACTCTTCCGCTCACTTCCTTTGTTAAATCCTTCCAGCGTCTCATGAATAAACAGCAACTTTTCCATGAAAGTTCGTTCGGGAGTCAACGTAGAAACCATGAATGACCCCTCTCCCAATATTTCCGGAAACGTCTCAAATACGATCGACGTTATTTCCCTGTTTTCGTTGGGTAGTTCGTCTGCTCTAGGAACCAACTCAATCAAGACAACCGGCAACAAACCACCCAATTCATCTTTCAGCGTACCAGGATATTCAAATTCGATATTTACTTCGTTTCCTTTCTGAACAGGTCTTAGTGCAAATTCACCCGGATTCAATAGTTCAGATATTTTTTGATTCAGTTGAGGCAAAAGTTCATGGATGATAAAAGCCGCACTCTTTTGCTCAAGTTCTATTAATCGTAATTTGCGTTGAGAATTAGATGCTGCATCTTCTGCACCATACGGTGGTTGTTGGCCAAATACCTTTCGATTGATGGCAATGTCAATATCCTCCGAAAATCGTTCAATCAATCCCCATGCTTTTGACAGGGATGTCCCACCTTTGAAAGTGATATTGCCTTGCAAATCTGGAATTTCATTTAATACTTGGAGCATCCAACAAACCCAAAAATCTTTTTCAATAACCGCAGCAGGTAGTGGCATCGTCATTCTTTCAGCGGCTTGACGACAAAACAAGCTACGTTCTTCAGCTGATAATGTTACGAATGAGTTCATGATTCCTTTTCATTAATAAGTGTGCGCATGATTTTGGAAATCCAAGCTGGGGCGTATGGTATTTGTTTTTTAATGTGTTTTATATCCGCATCAATGATCTTGCTTTTAATCTGATTGATCATTTCGTCAGTCACATTATTCTGTCCTATTTGGCGAAGTGCATGAAGAATTAATCCCGCTTTCGTTCCTGCGCCTATCATATTTTTAGGGGTTGTAGGTTTCAATATAATTTCTTGATTCCCGAAACGAATTTTCCGACGCGGACCATTGGTGTAAAGTTCGATACGCATCGGGATTTGGGTAGATAGGCCCAAAAGATTGGCAGCATAAGCCCCCGTTGCTTGAACCTCAATGGCATCAGCTGATTTTATAGCATTAATAACATTTTCGACAGATGGAACTAATGCCCCCAATTGGGGATGCACAATGGGGAAATCGTATAAACCATGTGACAATCGCCTAATGGATTTCTTTTGCACTAGCCGTGTTAATGCGGTCCGAACACTGGCTGAATCATCCGTCAAAGAAGAAAACAGCTTCGTAGAAAACACAAAACCTCTACCATGCGCCCTAATTCTTGCAATTATCTGTTTTTCAGTCAATTCCATACAAGTTTAACAAAATCTTTCGTAACAAATATACGCATTAATTTGTTACAGAAATTTTTGCAAACAGTTATGGCAGAAAACGGAGCGCCTGAAATCATCAATTCAGACCAAGGATCACAGTATACCAGTCCGAGTTGGACGGACTACCTAGTACGCACTAAAAAAATTCCTTCCAATTGATACATATTCATCAACAAATTGACAATTCAGCTTCGTACTCTTGAATTGAATTTTCGAATAATACAGCAATTAGTTCAATACAGTTTTATTAAACACCAATCATTACTCAAGCAGACTTTAGGTTCATCAACTGGGGAGTATTACACTTGTTCTCCAATTCGTATTCTGTTGTTTGAGCGGCGAGTCCAACAACGCTTAAAAAGCAACAAAGTAACGTGTAATATTTGCGCAAATTAATTGACGATTTTGTAGTATTTTAAATACCAATGATGACTTTTATCTTTGATAAGGCTTCTGCTATGAGCAGTGACATTTAATTGAATGATTCCAACGTTTTTGGCGACGTAGTATTCTACATTTCTTTTAGGATAAAGGTCATTGAAGAATGGATGATTAGTCATTGGGTTTGATTCAGAACGTCGCACCATGAAAACCCTTACAGTGTCAAAGGTGAAGTTGTTCACGGTGTAATTGGTGAGTAGTTTTTTATAGGTGGTTTCACTAGAACCATCGGCAGTAAAGTACTCCTTAGTAGTGTCAAAGGGGGTGAAAAACACATTGTCTTTCCCGCATCGATTGATGTCACTATGAGATTTTTCTACATTTAACCAATCGCCTTGTTTTTTGAAATTCTCATTATAATTAATGGTATAAGTTGATGCATAATCTGTATACAAACTTCCCTCGTTTAGGCTTTTGCGTTGAAAACTCAGTACTTCGCAATCGATGTAATCGGTTGATATCCACCAAGTGAAGCATTTGAGCATGACCTGCGTGTCGAGTTCTCCTGTGCTATCACACTCATATACCCACATGCTGCCGGGTTTGAAGTAGGTGTAATCTCGCATCTCACCTATATAGAATTTCCCCAAATATTTCTTCGGTTCAGGCTCATCGGGTTTGCAACTTGTATTAAAAAATGAAATTAGTGCAGTAATGACTGCTACTAGAAATGTGGCTTTGCGGGGTATGTCGATTTTCATAATGGCAGATTATTGATCAAAGATAATGCATGTAAATTTTTGGGCTCTCGTTGTGGTATTGGAGGTTATATTAATTTGATGGTGCAATTGCATAGCGAGTGCATTGCCCTACTATTTTAGTTTCTCTAACTAAGTTACCGACAAAACGCCTAATATCAAACGATTAGATTTTGTGTGTTGTGAATGCGGCCTCGATTTCACTCATCTCTTGACCAATGCGCTTAGACATCAACTTCGCGTAATACTCGGTCGATTTGATGCTATGGTGCCCCATGACTTTACTCAAGGATTCTAAAGACATGCCGTGTTGCAGAGCGATGGTAGTGGCGAACGTATGACGGGCCATGTGGAAGGTGAGAACTTTATCGATATTAGCAAGATGTCCAACCTCTTTGAGGTAGGCATTTAGTTTTTGATTGGAAATGCGGGGAAATGCAAATGAATAACCAGCAGGAGCTAAGGCCTTGTATCGTTCCAGGAGAATCTGGGCATCATTGATGAGGGGAATTTGAGCCAGTGATCTGGTTTTTAATCGGTGTGCAAAAATCCAAGGACGGCCATAAACTTCTGTAATGTCAGATAATTTCAGTGATTGCAAGTCAGAATAAGCCAGTCCAGTAAAGCAAGAGAACATAAACAGATCCCTGACTAGGCTGACTCGATGAATGGGTAAGTTGACCGCTTGCAATCGATTCAATTCATGAATCGATAAAAACCTGGGAATTACTGGCCTCAGTGCCATACTGAATCGCCGAAATGGGTCACTTTTAATGATGCCTTCACACAAGGCTACCCGAATGACTCGTTTGAGTTGCTGCATGTGCTTGATGGCCGTATTGTGGCTCAACTGCTTTTGTCGCCTTAAGAACAAGAAAAAGGCATCAATATGCCGTGGCAACAGGAGCAAAAGGCGAATGTCAGAACAGTGTTCATGAGAAAGGAGAAATTCACCGAAGTAGGAAGCACTCCTTCTGTGCTTTTCAAGCAGAGTGCGAGAATGACGAATGCCAACATTTACTTCGAGTTCTTCATTGAACTCGCTCCAGAATTCCAGCAGAGTGGTGTCCCAACCTCGTTGCTTTCCTACAAGATGATTGACAATGGTAGTCAAGGAAAAGGGAAGGCCTTGTTTTATATGAATATCTAGAGATTCATTGCAATTGAATTCGAAGCGTTGGAGAGAAGATGCCATAGCTTTGACCAGTGTTTTGGAAAAGTCATGCTTTCTCCAATCGGCCCACATTTGAGAACTGCAAAACTGCCCTGTTGGCATGTTCTTTTGTTCCCCAAACCAGGTTAGGCGAGCATATACGGGGTGAGCTTGTTTATTGCCACGATCTTGGCGCAAATAAAAGGAAATACGAAGCCTAGAAAAAGATGTTGCTAGCATAATTCACATTTTCGTAAAAAAGCTTGGTATACGGTTTGGTACACAGAAAAAAATGAAACAACTGAGCAAATCTGAGCAATTGAATGTTTATTTGATTGAATATCAGTTAATTGAAATCGTATACCAGAGGTAAATGCGGTATACGGTTTGGTACACGGAAATTTCACAACAACATTGATAATCAATTATTTAAGATTTTGGGAAACAAAATCAATAGGCCGAAATACTCCGAAATCTTACTAATTAGGTTCGAATCCCTCGCTTAAACTAAGTGTAATAAAATCAACGATTTAGCTGAAAAATGTGGTAACAAAAAGACAAAAAAAATCAGGCTAAGTGCCTGATTTTTAATTAGTTGAGTATCGCGGAGAGAGAGGGAAATGAACCATCTCTCATAATGTCTTGCAAATCAAGCCTTTAGGCTATCTATGTTCTCAGTGGGGTAACGATTTGGACAAACGACCTCCGGTAGAGGGATTCTCCGAAGTTGCCCAAACTTTCACCTTATTGCGAAGATAATGCAATACTTGTATTGTCCAAATCGATAGATTCACTTGTTCTAGATAAGTAAGTAAGGATAATTGCTTTTTAATAAGAGTTTTATGATATAAATCTATCACGTAATTGTTTTCAATTGTGACTTTTTTTGTAATGAAACAAGTAATGAAGTCATGGTGACGAATTTTGGAATTGTTAATAAATAATAAGAATACCACTGCTCATTAATATATAGTAGAGGGATTTAATAAATACGATTGAACAGGTGAAGTAAATAACAGAATTGAAATGAATAAATATATAATCGAAGAGTCAAGCATGAGAAGCAATAGAAGCCCCCCTCACACAAGGCCATTAAAAGGGCAATGAAGAGCAAAGCCTATGCCCTCTACTTCACAACTAACATTTTTAATCTTGCTAAATTAACAATAGCAGAACTCGACAAGGTGAAAAAGCGCTAATCTGAAAAAGTCGAGACAAAAATAAAAATTATAAAAAGATATAAAATCATGAACAAATCTATTTTAAAAACAGCTTTAATATTAGTTGTTACTACTTTGACAATTAATTTGAATGCCCAAACTTGGGGTAGTTCTGGAACAAATGCTACTTGTACTAACGGTGGTTCGACACGCCTTGTTGTAAAAAATGATGGCACTGTATGGGTAGGTGATGGAAGCGGATCGCAAAAATCTTCTTCTGTTATTTTAAATGTGGATGGGCACATGCGCGCAAGAGAAGTAATTGTAAACATGTCTAATTGGCCAGATTATGTATTTGAATCTTCATACGTTTTAATTCCGCTAGATAGTGTTCAAGTTTACATAGATTCAACCGGTCATTTGCCAAATGTTCCCTCAGCAAATGAGGTTCAAACCAATGGTTTAAATGTTGCTGAAATGAATGCTGTACTTATGCGCAAAATGGAAGAAATGCAGTTGTATATACTACAGTTAAATACTCGAATTAAAGAATTAGAGGCAAAAGCAACTGAAACCGAAAAAAATTAACTCCTAATATTTTTAAATATGAAAAAGTTAATATTATTCATTACCATTTCATCATTTTTTGCAATGAATGGTTTTGGGCAGACAGATAGCAGTATAAATGGTGATTTAAGAGCTTTAATTACGCCATTGAAGAAAGCCGCTTGTCCTGCGCCATTTCATTTTGACATGGTAGCTCATCTTACAGATGAGAAGTTTTATAAACCTGTAGTTCTTGATACAACAAGCACTTTGAATTGGAGGGCAATACATTTTGAAATGTTTCAAGCCAGTTTCACACCTAATATTTTACCACCAGACACATTTATTTCTAATGGAATAGACCAAATGGCTCGCATGGATAAAGTCCCTTTAGGACTTTTGGATTTGGATTTTAACATGTTCCGAAGCAATGTTTTCGATAGCGTAAATTTTGGCAGGTGGTTTTTTTGGGATAATGATTCAATATGGGATAATAATTTAAGAATTGATGAACCTTATGAATTAAATACAATAAATCCAGGTAGAGGAACTTGCTTAGAAATTTTTCAATTTTCACCTTTAATAGAAACTAGTCATTTTAGAAATGTAACTTTTACAATTGACCCTGGTAATTTCTTTTTTTATAACAACACCTTCAGTTCAAATGTATTACCTCATCCAAATCCGCATACCTTTCAAATTGACTTTAAGGATGGTTTAGGTTGGAGAGATTTTGACCCTTTTGTTTATCAAGAAATCCAAATAGTTTATCCAACAAGAGGCACCAAGAACATTGCAGCCCGTGTCATCGTAGATGGAATTCCTATTAAATTTTCTATATCAACTTTTGAAGTTTTAACGGATGAATTAATGGTTTTGCCTGATTTTGTAATTGAAAATGACTTTTTAACAGCGGGGGTTTTTAGAGGATGCAATAACGATTCTTTATTAAAACCATTCATTTACTTAGAAGGTATCGATATTGGAGAAATACGAAATGTGCCTTTGATTTTCAATCAAATGATCAGAAATGAAACATTAATTATGCTTCATAACTACGACTACGATTATGTTGTAGTTAGTTGGAAAAACAGCACCATTGATATGAGAGAAAATGCTCAAGGTGTTGTTCAATTAATAGACCAACTAAAAACAATGAGTGATACTACTCATCAATTTGTAGTAATGGGTGAAAGCATGGGTGGTGTAATAGGGCGATTTGCTTTGACATTTATGGAAACTTCTGCTTATCGTTCAAAAAATCCTGCTGATTCAGTATTTTTCAGACAACACAGATTGCATAACACACGTTTATTTATCTCTTATGATGCCCCACATCAGGGAGCGAATATTCCTTTAGCCGTGCAACAATTTAATGAATGGATATATACAGTACCACGACCGTTGTTAAGGTCAGCATTTTTATTATCGGACATTTTAAGAAATACCGATGCTTTATCAAAAAGCTTTTTAAAAAGAGATGCTATTCGTCAACTTTTAATAACTCATGCTCATACTCGAGACGCAAGCGGTTGTTATACGGCACATGCAAAAAGAGATAGTTTCATGAACGACTTGATAGCCATGAACCCCGCTACCGGTGGGTATCCAAGCCAATGTAAATTAGTAGCAATGAGTAATGGATTGATGGATGGGAATGGGCAAGCAGGGTTTAGAAACAGAGTAATTTTACCTAACGAAAGGTTGTTGCAATTAGATTATCATTTGAATGTAAGAATTTTTAGATTGATTCCTATCCCTTTAATTGAAATTAACGATGCCGTCTGGAGAGGAAACCCAAATGGTGCGGGCAATATTATTGATATTCCTTTAAGATGGAATATGTTTGGTAAGTTAAGAGGTTGCTTGACAAACATATTTAGAAGAAATACAAGTCCTTGTAATATTCTGAGTATTGGTTTACCCTATAATCTAAATGCTTGTAATGTTGAAGCATTAGACCCCGAACCAGGTGGAAAATATCCTGGAGCTTCAATGTTTATAAATGGGAATACCGCTGCACATAATTCTAGCTCTAATATTTGGGTTTGGAACCATGTCCTAGATATTAATCCATTGACAGGTTCAATTTTTATGCGTGCTCAAGCAGGTGTGTTTTTCCCTACTAGAATCACATTAAATGGTGAAGCAGATATAGCAGACTTTTGTTTTATACCAATGCAAAGTGCATTAGATTATAGAGGTTTTGATCAGTTTGGAAATGCATTGCCTCAAAACCATGATATTTTAAATACTCCTGTAGGAACTAATATGACAAGAACTCCATTCCATGTTATTGTAGGCCAATTAACAGATAATACTTGCTTTCCAAATCCAAATGGCTTTGGTGGATGTAGAAATTTTTCACATTTGGCTATGCGGAATCCAGAATTTGGAACTGGTGGAGCTTATTTACAAGATTTAAGTTGGCTAACGCGTGAAATAGGGGAAGAAGAAATGCGTTTAGATAATATGACCATTGCTAGGGAAGGAATTTACCAAGCCAGAAATATTTTGAATGCAGGTAAAGGAGAAGGTGATTTCTATCGATACTTAAATCATGGGCCTAATGCTGGAGCAAATTTTTATAATGGAATGTACTCAGATAGTCTAAGATTTATTATCAAAGCTTTTGATGCCGGAGAATTGCGTTTTGCAGCAGGCACAGAAATTAGATTAAGACCTGGTTTTGAAAGCAGAAGAGGGAGTAATTTTAGAGCAAGAATTAAATTAATGAACGTTTGTGATTTAACAAGAGATGAAATTAGAGGTATATTTTCTGCTCCATTCATGCAAAAAGAAGAATTGGAGATTGACCAACAAAACTTAATCAAAAATCCATGTTTAATATACCCAAATCCGTCTAATGGAATTATTAACATTAAAAGTGAAGGCATTAAAAATGTAAAAATATATTCACTCCAAGGCCAGTTATTGTACAATGCCAATTTTAAAAATATCAATATTAATTCATTACAAGCCAATATTTCAAACAGTGGTTTATTACTCATTGAAGTTACAACCTCAAACGGTTTTTTTAGAAACAAAATCATTTTAAACAACAATTAAGAATATGAAAAACATAATATACATTACCATAGCCATCTTTTTTGTAGCCCAAGTGGGCTGCAAAAAAGAACCTGAAAAGTTCAAAATAAAAGGTAGAGTAATGGATGGAACAACAGGTCAAAGATTTAAAGGGTTGACATTTACTGTCTATACCAAAGGAGGAACTGCCAATAAAATAATTGATGATTTGGGTTCTTTTACGACCAACGATTCAGGAGATTTTGAATTTATGTACGACAGGATAAAGGGTATATCTGCAAATTCAATAAGTGTAATAAATAATTTTATGAAATTTAAAGATATTCCTTTAAACAAAGATGTAGATAAAGTGTTTTATAAATCTACTTTGGGAAAATTCAAAATCATTTGCAATTGTCCAAACATTAAAAATACTGATACTTTATTTGTTGGTTATTCTAAATTAAATTCAAACAATGTATTTAGGCAAGTAATTGACACATTAACTAATGTCTATAAAGGTTATAATTACACATTAATTACACCGCCTAACGAAGAATGGGGGATTGTTTGGGGTGTGAATTCGAATACTTTTGCATGGAAGTATCATCAAGGCAATATTAATATTGTTAATTACTTAGGTTCTATAACAGGAAAAGTCACCGGTGATCCAATAGTTGATGAATTTGAAATTAAATATTAACTTAGATTCAATAATCTGTTGGTCCAAGAATTGGAAAGTATTAAAATAATGACTAAAATAGTGCTAACAAAAATTGACAAATCACCTATTGTAAATTCAAAATCAATCACTTATTTTTATTTGACACTTGTCCTAATGAACTTGACGACGTACACAAGCCAATATTTCAAATAGTGGTTTATTACTCATTGAAGTTACAACCACAAACGGTTTTTTTAGAAACAAAATCATTTTAAACAACAATTAAGAATATGAAAAATATAATATATATCACTATAGCCATCTTTTTTGTAGCCCAAGTGGGCTGCAAAAAAGAAGTTGAAGAATTTACATTTAAGGGTCAGTTTATAAATGGGACGACTATGCAACCAACTAGAGTGAATGAAACCATGACATTAATAGCGAAAGATTATAATGACAAGTTTTCACACGAAATTGGAAAATTCACAACCGATGCACAGGGAATATTTGAATTTAAATATAAAAGACAAAAAGGAAGTTCAATAACTTTAGAAGATGGTTATACTGGAAGGGTGAGAAATTTACCAATTAATGAAAACTTTGAAAAAAATCCTTGGTATTTTTCAGATAAAGGCACTTTAGAGTTGACATTATCAACGGATAATTCATTAAAAAACAATACAGATACTTTGTATTTTTACCAATACTATATTGATGGAACTAGAATTCTTGATACATTTACAGATATTCCCGAAACATACATTTTAAATTTTAGACTTGAGCCTGGTCCTTATGCATTTGGATATGGGCGTAATTTTAATGAATTTTATTTTGATAAGTCAATCAACAAGCTTATAAGAACTAAACATCTTCAGTTTGAAATTACGGGTGATCCAATAGTTGATAAGGCCAATATCAATTATTAATATGAAAAACATAATATACATCACTATAGCCATCTTTTTTGTAGCCCAAGTGGGCTGCAAAAAAGAAACTGAAAAGTTCAAAATAAAAGGTATAGTAATGGATGGGACAACAGGTCAAAGATTTAAAGGGTTGACATTTACTGTCCATACCAAAGGAGGAACTGCCAATAAAATAATTGATGAATTGGGTTCTTTTACGACCAATGATTCAGGAGAAACAATGTTGTAATGTCATTTGCTTCTGGAAATACCTCAAGCAGTACTGCTCAATACCCTTCGAGCTACAGGGACGAATGGGTTATGAAAGTAGGTGCAAATGACCACACAGGTAGTAAAGCATTATTTTCAACTACTGGTAATAATTTAGATTTCATTGCACCAGGCACTTTTCCAATTTACGCTTCTTTAGATGCAAATACAAACAATACATATAACGTAAATGCTGATGGCACATCATTTGCTGCACCCCATGCCGCAGGTGTTGCAGGGCTAATGCTTAGTTACATTAACGCCCCAAGTAATGCCCCAAATAACCTTGCTCCTGACGATGTGGAGAATTTATTGCAAAGGTTTGCAACTGATGTTGGTGCAATTGGATATGATAATGACAACGGCTTTGGTAGAATTAACGCAGGTGCTACATTGCAGGGCATTCGCTGGCCAAGATTTGAAGTAAGGCATTACACCCAAACATTTAACAATAATTCTGGAACAAAAATTGGCTCAAATGTTCAAATACAGGTAGCACAAGGGGCTAATGGGATTGCAGCCGGCACATATTTTGGCGATGTGTATGAAATAACACAGACCTATAATATTACACAACCATCCGGCAGAACAATTATTGATGTATGGAAACGCAATTCAAGCTCTACACTTTGGGCGAATCAACCAGTAATTCCAGAAGTAAACAGCAACGTTACCACATGGAATCAAACTTCTGCCACTATGAAAGGTTATATTTTTGAAATCAAAACCAATATTCTTGGCCAGTCAATAAATAAATGGTTGCCAAGCAACGGCTTAAACGGAACAGGAAGAATGTCATTAACTGTTTATTCCGAAGATCCTTTAGCAACAGGCGTAAAAAATATACCAATTGACAAGAATTTTGCGAGGGTAATTCCAAATCCATCAAATGGTATTTTTACTATTATGTTTACTTTGTTAAAAAGTACAGAATTGGGTATTGAGGTAACAGACCTCACAGGTAAAGTTGTTTATTCACAACCCAAGCAAAAAACAACGGATGGACACCAGGAAATTGAATTACAATTACAGAATCTAAATGCAGGTATTTATTTTTGTAATCTTCGCACATCAGAAGGCACTGTTTCTCAAAAAATATCAATTGTAAAATGAAACGGTTTTTAACATTTTTATTCACATCGGGGCTTATTGCCCTGGTGTGCTTATTTCTTCAAACTTGTAAGAAAGATAAGGTTTGCAGGCTAGATGATAAATGCGAAAATTTTCCAAAGCCAGAGGGTGGTATATCCACAATTAAACAGAAGAATATTCAAAAACACGCACCTTGTTTTAACCCAAATAATTCAAACGAAATTGTCTATGTAAAAGAAGAAAATAATAAATCCCAACTGATCAAGTTCAACATTCAGTCGAAGGTCGAAACAGTGTTATTAAATAATACAAATATTGTGGGACAACCAAAGTGGGGTAAGAATGGTTGGATAGCATTTATTTCGAATGATTATCAAATCAATTTATTGAAAGATGATGGCTCTGTAAACAAGAAGATAACCAGTTCAAATTATTATCTCTACCCCGCCTGGGTTAATGATTCTTCTTTGTCAGTTGAATTTTCTTTTAATTTAGGAGTACCATATTTTTACTGCAAAATCAATACTAATGGTTTAATTTTAGACACAATCCGTAATTCTTCATTTAGAAATGGGTCTGTCAATTCTAATAACGAATCAGCGTTTCAATTATATACTGCGAATCCAAGCATTAATTTGAGATTAGATAAAAATGTTAGTCAAGTAATTGAATTAGAAAATAATGGACGCTTTCAAATTACAGGTATTGATTGGCATCCCAATAACATCGACATTTATTATTCTACTTATAGAGAAGGTCTATTTAAAGTAAACAAGAACTCTAAAATCGTAACTAAAATAAAATGTGGATGTGATTCAAGGTCCTACAGATATTTAAGTATTTCTCCGGACGGAAGCAAAATAATTGTTGAAAGAGTTGACGCAACAGAGTATCAAAACAATACAGGTAGTTGGACAGAAGAAGGAAAGATTATCATTATGGACATTGATGGCAGCAATGAGAGGAATATTTTCGAGTGACAGCCCAATAAGCTCAGCTTGTAACAGCACCTACAAGAAATTGGCGGTTCAGTGGTTAAATGGACCTTTGTGCTTCGTGTCAAGTTTTGTGGTGGCAGACAGTTTAGTGCTTCGAAATCGCCAACTTCTTGTAGCCGCAAACCGTTATGCGTCATTTTAAAAAGACGACAATATGAATTTATCAATTTCAGAACAACTAACATATTCGACAGTCAGAATTGAGTGTGAGCTTAAGACTGGAGGAATTTCAACAGGAACTGGATTTTTCTTCAATTTCCATGAGGACACAACTAACAACACTCACGTTCCTGTTGTTGTTACAAACAAACATGTAATTAAAAACGCGGCAAAAGGAAAGTTAATCATTACAAAAGCAAATGAAAAGGGTGAGCCTGTTGACACGCAACACTTCACTTTGGCTTTTGACAATTTTGAAAGTTTTTGGCGACTTCATCCCGAAGCAGACGTTGACCTTTGTGCAATGTCAATAGCACCATTTGTAAATGAAGCAGCAAAAAGAGGTGATAAACTGTTTTATATTCCTTTCACAAAAAACCTTCTACCAACAGACAAACATAAAGAGGAATTAACCGCAATTGAAGACGTTTTAATGATTGGTTACCCAAATGGAATATGGGATTCGGTAAATAATATGCCAATTTTCAGAATGGGAACTACAGCTACAAACCCTTTGTTGGACTACAATGGTAAAAAGGAAATAATGATTGACATAGCTGCCTTTCCAGGTTCAAGCGGTTCTCCGGTTTTAATCTTTAATGAAGGTTGTTATAAAGATAAGAATGGAAATATGTGTATGGGTGCAAATCGAATTATACTTCTTGGAGTATTATTCGCTGGACCACAAGCGACAGCAACAGGGGAAATAATTATGACACCAAACCTATTAAGACCAATCACTGTGTCGCAGATTCCAAACAATTTAGGACTTATTATAAAATCCGAAAGGATATTAGAAATGGAAAAACTATTTAAACAATAAAAAAAACCGCATAACAGCACCTACCCAAAAGTGGCGGTTCAGTGGTTAATTGAAGCTTTGTGCATCTATTAAAATTTGTGTTTGATTGATAGTGAAGCACTTCGTAATCGCCACCTTCCGGTAGCTGCAAAACGTTATGCCATGGTCATTATTGGATAGTCGAAAGGAAAAAATAACCGTGCCTACATGGGTTTAAAACATGGGTGGACAGTAGTTTTCGCAGGATTTGGGTTCATAGCAAGCTTTGTCTCGGTGGACAGATAAGCTGCTCTGAAATACTCTACTTCGTAACACTTGTTCGAAATATTTCGAACCCACCTTGCAGAACCGCCAGAGAACTGGATCACGGATCCCCAATAACAGCGACAATCTCTTTTACCATTTCAGGGGTTAATAGCCGCATACCCTTGGCGTAGCCGAGCTCTGATAGTTTTCGCATCAAGGATTTGTTCCTGGTAATCCAAATACGCAAACGGTTAGAAGCGCTCATGGGGGTTGCTTCAGGGAGGTAGAGCTGTGCCAACTCTCCAAATCCGTAGGTCTTAATTCTGAATTTTTCATCATCATCCAAACTGTTTTGTGGCCTTCCCATTGACTTGTTGCTTCTATGTTTTATTTCCATTGGGCAATTCTAAACAATTTCCTTTTTCAGTGTTTGTGCATAATGCGGAACCTCTGCGCAAATTTTGAAAATGTGAACCTTTCACTTTTATGCTCAGATTCATCCTAAAATTCAAAGCTTGATGAATATGACTGCATTTGTTCTATGAACCTAAGTTTTTCAAGGGTTTCCGGCTTGTTTTCAAATCATATCCCCATATAGTGCAAAGTGCAATCCTCCCTATAGGGAGATTGCACTTTGCACTAAGGGGGTGATTTTGAATTTTGAATGCACCAATTAATTGGTTCCAGCAAGTGGAATATTCATCCTTTGACTCATCAGATACATGTCATCGGCAACTTTCTTATCAACGACTCGTGCATAGTGTTGAGTAGTCTGAATGTTGGTGTGGCCCATCATCCTGCTTACACTCTCAATGGGAACACCATTTTGTAGCGTAACGGTAGTTGCAAAGGTGTGCCGTGCTACATGGAAAGTGAGATTCTTTTCAATCCCCACTATATCCGCAATCTCTTTCAGGTATGAGTTGAGCTTCTGATTGCTGATAACTGGCAATACAAGCTCATCTGATTGCAGTTTTGACAAAACTGTGTACTTCTCAATAATTTCCATGGCCATTGCTAAAAGTGGAATTTGACTGCGTTCTTTGGTTTTTTGACGCCTAGTTTTAATCCACCACATGCCATTGGATGTTCTTTCAATTTCTGACCGGCAAAGTTTTTTCACATCTGCATAAGCAAGCCCTGTGTAGCAAGAAAACAGGAACAAGTCCTTTACCAAATCCAATCTGCCATTTTTGAAAGGCTTTGCAAGGATGCTGTCGAGTTCATCTTGTGTCAAATACGGTCGATCCGTTTCTTTTAAACCTAAGGAAATATCTGCGAAAGGATCCACTTTGAGCCAACCTGACTTCAAAGCTCGAATTGTGATCTTCTTGGTAAACTGCAAAAACTTAATAGTGGTATTGTGTTTTAAGCCCTTATTGCCTTTTAGGAATTGCTCGTATTCCCGGATCATGTGGTAACGTACTTGGCGTACTGGAACATCTGAAACCCGGTAATGCAATTGAAGAAAAGAAATAAAGTGATTTTTTGCGGTATTGTGTTTTTGCCACAAGGTGTAGGAGCATTCTTTGCCAATGGTGCGTTTAAGTTCTTCGTTGTGTTCGTCCCAAATTTCCATAAGGGTCCTAGAAGTACCACCGTTGACTCCCTGGACATAATCGCGAACAAGTTGGGGTGTTACATCATCATACTCTCTACAAAGCTCTGTATAGGCTTGAAACACTTTGTTTCGCAACGTTTCCAAGAAAAGGATGAGATCGGTGCATTTTACCTCTCGTTTGCTAGGCATGCTTGATTTTGAGTCCCAGAGATAGGGTTCAATTCTTCGTTTGGTGTACATGGTGGCATTGGCACCATTGATGGTGATACGTAGGAGAATAGGAACTCCTTCTTTGTTTTGTTTAGCCTTGTTGATGTAGAACAAGATGTTAAATGTGTTTTTTACTGACATTACGGTTTGCTTTTCTCCTGAAAAACCACGTTACCTTTTTGCTTAAAAACAGCAATTTTTTGCCGAGAAAACGAAAAGGGTAACGATTACATGCTTTTCAAGTTTTTCTTCCCTCACTTTATCATCACAATGTTACGAGATTCCTGTTTCAAGTAACTGCGCAAAATGCTGCATATCAGTGCATTGTATGGGAACGTCTAAAAATCGTTACCTCGTTACCCCAAAAACAGGAGGGGTAACGATTTGGACAATTAAAAGTGCTCAAACATGCAGTTTTTTGCGCAACGGAGAAAATAAAAAACCCTGCAAATGCATTGATTTGCAGGGTTTTGCGCAGTTCACGGAACTAAACTTGCGGAGAGAGAGGGATTCGAACCCCCGGACCTGTTACAGTCAACGGTTTTCAAGACCGCCGCATTCGACCGCTCTGCCATCTCTCCTACGGGGCAGCAAAAATAAGCGGGAAACCTCAATCGGCAAATACAATTCGCACGTCTTGTATCAAATCGGGATGCAAGCTTTTCGAGACCGGGCAAGTGTGCACCACTCGGCGCAGTCCTTCTCGTTGACGCTCAGTTGATTCGGGCGGAAGGGTGATGCGAATTTCCGCTTCAATTTTGGCAATTCTTCTGGGATCGGAGGCCATGTGTTTCCAAGTGTCAACCTCGATGGAAGTGATGCTGAACTCGCGCGATTGGGCGTAAATGCCCATGGTAGTGACAATGCACGTGGTCAAGCTCAAAGCACACAAATCAGTAGGAGAGAAGGCCTCTCCTTTGCCCAAGTTGTCAGAGGGGGCGTCGGTGTGAATCAAGGTGCCGCTTTGGGTATGGGTGTTGGCGCAGCGAAGCTGGCCCAAATAGGAAGTCGTGAATTTGGCCATAAGAGAATCAAATATCAGCCGAAATTTCGCTAACTTTGCCCTGCAAATACCCACACCCCTTAAGTAGTATTTGCATGACTTCCCCAACCTTTTCCAAATTCGCACTCGAAGGTCTCACCTTTGACGATGTATTGGTGGTTCCACGCCACTCTCAAGTGTTGCCCCGTGAGGTAGATACCTCGACGCAATTCACGAAAAACTTGCGCTTGAACATACCCATCGTTTCAGCGGCTATGGATTCCGTGACCGAGAGCCGCTTGGCCATTGCCATGGCCCGCGAGGGAGGAATTGGCATCATTCACAAGAACATGAGCATTGCTCGTCAGGCCGAAGAAGTGAAAAAGGTGAAGCGCAGCGAAAGCGGCATGATCCTGGACCCTTTGACCTTGTCACCTGAAGCCAGTTTGGCCGATGCGGTGACTTTGATGAGGGAGAACAAAATCGGGGGCATTCCCGTGGTCGATGCGGCTAACAAATTGGTGGGCATCATCACCAATCGCGATCTGCGATTTGAGAAAGATTTGAGCCGTTTGGTGGGAGCGGTGATGACTTCGCAGAATTTGATCACAGCGGCTTTGGGAACCGATTTGAAAGGGGCTCAAGCCATCTTGGAAAAACACAAAATTGAAAAGTTGCCCATCGTCGATGAGCAGGGCATTTTGCAAGGCTTGATCACCTTCAAGGATATTCAGAAAGTCAAAAACTATCCTCGCGCGGTGAAAGACAAGCACGGTCGCTTGTTGGCTGGTGCCGCGGTTGGGGTTACTCCCGATACCATGGAACGTGTCGAAGCTTTGGTAGCCGTCGGGGTTGATGTGGTCGCCATTGATACGGCACACGGTCACTCCAAAGGGGTGATTGACATGGTGGCAGCGGTGAAGCAGCGCTTTCCCGAATTGCAAATCATTGCCGGAAACATAGCTACAGGCGCGGCAGCCAAAGCCTTGGCTGAAGCGGGTGCTGACGCGGTAAAAGTGGGCGTGGGTCCTGGATCCATCTGCACCACGCGCATCATTGCCGGTATTGGCATGCCTCAGCTCTCAGCGGTGATGGAAGCCGTCAATGCCCTGGAAGGGACAGGAGTTCCGGTTATTGCTGACGGTGGTATTCGCTATAGCGGCGACATTGTCAAAGCCTTGGTGGGCGGCGCTGGAGCCATTATGGCCGGCGGATTATTCGCCGGAACCGAAGAAAGCCCCGGGGAAACCAGCTTCTTCGATGGTCGTAAAGTAAAGAGCTACCGTGGAATGGGTTCGGTCGAAGCCATGAAAGAAGGATCGAAAGACCGATACTTCCAAGATGCCGAAGACGAGGTGGCCAAATTGGTGCCCGAAGGCATTGTAGGAACCGTGTCTTACAAAGGCCATTTGAGCGAGGTCGTCTACCAATTGGTGGGCGGTATCAAAGCCGGAATGGGCTATTGTGGAGCTGCGACCATGAACGATTTGAAAACTGCTCAGTTTGTGAAAATCACCAACGCTGGTATGCGTGAGTCGCATCCGCACGACGTGGCCATTACCAAGGAAGCTCCGAATTACAGCCGATAAGATGAAACTTCAGTGGTTGCCGGCCATGTGCCTGATGATGATGTTGGCTTGTGGCGATGCCCGAAAGGCCAACTACGAGCCCATTTTTGATGCAGTAGGCCCCATTGAGCGCTTGCCGGTAACGGCCATGGCGCCCATTCGAGTGGCCTTTTGGAACGTCGAGAATCTCTTTGATACCATCGATGGTCCCAACGATGACGCGGAGTTTCTGCCTGGCAGCAAGAATGCTTGGGGCGCCGAGCGTTACGAGCGAAAATTGGCCCATTTGGCCCGAGTCATTGATTCCATTCAGCCCCAAATCATCGGTTTTGCCGAAGTAGAAAATGAAGGGGTGTTGCGCGATTTGCAATCAAACTGCATGGCATTGGGCGGAATGAAGATCGCACACATCGAAAGCCCAGATGCCCGTGGCATTGATTGCGCTTTGATGTACGACTCTACCTTGTTTGCCTTGTCCAACTTGTACGATTGGACCATCTCTTTGCCCTCTGGTTATGCCACTCGCGGGGTTTTGGATGCCACCTTGACTGTTTCTGCTACCCAGCAGTCCATTCATGTATACGTTAATCACTGGCCTTCACGCCGCAACGGCATGGAAGAAAGCCAGCCCAATCGAATCATCGCTTCTGAGCGCTTGAATCGTGCCATTGAGGAGAACATCGATGACAAATGGGTGGCCTTGGGTGATTTCAACGACAATCCGAACAACGAATCCATGCTGAGTTTACCGGGCGTGAATTTGGCTGCTCAATTGCGCAGCCAGGATTCAACGGTGGGTACGCTTCGCTGGTGGACCGGTTGGGATTTCTTTGACCAAATCATCACCAACGCCGAACCGGCCGATGCCCAGCAGCCCATGAGCATCGTGAAATACGACTTCATGCTTCAACAAGAGGGCAAATACCAAGGCTGGCCCAACCGAACTTTTGGCGGTTCTACCTATCTGGGTGGGTACAGCGACCACATGCCGGTCTACACCGACTTGTTGTTCTCTACTCAGGGACTGTAAAACGAAAAATGGGCCGCGTTTGGTGCCCATTCGAAGTGGGCTGGGTCTGACCCGTCTTAGCTATTCATTGCCGCCTTCACCAACCCTACGAACAAGGGGTGAGGATTGGCTACGGTACTCTTCAATTCGGGGTGGAATTGAACACCTATGAACCATTTGTGATTGGGGATTTCTACCACCTCAGCCAAGCCCGTCATGGGGTTGGTACCTGTGATGTGCATGCCTGCGGCTTCGATTTGGGCTTTGTAAGCATCGTTGAATTCGTAACGATGGCGGTGGCGCTCCGAAATCTTGGTTTTGCCGTAGACCTTGGCCGCCAAACTTCCTTTTTTCAATTCGCAATCGTAAGCCCCTAAGCGCATGGTTCCACCATAATGGCTCATTTTCTTCTGCTCTTCCATCAAGTCAATGACCTTGTGCTCAGAATTGCCATCCATTTCAGAGGAGTGCGCATTTTCCAAGTGGCAGACGTCGCGGGCAAATTCAATAACTGAACATTGCATGCCTAAGCAAATGCCCAAGAAGGGAATGTTGTTTTCACGGGCATAGCGAATGGCTGTAAGCTTTCCTTCAATGCCTCGATTTCCAAAACCAGGGGCTACCAAAATGCCTTGGTAGGCTCCGAGTTTGGTCGCCACATTGTCTTCTGTCAACAACTCGGAATGCACATAGGTCAATTTGACCTTGCACTCGTTGCTCGCACCGGCGTGAATGAAGGCTTCGGCGATCGATTTATACGCGTCAGGCAACTCGACGTATTTGCCAACCAAGGCAATGTCTACTTGCTGTTTGGGGTGCTCCAATTTGAACAGGAATTCTTTCCATTGCTCCAAATCGGGTTCACCGGTGGTTTTGAGTTTGAGCTTGGTCAAAACTGCCTTGTCCAACTTCTCCTTCAACATGGCCATAGGGGCCTCGTAGATGGTCGAGAGATCGATGGCTTCGATGACCGCATTGGATTGTACGTTGCAGAACAAGGCCAACTTGCGGCGCAATTCCTGGTTCAGGGGTTTTTCGGTGCGGCACACCAAAACATCGGGTTGTACTCCGAGTTCCAACAAACTTTTGACGCTGTGTTGGGTAGGTTTGGTCTTGAGCTCGCCGGCGGCATTCAAATAGGGGATAAGGGTCAAATGCACGACAATGGCGTTGCTGTCTCCCATGTCCCAGATGAGCTGGCGCATGCTTTCCACGTAGGGAAGCGATTCGATGTCACCCACGGTACCGCCGATTTCTGTGATGACGATGTCGTAATCACCGCTTTCGCCCAAAATGCGCATGCGGCGTTTGATTTCATCGGTGATGTGGGGAATAACCTGAACGGTTTTGCCCAAATACACGCCTTTGCGCTCGTTTTCGATGACCGTTTGGTAGACGCGACCGGTGGTTACGTTGTTGGCTTGGCTGGTGGGAACGTTCAAAAAACGCTCGTAGTGCCCCAGATCCAAGTCGGTTTCGGCACCGTCTTCGGTCACGTAACACTCCCCGTGTTCATAGGGGTTCAGTGTTCCAGGATCTACGTTGATGTAGGGGTCGAATTTTTGGATGGTTACCCGATAACCCCGTGCTTGGAGCAACTTGGCAAGTGATGCGGCGACAATTCCCTTGCCGAGTGATGACGTTACTCCTCCCGTAACAAAAACATATTTGGCTTGACTCATAGCAGCGTGATTTAGACGTTACGGGATACAAAGTTACTCTTAGGGGCAAGGGGCATGGAAAAAGTAATTGTGTAGTTTTCAACACAACAAAAAAGGGCCCCGATTCGGGGCCCTTTTTACACTCTAGTCAATTGACTATTAATAGACTTTCATCAATTCGGTTTCGAAAATCAAGGTAGCGTTGGGAGGGATAACTCCGCCGGCACCACGAGCTCCGTAACCGAGGTTGGAAGGAATGATCAAGGTGTATTTGGCTCCCTCTTTCATCAAGGCAATGCCTTCGTCCCAACCGGGAATCACTTGACCTACACCCAACATGAATTCGATGGGCTCGCCGCGCTGGTAAGAATTGTCAAAAACAGAACCGTTGTCCAACATGCCTGAGTAGTGCACGGCAACCTTGTGGCCTTTTTCGGCGACTTTACCCGTACCCGGGTTGTTGACGACGTACCACAATCCGCTTTCGGTTTGCTTGGCATTTGGGTATTTGCTCACCACCCAGTTTTGGAACTCAGCAGCAGCGGCAGCCAAGGCTTCTTTGGCTTTGGCTTCAGCCGCTTCTTTGTAGCCCTTCATGGCTTTGTCGTCAGCTTTGAAATTCTTGGCGTCTTTGCCAATGCGCATGATTTCTACGTGGGTAATTACATCGCCTTGCTGAATGGCATTGACCACTTCTTGGCCGGTCAAAACTCTACCAAATACGGTGTGTTTGCCGTCCAACCAGGGAGTAGCTACGTGTGTGATGAAGAATTGAGAACCGTTGGTGCCAGGGCCAGCATTGGCCATAGATAGTACGCCAGGACCTTCGTGCTTCAAGCTAGGCGTGCACTCGTCGTCAAATTGGTAGCCAGGACCACCGCTGCCGTTTCCAGCAGGGTCACCGCCCTGAATCATGAAATCAGCAATGACACGGTGAAAGGTCAAGCTATCGTAAAAGGGAGTGCCTAGGGGCTTGGCATTGTTGGTGATGTTGCCTTCGGCCAAACCTACAAAGTTGCAGACGGTCATGGGGCATTCTTGGTAGTGCAATTTCAAGACAATGTCACCTTTGCTGGTGCTCATCTTGGCGTACAAGCCATCAGCCAAATCGCTTGGCGTGTTCGATGAATATTCGTTTGAAGTCATGGTAAATGGAAAGAAGGCCAACAAAGCAGAGGTGCTGAGCAGGGCCAAAGAAGTCAATATAGATTTGGTCTTCATGGTATTTGGTTGAGTTTTTCTAATTCTAATCGCTGGGCTTTGGGCAATTTTCGTACCACACAATCGTAACTGTGTTCAATCAACGATTGCACAAAGGTAGGGTTCAGGCCTTCTAGGTGCACCAGCATCCAATGTTTGCTGTTCAAATAGGGGCCAGTGCCGATTTGCTCGTGCTGTTCTCGCCATTCCACAATCTTGTCAGGGTCGCCTTTCAGCCCCAAGCTGGCACATTCTCGAATGTCCATCAAGCAGAACATTTTGCCATTGACCTTCCAAACCAGGGTGTGCTCGTCGAAGGGGAATTCTTCACTCACGCCGGCTCGTGCTGTGCAAATTTCTTGGATGCGCTCGAAGTTCACTGTGAACAAATTGGTCGCACAAAACTAGTGGCTTGGGCTAATTTTGAACCATGTACAAGCATTTTTTCATCGCCTTGGCTTGCGCAATGGCAACACTGGGTCTTCAGGCTCAGAACCAAGCCTTGACGAAGAAGATCAAATACGAAGCCTTGACCCATGAAAACGGTGTGGCAAGATACAAGGGTCAGCCCTTTACGGGACGCGCCTTTGAAATGTGGCCCGACAACCGCATATACCGCGAAATCGCTTATGTGAATGGCTTGCAAGACGGAGAGTACTTTGAATACAACGAGAAGTCAGCCTTGATGGCCCACGAAACCTGGGTGCGCGGCCAGCGCAATGGGGCTTACGATTACCATTATACCGATGGGGCCATCAAGAGCAAGGGTACCTATACCCGCGGTGAATTGGACGGCTTGATTCAAGGTTATTATCCCTTTGGAGGCTTGCAATACGAGGTGAATTACGCCTTGGGGGTTCGTCAGGGCTGGTCTGTTACCTATTACGAAAACGGTGCTCGGGAGCAGGAAACATATTTTGAGCAAGGCAAACCTCACGGAGAAGTGGTCGCCTATTACCGAGATTCGACCTATCGCTACATTCGCGATTACGAACACGGCATTCAACACGGCCGCAATTACGTGGCCCACCGAAGCGGTTGCCCGGGTATTGAGGAATATTACAATAATGGCCTTTTGGACAGCGTTCGTAGAACCTATGACCCCATGTTGTGTGCCCAAATTGAAGAAGGCTGGTACAGTCGCGGTAAAAAAAACGGCTCCTTTTGCACCTTTGGTTTCTTTGGCGATACCCTGAGCATTGAGACCTTTTCTATGGACGTCTTGGACGGATGGTACAGCAAAAAGAAAGAAATGTGGGAACCCACTCTATTAAAGAATGTATGGGAGGTCGAAGAAGAGGGTTTGTTCGTTTCTGGCGAGCGCGATGGGCATTGGAAACACGGGTTTGTGACCCATTACCAGCAACGAGAAGGGGAATACGATTTGGGAACCATGGTGGGAGAGTGGAAGCTCTACGATGCCGACGGATATTTGCTGGCTACCCAGTGGTACGACAGCCAAGGGGAGTTGATCAAGCAGAAATTTCACAAACGCAAAAAGCGCTGATATGTCAAGCATCAAACCTTTTGTCATTGGCATGACCGGATTGTCTGGTTCTGGAAAAAGCCACTATGTGCGCGCCTTGAAAGAGCGAATGGGCGACAAGGTGTCCATTGTCGGCTTTGACGATTACTACCGCCCTCTAGAAGACCAGCACATCGATGCCTATGGCGAGGCCAATTACGACTTGCCCAATGCCTTGTACCACGAGCGCTTTTACGAGGATTTGCGCCAATTGATCGCTTACAACCCCGTACTCATTAAAAAGTACCAATTTGAGAATTACGACGCTCCCGAGCAAACGGAAATCATTTCTCCTGCCCCCGTGTTGTTGGTCGAGGGTTTGTTCGTGTTGGAGTTTTCCAGCGTTGATTCCCTCCTGGATTACCGCATTTTCATTGACTGCGACACCCAGTTGTGTTTTGATCGCCGAATCAAAAGAGACGTGAAATTCAGGGGCATACCCCACAAACGCTCCCTTCACCAATGGGAACACCACGTCATGCCCGCTTACGAGCAATTCATTTCCCCTCACAAAGAACGCTGCGATTTGGTGGTCCAAAACGATGGCCCCGTGCACGAAGATGTGGAGTACATCATCGACCGCATTTTGGCGCATGCCGACGCCTCCATAGTGGCAGAGTTGGGAAATATTTGAGGGCCTAAATGCCAGGGAGCGGCCAGACTTTTATAAGGGGGCTTTAGACCCATTACAAATGCAAACGCAACTTGCGGTCCAATAGGATGTCTTCGGTTTCGACGTGATCGGGGTCGGGAACACAGCAATCAACCGGGCAAACCGCCGCACATTGAGGTTCTTCGTGAAATCCGACGCATTCGGTGCATTTGTCAGGAACAATGTAGTAGACCTCGTCGCTGACCGGAGCAAATTTCTCATGGGCGTCAACCTCTGCTCCGTTGGCTAGTTTGAAGCTTCCTGTTAGGTCATTTCCATCGGCGATGGCCCATTGCATCCCTGCCTCGTAAATGGCATTGTTGGGACATTCGGGCTCGCAAGCTCCGCAATTGATGCATTCGTCGGTAATGATAATAGCCATGTGCGGAGCAAAGTTACGGCACTTTTGTATTTTCGACCATGCAAATTGCCATTCTCAGCGATGTTCATGACAACCTAAAGGCCTTGGAAATGGCTTTGTCTAACATTCGATCCCGCAACGTTACCGATTTGGTCTTTTGCGGAGATTTCTGTGCCCCCTTTTCAGCGCGAATGTTGGCCGAATCGGGCCTGAATGTTCATGCCGTGTTTGGCAATAACGATGGCGATCGGTTTCAAATGGCCAAAGTGGCCCAGGAATACCCCAACCTGAAACTGTACGGAGAATACATCGGCGATGAGGGCCAAAAGTTGGTCTTGGATGGCCAATCGTTTGGGGTTACTCATTATCCCTATTATGCCAAGACCATGGTCAAGACCGGTTGGTACGACGCGGTCTTTTTCGGGCATAGCCATCAGGTACACCGTCAGAAATACGGGCCTTCCTTGCTTTTGAATCCAGGAGAAATTGCCGGTCAAATGGGCGCCTCCACCTTCGCCATCTACGACACCCATTTCCGTTCCTCTGAAATCATCACACTATGAGCCAGTACCGCTGTTTGCAATCTTGGTGCCCCGTTCGAAAAGGACCCAGCTCGGCCTCTGAAATGGTCAGTAGTTTGCTCTTTGGCGAGACCTGCACCGCCACGGCTGAAGAAGGGGAATTTTTAAAGGTAAACTGCGATCACGACGGCTACCAAGGCTGGGTGTCCAAGTTGTACATAGAGCCCGTCTCGACGGGAGAGGCTTTTGATGCCCGCATCTTGACCCGCGGCCAATACTTGGAAAGCGATCGCGGGGAGCGAATCGACTTGAGTCCCGGCTCTTTGATCCCCTCCAGCGGATATTTCGTGCACCAGGACCGCGGTTTTCAACGCCAAGGCCCGCTGTCTAGCCCCCAAGGCGTGGTGGAGTTGGCCCAGGCTTTTTTATACACCCCGTACCTATGGGGTGGTCGTGGCCTATTTGGAATGGATTGTTCAGGTTTGGTTCAAGTGCTGGGCAGTCTAATCGGAGAGAAGATGCCCCGCGATGCGTGGCAGCAAGCCCTGATGGGCAATGCTAAGTTGTACCGCGAAAGAGCGGCTGGAGACCTGGCTTATTTTCAGAACGATGCCGGTAAAATCACCCATGTGGGAATATTGATGGACCCCGACCACATTTTACACGCATATGGCCGAGTGCGCATCGATTACTTGACCCCCGAAGGGATTGTGCAAAAAACGAATGAGGCAGCAAGCCACCGCTTGGCCGATATTCGTTCTTGGAGATGAAGCTTCAAGAAATAGTCAATGGCATCAAGCCCCGATTTTACCAGCACGGTGGAAGTTCCTTCGGTTTGACCGAATCACAGAGTGAAGCCCATGTGGACTTGACCTTTTCGGCTGCCTTGCAGTTTTTGCAGGGCTTAATGATTGCCGGTAAGTTGGCTGAACTCAAGTCTTTGATGAGTGCAGGCCCCGAAGCCTTGCGCACCTCTTCCTACAGAGCCGAATTGGTCGATAAATGTGCTCAGTCCTATTACGGCTTGGATTGGCCTATAGAGCGCAAACGCGAATTGGCCGAATCTGTCTTGGTTTTTTTGTTGCAAGAATTGCAACTTGAATTCCAGCGAGGGGACTATAGCGCAGACGTGGCCGGCGTGATGAAATTCATGGGAATGGATTCCGGCCTCTTGGGCAAGATGGGCGGTTTGTTTGGGAAATGGTTTTAAAGAAAGCGGGTTTTTGGATCTTGGGCTTTTGTTGGGCCTTCCTGGCTCAGGCCCAGGGCTTAACCTACGTGGCCCCTGCCAAAGCCATTGAAGGATTCAGCGCTTACGTGGAAATCAAGACAGCCGTAGACTTGCGGCAGTTGTCGGCCAACTTGAGCCGATTTCAGAGCATAGAGCGTCTTCGCGTAGATGGTCCCTTAGACATTGCCCAAGTTGCGGCCATTGCTGGCCGTTTGGACAATCTTGAAGAACTGCATTTGGAGAGTTTCAGTGGGGTCTTGCAAGACGAAGACCTCTTGGAATTGGAGTGGATACCACGGGTCACCTTGCACGTCGCTGATGGCATGGAGGAGGCCTTGCTCTTGAACGAACGCTGGTCGCAGTTGAAGGCCGTGCGCTTGATATTGGAGGTGGTGCCCGATGATTACAGCTTTTTGAACTCCTGGACCAGTTGCCGCGAGTTGTTTGTATTGGCCCCATTCGCCGCCGCCGATGCTCAGTTGCTCTGTCAATCTGTGGCCCAATCCATGTCCAATCTGGAGCGCTTTGGCTTGTCGCTGGACAATGCCGTTCAACTGCCCGATGCCTTGAAAACCCTTCCTCGCTTGAAGGAATTGCAAATCGTGGACAATGCCAGTTGGATGGAAGCCGGAAGACTGGAAGATTTGGGGTCCCTGGAATTTCGATTCGGATTTCCGGCCTATCCCCAAAACAGGCCCATTAAAGTGCTTTATCGAGCTTTGGATCCGCGCTTGACAGAGCGGGAAGAAGCTTTCTTGTCTGCGTATTTCCCTGCAGCGCCGGCCGCTGCTTCCAAGTTGTATTGGGAGGAAGAAATGCTGGTTTTTGACTTTGTTGAGGCCTTGGAATTGAAACCTTTGCCTACCTACAACCGCATGGGTCAGCGGGTCGAAAACCCCCTATTTCCCGATGTACAAGACGCCGAACAATGGTGGGTGGGCCAAGCCTCTCAAGATGCCTTGTACATGACGCGTTCAGAAGTGGTTGTGTTGGTGCCCGGTCATGCCCTCGCTTTGGCCGATGGGTCGGAGTGGACGGGTGAATACGTGCTGCGTTTGAATTGGTACAACAGCCCTACCTTGGCCATGACCGCTGGGGTGAATTTGCAGTTGGATTCTGCCGGACGTTCGTTTGGGCTTTCTCCTTCCGTCTTGTTCGATGTTCAAGCTTTCGCTCAAGTATCGCCAGGAGGCCGATACGAACCTTTAAAAGTGAGGGACGGTTATTTCATCAAAGTCATGGCCTTGGGCGCAACTACAGCCAATGCCCGTTTTTATGCCTGGAATCCCGATCGAAACAAATGGATCAATGGTTATGATTACGATTACGATTTTTCAGACGATTGGTTCGCAGGGACTGATTTTTACCAATTCTACGCAGGACGAGCGACCGCCAGTCGCTATTCGAGCCGTACGGTTTCCAATTTGGATGAACGCTTTGAAACCCGCGGGTTCAACGGTCTCTTGGATCCCGGTGAATCCAGGGTAGTGCTCGAACCCTATAGCAGCCTATATGTGCGCAAAGATGGTCAAAGCAGCAGCAAGGAAACCTATGTGCTCAGACGCGGCAAATCGGTCATTGGGGTTCGCCGTTTTCCTGACATGGAGTCACTTGAACGGCACCAATTCGCTTTTCAGGTCTACGACCGAAGCGAGACTTTGTTTCCCGAACTCAAGGCTTTGGCCAAAACTCCTCTGGTTCTTCGTTCGGTGTTGGATGCCAAAACCATCTTGAATGCTTTCTTCAGGGCCCAAGATTGGGTTGATTTTCGCATACGCGAATCGTCGGGCAAATACTTCGCTGAATTTCGCTCTGCCGATCAAGCTTACAGCATTGAATTGCTTCAACCCAAGGTTCAGTTCAGAGACGACCCCGCAAAAGCCAAGCGCGAACAGGGTCAGTTTGAACGGGCCATGGCCAATTACATGGCGGCGCGAAAAACCCGAGACAACGTGCTCGCTTCTTGGATTCAGGAAGGGCAGGATTCGGAGTGGCAGCAGGCGCGATATGAAATTTTAGACCCCAGTTCTGGAAGTCGTCAACAGCAGCGAGTTGACATGCGTTTGCGTTCTTTTGGTCGTTTTTGCTGGGCGGCCCCTACCGAGTTGAGCAGCCCCCTGGAATTGACCTTGCGACTAGCCGAAACCGGTTCGGTTCCCATTGAGGCTCCGTCTTTGGTATTGCTATATTCCAATCCGCCGTTTTGCCAAACGGTGCAATCGTCGGGCGAGTTTCGCTTGCAAATCGACGCCAAGCGCTTGCAAGCCATGGCCTGTAGAGATGCCACAGGGCGCTGTTTCCTGCTCAGCGGATCGGAGTTTCGAGCCTTGAATACCAAATCATTGAGCACCTTGTATTTGCCCATGCACGAGGTGCCGCCGTCTTCCTTGAACGAAGCGGCGATTATCAAGATTTTGGGCATCAAAAAACGACCCTAATGGAAACTTTATCCTTAAGCCCTGGCCTGGTATTGGCCGCTTTGTTGCTCTATTTTGGACTGCTCTTGGCCGTTGGATGGTGGACAGGTAGAAAGGCCAATGACAACGGCTATTTCTTGGGCAATCGCCAAAGCCTCTGGTATTTGGTCGCCCTGGGCATGCTCAGCGACAGCATGAGCGGAGTGAGTTTCATTTCGGTGCCCGGTGCCGTTTGGAAGGCCAATTTTGGCTATCTGCAAGTGGTCATGGGCTATGTGTTGGGCTATTTGGCCATTGCCTATTGGTTGTTACCCCTGTATTACAAGCACAATTTGACCAGCATATATACCTATTTGGAGGGGCGATTCGGTATGAGCGCCCAGCGAACGGGGTCTTTGTTTTTTGTGGTTTCCCGACTCTTGGGTGCGGCGGGTCGACTGTACCTGACGGCTGCGATTTTACAGACCTTTTTGTTCGGCCCTTGGGGCATTCCCTTTGGCCTTTCAGTGAGTTTGATCATCGCGCTGATCTTGCTCTATACCTTCAAGGGGGGCATTTCTACCTTGGTGATCACCGATGCCTTGCAAAGTACCTTCCTCATCGGCGGATTATCGATTTGCATCTACGCCCTTTACCAGGGTTTGCCGCTTGATTTGCGCGAGCAAGGTTTCTTTTCTCTGGTGCAAAACAGCCCGCACAGCGAGTGGTTGAACCTGGACCCCTGGTCGAAAAGTTATTTCTGGAAGCACTTCTTGGGAGGGGCGGCCATTTGCATCGCCATGACGGGCTTGGATCAGAACATGATGCAAAAAAACCTGTCTTGCCGCAGCTTGAAAGACGCTCAAAAGAACATGGTGGCCACGGCTGTGGTGGTGTTCTTGGTGAATGTGTTCTTTCTGTCTTTGGGTGTGTTGATGATCGAGTTCTTGCAGGCCAGCGCCGACCCTCTGCTGCAGCAGGTGAAGGATGGAAAAGCCTTGACTGATTCTTTCTTCCCGCATATTGCCTTGAGCCAATTGGGCCCGGTGGCGGGTTTGTCGTTTGTGTTGGGATTGGCGGCCGCTACCTTCAGCAGTGCCGATAGCGTCTTGACCACCTTAACCACGAGTACCTATTTCGATTTGTGGAACTTGGATGCCAGAGCGGACTTGAGCGACGAGCAGAAACTGCGCTATCGCCGCTACTTGCACATTGGTTTTGCCGTGGCCTTGTGGGCCAGCATCATGGCCTTTAAGGCCTTCAATCAACAGGCTTTGATCGATACTGTTCTTGACCTGGCCAATTATACCTATGGCCCTTTGCTGGGTTTGTTCTTTGTCGGGATGTTTACTTCTTGGAAGCCTTCAGGCACAGCCCTGGTCTTAGCTTGTATGACTTCACCTTTACTCATCTACTGCTTGAAGCAAATTCCTTTTCAGCAGTACCAATTCGGATTTGAATTGTTGATCGTGAACGGAGCGATAACCGCTCTGTTGCTCGGTTTGGCGGCCCGGCTGCGCTGATCGCTGCCGAAAAGTAGTCGGCGTTCATTCAAAGCGTCGGTGGTTAATTGAAGCGGTCCCATAATAAAAAAGGCGCCCGAAGGCGCCTTTAGCTGCATCCCGTTTGCTCGGGTTTTAGAATGTATCGTGGGTAAAATTGATGACCGTGGTGGGGAAATCGCCTTCCAAGAAGAAGATTTCGAAACTGCGGTTGGGGTAGATT
>JAQCBH010000027.1 GCA_027621365.1 Bacteroidota bacterium | reverse complement strand
CCAAGCCTAGAATGAGGATGAACAATAACAATCGCATAAAGCAAGTTAGTGAAATTATTTGTGACCCCAGCGAAGCAGACTATAACCCAAAACGGCGGCCGTAGCGCTGGCGATCAACACGCTTAATTTGCCTAAATCAATCAAGAAATGATCGGTAAAGGCGAGGTTCGTCACGAACATAGCCATGGTGAACCCGATACCGCCCAAAAGGCCGGCACCCCACAACATGCGTAGGTTAATGTTGGGAGAAAGATAGGTGTAACCCAACTTGATGCTGAGCAAACTGAATCCCACAATACCCAGAGGTTTTCCTACTACCAAACCTAAGAAAATGCCAATCGATTCGGGGCCAAAAAAGTGCGAAAAGGTTTCGCTACTAATGGGGATGGCCGTGTTGGCCAAGGCAAACAGAGGCAGAATGAAAAAGGTAACTGGAGCGGCCAAGCTATGCTCCAATTTGTAGGACACTGTATGAGGTTTCCCGTCTTCGAAGGGAATGGCGAAAGCCAAAATAACTCCGGCCAAGGTGGCGTGAATGCCCGAGTGCATCATGGTCATCCACAGCAATAGACCCAAAGGTAAATAGACCCAAAGCGAGGTGACACCGCGTTTTTGGAGTAAGAATAATATGGCGGTAATCAAAGCGGCAGCTCCCAACCATATCCAGTGAAAGCCGTGGCCATAGAATATGGCAATGACAAAAATGGCCCCGAGATCATCGATGATGGCCAAAGCGGTTAAAAATACCTTTAATGAGGGAGGTACTCGATTGCCCAGCAAGCTCATGAGGGCAATGGCAAAGGCTATGTCTGTAGCGGTTGGGATACCTATGCCTCGCAAGGTTTCGGGTGAACCCAAATTGCTCAAAAAGTAAATCAAAGCGGGCACGACCATTCCACCTGCTGCAGCAATCACCGGTAAAAGGGCCTGCTTTCGGTTGCTCAACTCTCCGATGTAGAGCTCTCGTTCAATTTCCAAGCCGACCAATAAGAAGAAAATGGTCATCAATGCATCGTTGATCCATTCACCCAGGCTGTGTTTCAAGTGCAGACCGAAGGGTTCGCTTCCCAATTCGATGTGCCACAAAGCGCGGTAGGTGTCTCCCCAACTGGAATTCGCCCAAAACATGGATAGCAAGGTGCAAATGATCAGTAAAATCCCTGCACTCTGTTGGCTTTGGTAGAACTCTTTGAAGAGGGTGGTAAGCCTGATGCGGGGAGAGGAATTGGTCTTGGCCATGGGTGTGCAAATTTAACCATTATCCCCCAAAGCACCGGTTTGGCAAGTGTGTCTTTTATCGCTGAACGGGCTGATTTTGTCGCGGTTTTCGCCTATTGAAGGGGAATTTTGGTCCCATAGGCAGTTTCGGTCTTGTTCCGAACTTAAATTGCAATCATGCTGTATTTGCTTCTGTCCATCCTATTCAGCTCCCTCATTTTTGTGATTTTTACCCATTGGGGTCAGCACAAAGGGCACTTGTATCCGGTCATTTGGGTGAATTACGGCACCTGTTTGTTGTTCGGTGAGGGGTTTGGGAGTATTATGGGCGAGGGCACTTGGCGAATGGGCAATGTTCAAGATTCGGCCTTCCTGCTGTTGTTCAGCATGGGTTTGTTGTTTGTTGGAACTTTTTTACTCATGGGTACGGCCACCCGTCGTGCGGGAGCAGCTTCGGCGGCAACCGCCACCAAATTGAGTCTGGTCATTCCCATGGGCGTGGCGGTTGTGTTATACGGAGAGCCGTTGGGTTGGAGCCTAGTGATTTCTGTGCTCTTGTCCATCATCAGCATTGGCTTGTTTTCGGCCTCAGAGGGCCTCAAATTTGATCCTATTTTGTTGGCCGTTTTTGCAGGTGCCGGCTTGGTGGACGCGGCCTTGAATGCCATTCGCCAAAGTTTTCATTCTGAGATGAATGATTGGCAGCAAAGCACCGTGATTTTCGGCTCGGCCTTTTTGTTCGGTAGCCTAGGATTGCTCAAGTCTGAATGGCGCCAACAATTTTCGAAATCGGCTGTATCAATGGGCTTTCTTCTGGGTTTGGTGAACTTCTTTTCCATTGTATTTCTCTTGAGAGGCTTGCATTTTTTTCAAGGGGCGACCGCTACCTTTTTTGCCTTTAACAACGTGGGGATTCTGGTGCTTACTAGCCTTGTCGCTTGGTTGTTTTTCAAGCAGCCCATGGGTTTTTACCGGTGGATGGGACTGCTCGTGGCCGTGTTGGCTATTGCTAGCGCTTACTTCAATTTGCTCTGGACCTTGGCCTAATCCATGCTGTTTGACGATACTTATACCGAATTGGCTGAAGCGTCTGAAGCCCAATTGCGCGAAAAAGGAAGTCGATTCTTTGCCTATGCTTATCCCGTTCATTCGGAAGGGGAAATCAAAGAACACCTAGCTGCCTTGCGGCTGAAATATCCCGATGCTACTCATCATGTGTATGCCTATGCGTTGGGACCTGGCGCTGAGGCGCAACGGGCCAATGATGATGGAGAGCCCAGCGGGTCTTCCGCTCGACCCGTCTTAAGGGCCATACTCTCGGCAGGTTTGACCAATACCCTTGTGGTGGTCGTTCGCTACTTTGGTGGGACCTTACTGGGCATACCAGGGCTTATTGCTTCCTACGGTGGAGCGGCTGAACTATCCCTTCAATCGGCAGCCAAAAAGACCTGTCTGATCGAAGTCGAGTTTTCCATTGAAAGTGATTTTGAAAACGAACAGGCCATTCACCTGTTGCTTCGACCCTTCGAATTCCGAGTTCTGGATCGACAGTATGAAACTGGAGTTTTGTACCGA
Organism: Bacteroidota bacterium; assembly: GCA_027621365.1. GTDB lineage: Bacteria > Bacteroidota > Bacteroidia > NS11-12g > UBA955 > JALRLA01. The sequence goes on along the minus strand of JAQCBH010000027.1, from coordinate 22,120 downwards.
GTGGCCATCAGAAGAAACGACAGCATTCGATTTGAAAAGGCGGCATCAGAGGCCTATAAACTTTCTGTGAAATCAATACCGGCAGGTTGATTCATTGCTCGGCATCGCTTATGTTTGAATAACTATGAAAAGAAATTCTACTTTGGGATTGGCCATAGCGGCTTTCGCTTTGGTTTTAAGTGCTTGTTCAAGCAATTTGACAGTGGCCAAACGCCATTACAACAAGGGTTGGAACATCTCTCTGGGTGGTGGTAAGAGCGGCCAATTTGAGCGTCCTACACGTTTGGAGCGAGTGGCTCAGGCCGAAATTCAATCAGAGCTAGCTCCCATGCAGGAGCCTTCTGTTCTTGCTGAAGAGAATACCGCTGTTTCAGTGGTGACAGTTGCGAACAATGCACCTGTTGCGCCTGCGTCTAAGATTGCGGCCCAATCAGCACCTTCAAAAGCACACAAAGCCGTTGCAAAAGCGGCTACCAAGGCGATAGAAAAAGTTCAAGCTACGCAGTCGGCCCCAGCCGAGAAAAAGGGATCAGCCTCGACTTCAGGTTCCGGTCGCAGCCAATTGATAGCCTTGATATTGGTGCTTTTCTTGCCCGGCATTCACCGCTTCTACTTGGGCTATTACTTAGAAGGTGTGCTCTTCATTTTGACCGCCGGCGGTTGCGGAATTTGGTGGATAATTGATTTGGTTCGCATTTTGACCGGCGATTTGGGTCCTGCTGACGGCAGCGGTTACACCGAAGAAATTTAATGAAATTCAAAGACCCTCGTTGGTCGATGATCTTGCTATGCGGGTGGGGTTTGCTTCCTTTGGGATTGTGGATGCTGCCCGCATCTTTTTTTGACCAAGGCCAAGTCGTTTGCCTTTCCCGACTGCTATTTGATAGGGAGTGTTGGGGCTGCGGTTTGACCCGTGCGGTTCAACACGCTGTTCACGGAGAATGGACCATAGCCTATGAATTCAATCGATTGGTAGTTTTGATTGGTCCTTTACTAATCGTGTTGTGGCTCAAATACCTGCGGCAGTTTTATAGGCAACACAGGCGAAACTCAAGCCTCAACCGAGCTTAAGGCCTGCTCCAGAAGGAACATGAATTCGCTGTGTTCCACCTCGTAAGCCCCAAATTGGGCAATGTGGGAGTTGAGGTATTGCGAATCCAATAATTCAAATCCTTGTTCCCGAAGAAATTCCACCAAGAAGACCAGGCACAACTTGGAAGCGTCGGTTCGTTTGTGGAACATGCTTTCTCCAAAAAAGGCGCGACGCAGCGATACTCCGTATAATCCGCCGACGAGTTCATCTCCATCCCAGGCCTCAAAGCTGTGGGCCAGTCCCAGTCGGTTCAATTGGCAATAAGCCTCGATGATTTCTTCCGAAATCCAAGTGTCGTCGGCTCTCAATTCGGCACAATGGCGAATGACCTGTTCAAAATCTCGGTTGATTCGCAGGGTAAAGGGCTCCTTGCGGTACAAGCGCATCAGGTTCTTGGAAGGGGAGAAGCGCTCGTCAAGGGGAATGATGCCCCGGCGTTCGGGAATGTGCCAATAAATCGCCCCGCCCTCCTCGGGATCGGCCATGGGGAAAGCCCCAGAGGCATAGGCTTGCACCAGCATTTCGGGTGTCAAGGGCATGGACATGCAGCAAAATTCGGAAGTCTTAGGGGAATACTCGCAGCCTCGCTGCATTTTTGCATCAACGAAAAGCCAGATCGTGGGAAACGCAAAAAACAAATTGGTGAAATACGCTGAGTTCGAAGCATTCAGCAATTGCTTTGACTACAAGCATGAGCTCAAGGGTAAGTGGAGCTCTGTTTTTGGCAACGAGAATCCCATCGTTTTGGAGCTCGCCTGCGGGAAAGGAGACTACGCTTTGGGTCTTTCTCAGTTGGAGCCCGATAGGAATTACATCGGGGTCGATGTTAAGGGCAACCGATTGTGGGCCGGGGCAAAAAAGGCCCTGGAAAATGGCTGGAACAATGTCGCCTTCCTTCGCATTGAAATTGATCGGCTGGCTGATTTTTTTGCTCCCGGTGAAGTGGATGAGCTCTGGATCACATTCCCTGATCCGCAGCCACGAAAAATGCGAAAACGCTTGACCAGCTATAAGTTTTTGAACATTTATCGCCAGGTGATGAACCCTTCGGGCAAGGTGCATTTGAAGAGCGATTCGCACATGTTTTGGCAGAGTACCTTGGATCAGGTAGCCCAAGACGGTTTGCGCATAGTCGAGCAATTCGATGATGTGTATGCGATGAACCCCATGCCGCCCCGAATGCAGATTCAGACCTTTTACGAGAAAATTTGGCTCTTGAATGGAAAGACGATTCGCTACGTTCAATTCGAAGTAGGCGCTGTCAGGAGCCAACCCTTGCCCGATCGAGAAGAGGACCGCAGCGAGTTTTTCCAAGACCGGGGAGCTCGACGCATTTGATTGAAATTGGCAGTCCATAGCCGAGAATTTGCTGATTTTGTGCCACCTTTGTTTGGTGCAGTTAAGCCTCGTTTCCAAGAACCAAACCTATGTCGCCGACCTATCGTCGGGCATTGATTTGTCTTTGTCAATTGGGCCGGGAGGGGACAATCCCAACGCTTTTCACATACAACCCGCCCAGTTTGAGCCCATTCGCGTGGGTGATTTTGTCGGTGCTGTGGCAGAAGGCGGCTCGGCCAATTGTGAAGTGCTGACTCTTTGCCCTCATGGCAATGGTACTCACACGGAATGCGTGGGTCACATTTTGAAGGACCGCTATACGGTTCATCAGGCATTGACCCAATCTTATTTCTTGGTGCAGGTTTTGAGCGTCGAGCTCAATCAGCAGCAGGAGAGATCCTTTCTTGCGGATGATGCCTTGAAAGGAAAACTGCAACCTGCCGATGCCCTCTGCTTGCGCTCCCTTCCCAATTCAGAGGCCAAGCGTTCGATGATTTGGAGCGGAAACGAACCGCCCTACATATCGGAAGAGGCGATGAGGGTCATTGTGGCGGGTGGTTTCAATCACCTTTTGACCGATTTTCCCTCGGTTGACCCCGAAGAAGATGCGGGCGCTTTGGCGGCCCATCGAATTTGGTGGAACGTTCCTTCTCGGGAGGAAACCTTGGCCGATCCCGATGGCCTGTGGATGAAGAACCTGCGTTGGAACGCCTGCATTACCGAAATGGTTTATGTGCCGAATTCGGTTGAAGATGGATTGTACCTGTTGCACATTCAAACACCCAGTTTGCGCAGCGATGCTGTGCCCAGCAAACCCGTTTTGTACCCTCTATTGCCTTGAGTCCGGAACAGCGTCTATACCTAGCCAATGCCCTGTTGAACCCTCTGTTCAACGCCTTGGGTTTTTGGCGAAACGGTCGTCGAGAGCCCAAACGCATTTTGTGCGTCAAGTGGGATGAAATTGGCGATATGTTGGTGTGTACGCATGTCTTTGCAGCCTTGAAAAAGCAGCATGCTCAGGCGGAATTGCACGTCTTGTGCAAGCCCTTTGTGGCATCTGTGTTGAGCCAAGATCCTCATGTTGATCGGGTGTTGACAGACTTGTCTGACTGGGATTCTCGCTACGATTGGGTACTTGAATTGCGCGGAACCTGGGCAACCTTCTTTCGCAGTTTTCGCTTTTGGCCGTCCAAGCGCAGTGAACGAGGCTCGATTCGATGGAAAAACCGCGGCCATCAGGCCCACGAGGTTGACACCAACGCTGCTGTAGCCCGGGCTATGGATTCAAAGCTGACCATTGGGGAGCCATTGTTGTACCCTTCTGATGAGCAGTTGAAATGGGCTCAAGAAAAGAGCCAAGAATGGGGCGAATTTGCCTTGATTCATGCGGGGGGAAGAAGCCCGCTTCGGCATTGGCCCATCGATCGATATGCCCGTTTGTGCGATCGATTGCAGCAGGTGTACGACTTGAAGATTTTGCTCTTGGGAAGCCAAGATGAGGAGCCATTGATGAGGCAGTTGGCCGATGCTAGTCAGGTACCCGTTCGGCTGTCAACTGATTTGGATCGCAATGCGTTGCTCGACACCTATGCCCTGATGCTTCATGCCAAGCTCTTTGTGGGCAACGAAAGCGGGCCTTTGCAATTGGCCGATAGAGCCTCGGCCGCCGGTGCCAAATTGGGCCTAGTCGGGTTGTTCGGTCCCGGCGTTGAAAACGTCTTCTACCCGCGCTCGCTGCGCTCGCGCGTCCTCCATGAAATACTGCCTTGCCACCCCTGTGACCAAGTTCACTGCGTGCGCCCTGACGATTCCTGCATGATGCGACTTTCCGAAGCCCAAGTTCTGTCGGCGATCGAAGAGTTGTTGGGTTGAGCATACCGGGAAAGGTCTAAGTTCTCCGTCAGTCAAGTTACGAACCGAAAATACTGTGCTCCCCAAGTATCGAATGGAAGCTCCCACTAATTTCCGGCCTATCGAACTTTGCCAAACTCAACCCTTTCTTTACTGGTAACTTACCTAGGCTTCATTTTAACGCTATCTTTGGAGCGTATGCAAAAACCCTTTGAGTTGACCATCTTGGGAACCTCGTCGGCTACGCCGACTCGGCACCGATACCCGTCATCTCAGTACCTGCGCATGGATGGAGAATATTTTCTCATCGACTGCGGGGAGGGAACCCAAATGCGACTCGTGCAGTACAACCTGCGCATGCAAAAAATCAAGACCATCTTGATCAGTCATTTGCACGGAGATCACTTTTTTGGCTTGCCCGGATTGCTAACCTCCATGAGCTTGTTTGGCCGCACAGAGCCCCTGACTTTGGTGGGACCGGCTCCATTGGAATCCTTGTTGCAACATACCCTAGAGGCCAGCGACTCAAGGCTCACTTTCCCCTTGAACTTTGTGGCCACACAAGACAAAGAGGCTGCGACGGTTTTGGAAGGTGAAGGCTTTCGGGTCATGAGTTTTCCGCTCAGCCACCGCATTGCCTGTACCGGTTTTTTGTTCGAAGAAACGGGGCCCGAACTTCGATTGAATGTCGATGCTTGCCACAGTTTGCAAGTGCCAGTTGAAGCCTACGCAGCCGTGAAAATGGGAGAGGATTATACCCGTTTAGACGGAACGTTGATTCCCAATGCGGCTTTGACGCTTCCAGGTAACAAGAACCGTCGCTACGCTTATGTTTCCGATACGGCTCAACTGCCCGAATTGGCGAAATTTCTGCACGGAGTGGATTTGATGTACCACGAGGCGACCTTCATGCACGACCGTCTAGAGCGGGCCATTCAGACCTTCCATACCACCTCCATTCAAGCGGGTGAAATGGCCAAATGGGCCGAGGCAAAGCGCCTGTTATTGGGTCATTTTTCTGCCCGATACACCGATCTTCAACCCCTGTTGGAAGAGGCTCGGTCTCAATTTCCCGACGCCGAATTGGCCGTCGAAGGAATGGAAGTGCAACTCTAAGTCTGAGAGTCGACCATTTTTGCTCTCTAGCCGATTCAAATCCTATTGTTTGCAATAGCGCACACTCGCCTCTGGCGTGCAAAACCTCTCAGGCTCGCGCGCGAAGGGACCGGTATATTCGTTGATTCATGGCAGCCCCGAAAAAGAAGACCAACCCCCAAAAGACTGACTTTCTCAAGGAAAAGCCGGGTGATACGCAAGAGCGAATCAGTGGCCAGGACTTGTGGAATGCGGCTACCTTGCAGCACGAACCCACCCGAAAAGCTGTGGGCTTTTTGCTGTTGGTGTTCACGGCTATCCTGTTCATCAGCTTCATCAGTTTCTTCTTTTCATGGACCCGAGATCAGAGTTTTCTCGCCGATGGCGATTGGGAGGCCTTTCGAGAGCACCAGGGTAAAATCGCCAATGCCATGGGCTATTTGGGCGCGCGATTGGCCTTCAGTTTCGTGCACAACGGTTTTGGATTGGGGGCATTCGCCTTGCTGCCGTTGACGGCTTTTGCAGGCCTTCAATTGCTGTTCGATTATCGCCCGTTTTCACTGCTGCGCATTGCCATTCACAGCGTTCTGTTTACCCTTTGGTTCTCCTTGTTTTTGGGCTTCATATTTCAAACTTGGCAGCCTGTGCTTGGCGGCGCATTTGGGTATTACTCGGTACAGAAATTGCAAGATGCCATTGGAGGAATCGGGACTTTTCTGTTCATCGCAGCCTATGCGGTTGTTTATTCCATGCTCTTTTTGAATATGAATCCCTTCCGCAAAATGCAGCTTCGCACAGCCGTTGAAAGCAGTTTGGACGCCTTGATTGAGGAGGAGGGAGAATTGGCCGATGAGACGGAGTCTGAAGAATCGACCTCTGCCGATCACGAGGCTCGCATCATCATTGACGATCCGGAAGAAGGGGAATACCAATTGGCTCCTGAAGAGGAAAAGGAAGACCCAGCCCAAGACCTGAATCAAATCATCCTGAAACGCAAGGATGAAGAGCCAGCGCAAGATGCACCTGTAGAGATCAAACCCGCCGCTTACCAAGAGCCGGAAGAGTTGTTCTTTGGTCAGCCGGAAAGTGCTGAAGTTGCTCCCATTGAAGTTCAGCCAGACCAAGAAGAGGTTCAGGATTCAGCCACTGAAGTGAGTTTGGATTTGGGTTTTCAAGTTCAAGATTTGACCCAGAACGAAGAGGAAACGGTCGATGAAAACCAAGGGGATCCCTTTGGGGAAAAGAAGCGATTTGGGCTAGATACGCTGTTTGATCCCACCTTGGAATTGAGCAACTATCGATTCCCAAGCTTGGATCTATTGAAAGATTACGACCAGGGCAAACAGGAAATTGACATGGCAGAAATCGCCAAGAGCAAGGACCTGATCACCACCACGCTGGAAAACTATAAGATTGGCATTTCCAGTATCAAGGCGAGCATTGGTCCTACTGTAACCCTGTATGAGATTGTGCCTGCACCCGGTGTGAAGATCTCCAAAATCAAGAACTTGGAAGATGACATCGCTCTGAGTTTGGCGGCTCTGGGTATTCGAATCATTGCGCCCATACCGGGTCGCGGTACCATTGGTATCGAGGTGCCCAACCGCAATCCTGAGATGGTGCCCATGAGAACGGTCTTGGCTTCTAAGAAGTTCCAAGAAAGCGATGCTGCCTTGCCTGTCGTTCTGGGTAAGACCATTTCGAACGAGATTTTTGTGGCCGATTTGACCAAAATGCCGCACCTTTTGATGGCCGGTGCCACCGGTCAGGGTAAGTCAGTGGGCTTGAATGCCATACTTGTGTCGCTGTTGTACAAAAAGCATCCGGCCTACGTGAAGTTTGTTTTGGTCGATCCGAAGAAGGTGGAATTGACCCTGTTCAACAAAATTGAACGCCATTTCTTGGCCAAGTTGCCGGGCGATGGAGACGCGATTATAACCGACAATTCCAAGGTCATCAATACGCTGAATTCGCTCTGTGTGGAGATGGACGATCGTTACAAGCTCCTTCAAGACGCCATGGTGCGAAACATCATAGAATACAATGCCAAATTCAAGGAGCGCAAGTTGAACCCCGAAAACGGCCATAGGCATTTGCCCTACATCGTGGTCGTCATCGATGAGGTAGCCGACTTGATCATGACCGCAGGCAAAGAGGTGGAAACACCCATAGCGCGATTGGCTCAGCTGGCCCGTGCCATTGGTATTCACTTGATTTTGGCGACTCAGCGCCCGTCTGTAAACGTCATCACGGGTATGATCAAGGCCAACTTCCCTGCGCGAATTGCTTTCCGTGTGACCTCTAAGATTGACTCTCGAACCATCTTGGATGCCAACGGTGCTGACCAATTGATAGGCAAAGGAGACATGTTGTATTCAGGTGGAAGCGACATGATTCGCCTGCAATGTCCTTTTGTTGACACTCCAGAGGTAGAAAGGGTTTGTGAATTCATTGGAGAACAACGAGCCTATTCGATGGCCTATGTGTTGCCAGAGGTGAAAGAAGAAGGCGGTAGCCTGAGCGGAGGCGGCAACTTTGATCCCGATGAGCGAGACAGTCTCTTTGCCGATGCAGCCCGTGTGGTGGTGCAGAATCAAGTAGGTTCGACCAGCATGATTCAGCGCAAATTGAAAATTGGGTACAACCGTGCCGGCCGATTAATGGATCAGTTGGAAGATGCTGGGGTTGTCGGAGCGAATCAAGGCAGCAAGGCCAGAGAAGTATTGATACCTGATGAGATGAGTTTAGAGCACTTTTTGGACAACTTGGACTAATTTTGAACTCGTTAATCGATATGAAATGTTAAGGTGTCTTGGTTTCAAGATATTCGAAGAATAATAAAATGAGAAAGTTCAAAATTTGGACAATAGTTCTACCGCTTATTTTCGTTGCTGCCAATTGTCAATTAGATACTTCAGGACAAGCATTAAGGGAAGAAAAAAAGGATTTAGGTGAAAGCACGATTCCGGCTACTTTGACGGTTGATTCTAGTTCGATACAGGTCGATTCATTGGTGATTGATAGTGTAAATTCTCCTGAACTAGCTAAACAGAAGGAGAATTCAACGGGAAGTGATACTAAATCTAAAGAAATCCTCAAACGGGTCTCTAGAGATTATCAGACTTATAAGACCATTAGTTCTAAATTTACTCTAGTTTCCAAAGCAATGAATGGAAAGGAGTCCAAATCAAAAGGTCAAATTTGGATGAAGGGCAAGAAATTTAAGTTGGACTATGGAGAACAAGAAATTTTTTGCAATTCTAAGTATATATGGACTTATGTAAAAGGCGATTTTGAGGTCAACAAAGACACTTTTAAAAATAAGAATAGCGGCATTGATCCCAGTGATTTATTCACCATATATAAAAGAGATTTTAAATCGTTGCATGAAGGAGAAATTTCGAGGGCTGGGAGTGTTTGTGATGTTATCCATATGGTACCTAATCGAAGTAAAAATTATTCATGGTCATGGATACGTTTAGAAGTTGAAAAAACATCCGGTAAAATCCAGCGAATGATTCAACACAACAAGAACGGCACGGAAGTGATCATTGAGTTGGATCTAAAAACCTTTGCCACCAATCAAGCCTTGGCTGATTCCTATTTCGAATGGAATGCGGCAGCACACGAAGATGTGGAAGTTATTGACCTGACTCGATAAGAATGTAGGTCAACAAAAAAGCCGGCTGCAAAGCCGGCTTTTTTATGGAATGCGTCCGAGAATTATCCGTTCAACACATCAAACATTTTCTGTCCGATTTCAGCAGGTGAATCGACCACGTGAATACCGCACTCAGCCATGATGGCCATTTTTGCAGCAGCGGTGTCGTCTTTTCCACCTACGATGGCTCCAGCGTGACCCATGCGACGGCCTGGAGGGGCTGTCTGACCAGCGATGAATCCAACAACGGGTTTGGTTCCGTGTTCTTTGATCCAGCGAGCGGCTTCGGCTTCCATGCCCCCTCCGATTTCACCAATCATGACAATGCCATGGGTGTCGGGGTCGTTCATGAACATCTCAACCGCTTCCTTGGTGGTTGTGCCGATGATGGGGTCACCACCAATGCCGATGGCCGTGCTTTGTCCCAATCCCAATTTGGTCAACTGGTCAACGGCTTCGTAAGTCAAGGTTCCTGACTTGGAAACCACGCCGATATGACCCTTTTTGAAGATAAATCCGGGCATGATGCCAATTTTAGCTTCACCAGGAGTGATGATGCCGGGGCAGTTGGGGCCAATCAAGGTGCAATCTTTGTCGCTCAAGTAAGCTTTGACCATCACCATGTCTTTGGTGGGAATTCCTTCTGTGATGCAAACAATCACCTTGATTCCTGCGTCAGCAGCTTCCATGATGGCGTCAGCGGCAAATGCGGGGGGGACAAAAATGATGCTGACGTTGGCGCCTGTGCCTTTTACCGCTTCTTGAACGGTGTTAAAAACGGGGCGATCCAAGTGCAAGCTACCGCCTTTGCCTGGGGTTACACCTCCGACAACGTTGGTGCCGTATTCGATCATTTGGGTGGCGTGAAAGGTTCCCTCGTTACCGGTGAATCCTTGAACCACAATCTTGGAATCTTTATTGACGAGAATGCTCATGAGAATGAAGTGCCGCAAAAATACGGCACAAGGGCTAAAATGCCTTGCGGGAATTAGCGATTGATGGCAGCCAGCAAATCGGGGTCATTGGGGCTGATGTTTGATGGATAATACGCCATCATTTGCCCGTTTTCGTCCAAAAGGAATTTGTTGAAGTTCCAACTGACACTGGCATCCAAGGCTCCATTTTGGCTCTTGTTGCACAACCATTTGTACAGCGCGTGCTGCCCGTCGCCATTGACATCAATTTTTTCGGTCATGGGAAAGCTGACTTGGAAGCGGCTGCTGCAAAAACTCGCAATTTGTTCGGCGCTACCGGGCTCTTGCCCTCCGAATTGGTTGCAGGGGCAGCCCAATACGACCAATTGTTCCTTGTTGGCTTCATACAAGGCTTGTAGGCCTTCGTATTGAGGTGTGTATCCGCACTCGCTGGCGGTATTGACGATCAAGATTTTTTTGCCTTTGAAGACAGACAAATCCATGGGGCTGCCATCCAAGGCATTGATGGAGATGTCGAAAACGGAAGTGCTAGGAGTTTGGGTCATATTGGGGTTGGCCATTTTGGGTTTTCCAAAAAAACAGGAACTCAACAGGGTTCCCATTCCAAGAATAAGAGCAGTGAAGCGCATAGGTGTAGAACAAAATTAAGTGCAATCGGTTTTGTACCTTCGTTACCATGCGAAAAGCCACGTTGCTGAGTTTGTGTGCCATTGCACTCTTTGACTCTTGTGAGGAAGAACCCCCCTATATCAAGTTTACCGAAAAACCCTTGTTGGACACGGTCTACATGTCTGCTGCACCGAGCCCACAAGCCAAGACAGCCTTGGTCATTGATGTGACCGGTGTTCGTTGCAACAATTGTCCCAGGGCAGCCAAAGTGGCCAAAGATCTAGTTAATCAATATCCAGGAAGGGTAGAAGCGGTGGCCTTGTATGCCAGTTCTCCCGCATCGTTGACTCGTCCCTGGCCCGGGTTTGACACGCTATCAAATGAAGATGCTACCCAAATCATCAACTCCTTGGGTTCGGTGATTTCCTTGCCCATCGGTAGTGTGAATTACGCGCCCGATGGGTCTGGGAATCGTTTGGTGAGTTCGACATCTTGGCCCTTGATGGTGCAAGACGAATTGGCCAAGCCATCGATTTGGAACTTGGAACTGCGCACCGAATGGCAGGCCGATGAAGACCGGGGCCGTTTGGAAGTCAAAGCTACTGCGAACACCGATCTCAGCAGCAATTACAGCTGGGTAGTGGGTATTTTGGAAAGCCACATCATTGGGAAGCAATCAGATGTTGATGCTCCCGGCGGATACACCGATGAATACGAGCATGATCATGTTTTGCGCGCAGTCAAAGGTTCGGCCTTGGGCGATGCCATGACCATTCCGGCTTCCTTGAATGCTGTGGCCGGAGTCACAGTAGAAAAACACATGTATGTGCCTCGGCGAACCAACTGGAAAGCCGAAAATTTGAGCGCCTTGGTTTGGATCATCGACAACAGTACGGGGAACATCGTACAAGTGGCACACGCTGAATTTCAGTAAAGCAAATGAATTGGGACAAGGCCATACAGCCGTTCTTGCAATACCTATTGTTGGAACGCTCCTTGTCCAGCAACTCCATCGAAGCGTATCGCCGCGACATCCAAAAACTGCAGTTTTGGGCTGAGCCCCGTTCGATAGGGCCCATGCAAGTCAAACAGGCTGATTTGGAATCGTTTGTTGCTGGCTTGTCTCAGTTAGGGTTCGAGGCTAGCAGTCAGGCTCGTGTCGTGTCGGGTCTTCGCTCTTTTTACAAGTTCTGGGTGATGGAGCAGGCCTTGGCTGAGAGCCCCGCTGATTTTGTAGAGCCTCCCAAAATTGGGCGCAAACTACCCGTGGTCTTGTCACCCGATGAGATCGATGCCATGATCGCCAGTGTGGACCGCAGCAAAGAGGAAGGCGAGCGCGATGTGGCCATGCTAGAAACCTTGTACAGCTGTGGTCTGCGGGTATCGGAACTGGTGCAGTTGAGAAGTACCCAGGTGCACAAAGAAGAGGGCTATGTTCAGGTTTTGGGAAAAGGCAATAAGGAGCGATTGGTACCCATCGGGGCAAGGGCACTTAAGCACATCACCTTGTATTACGATAACATTCGGCGTCACATGAACATACAAGACGCCCATAGAGATGTGCTTTTTCTCAATCGCAGAGGGGCTGCTTTGTCAAGGCAGTCGGTGTTTTTACTAATCAAACGCTGCGCGCAAAAAGCGGGAATACAAAAGATCATCTCCCCTCATACCTTCCGGCACAGTTTTGCCACACACTTGGTCGAGGCTGGCGCTGACCTGCGGGCGGTTCAAGAAATGCTGGGTCACGAGTCCATCACGACTACCGAGATTTACACCCACCTGGATCGTAGTTTCTTATCCGAGACCTTGCTGAAATACCACCCGCGTTCAGGGGCTTAGTGAACCTGTTGGTTTTGGGACCAAGCGGTCCAGGTTTTTTTCCCTTGCAAGAAATAGCCAAAGACCAAACTCGCGTTCAAGGTTCCCTTCAATTGCGCGATGGGAACAGGGTTTTGACTTCGCTGAAATTGATGCTTGCTCCGGTCAAAATCTCGGTGAGCTTTGATGATCTGAATGATCAACTGGGGTTTGCCTTGCAACAAGAAAAGGATGGCGGCTAGTCCATCCATCAATTTGCGCTGAAGAATGCGCTTGTTGGCCAACTCTATGGGTAGATTCTTGTACAACATAAGCAAGTTGTTGCGAAAGTTGAGGTAGGTCTTTCGGGGACTTTGATTGGCCAGAGTGCCTCCACCCATGTGATAGACAACACTATCGGCACAGGACCAAATGCTGTACCCTTTGAGTTGCAAACGCCAGCACAAGTCGATTTCCTCGAAGTGAGCAAAAAAAGCCTCGTCCAAACCTCCAGCCTCAAGCCAAGCCTGTCGTTTGACAAACAAAGCGGCTCCGGTAGCCCAAAAAATAGGTTGGGATTGGTTGTATTGCCCCTCATTTTTTTCGACTTGTCCAAAGATTCTTCCGCGGCAGAAGGGGTATCCGAAGCGGTCCATGTATCCGCCGGCGGCACCGGCATATTCGAACTTGTCTCGCTGATAATAGTCGAGGATATGGGGTTGAGCCGCCCCAAATTGAGGCGTGTTTTCTGCCATTTGCAACAAAGGCGTCAACCAATTGGGACCGGGTTCGGCATCGCTGTTGAGCAATACAAAATAGTCGGCATCCAATTGAGCCAAGGCCTGGTTGTAGCCACCGGCATAACCGGCATTTTCGGGCAACTCTATCAGATGAATCTCGGGGAAATGATGGCGCACGTAATCGGCGCTGCCATCATTACTATGGTTGTCAACCACTACGACTCGCGCGCCCGGAATTTGCGATTCGCGAAGCACCACGGGCAGGCATTGGGCCAGCAAGTCACGCGTGTTGTAGTTCAACACTACGATGTCAATGCGGGCCGTATTGCTCATGATTTGAAGGGTTTGAAAATGAATCGGGTGTGCTCACCATTGACCCAAAATACGCAAAGGGTGGTGGCGGGATCTCCCCAAGCTTTGGTAAAGGCTTCCTTTCGGTCCTCGCTCAGCAAACCCAATTCCATGAATCGTTCCAGGGTCGTGGCGTTGATCGAGTAAGGGAAGTCAAATTCCGTGCGATCCAGGATGCAATCGCCTACTGATTTCACTTCTTGGTGCGCCACAAACAGCGGATATTGACTAAAACCGGCAGCACGAACGTCATCGCTGACCTCGCGCAGCATGTCGTTGAGTTCATTGATTTCAGCTTCCAGGGCTTTGAGGTCTTTCTCCTCTACCTGTGGGTTCATGGTTGTTTGATGAACGATTGGGTATAGGTTTTATTGGCTCCTGAGGCTCGAATGAAATAGGTTCCTGAAGCCAGGTTTTCAATGTTCAATCGTTGAGTACCGGCTGCCCAAGTGCCTTGCAAAACCTGCTGACCTTGGGTGTTGAATACGCGGTATTGGAGTGTCTCAACGGCCTGAATCTGAATCTGCGCTTGGGCCGGGTTGGGATACAGGCTTAAGGCCAGGTTCTCACTCACTGGGCGAATGGCATTCACTTCGGGCTTGAGTTTGATGGCCCACATTCCACGGCCGTGTGTGAACAAGAACAAGGTGCGATCAGAGGCGCGCATTTTGATCTGGTGCACGGCTACAGAGGGAATGCCGTAGTGTTTTTCCCAGGTTTTGCCTCCGTCAAGGGTGTAGTAGAAACCGTAATCGGTGGCGGCAAAAATGCGGTTTTCAGGATCGTTTGGGTCACAGGCCACGTGATTCACTGGCAGTCCTGCAGGCAGTCCTGAAGATACTTCTTCCCAAGTGGGGTTGTTATCCAAGTTGCGGCCTCTCCAAATTCGAGGTTGGGTGCTATAATTGGACAAGGCAATGTAGCAACTGTTCGGATCATTCGGGAACAAGGAAATGCCTTTGATGACATCATTGGTGACCGCGCTGGGTATGCTATTGTTCAAGGAAACTTCAGTTCCAGGAGTGGAAGAAAGAGCGCTGTCGATGCGGTACAATTGAGCGGCTGACCCTCCAAAATAGACAATAGGATTTTGAGCATAAGAAATAGCAATCGCTTTAATACCTGTGCGAATCTTGGACAGTTGGGTCCAAGATGTACCCATATCAGTGCTCTGGTACAAGTATCGGTTGGTTCGGTAGTACAGTTGCCCCTGATCAAAATCGCTCAATTCATATAGGTTGATGAAGTCAACGCCATCGCTGGCAAAGCGGCTATCGTTGATTCCTACTGTTTGTTGCCAACTGGGAGGGCTCAGAGGATTGAAGTTGGGCACTCGGCGTATGCCGTCATTTTGAGTAGATAGATACGCTACAGAGCCATCTTGCTGACCAATGTGGCAATAGGCTCCGTCTGCTCCGTAAAATTTACGAGAAACCAAACGGCCGGTTGACACGTGAGTCCCGTTATCTTGGGCGCCTGCAATGGCCGTGTATCCTTCGTAACCCATGCCCCCGGCATAGAATTGGGTTACCTGATATCCAGCGTTCAAATTGGCTTGGATTTGCGTATTTCCCCAGCGATAGCGGAACACACCGCCATCCGTGCCAATAAGGTATTGGTTGTTGTCCAAGGCATAATAAGAGTGGTGATCGGAATGCCCAGTTTGTTTTTTGATCCAGGTCTGTCCCCCATCACGAGTCTCGGTAATGTTTACGCCTCCTACAACAACTGAATTGCTGTCAGTTGGGTGAACGCCGAGCATGACGCAATAGGCTTGGTACCCCGCTCCCATGTCGGTAGGTGTGCGTTGGGCCGTCCAATTGGCGCCGCCATCGCTACTCTTGAAAAAGGCTGCTGGAGGGTCTGAAAATCCAAACCCTTCGAAAACGGCATACATGACCTTCGAATAGGTGGCGCAATAACCCATTTGGATGCGGCGGTAGGTTCCCGCTACGGGCATATTGGTGAACTCTGCTTTTACAAAACTGCCAGGAGCTCCATTCTCATCGCTGTAATAAACTTGGTTCGATTGCATGCTCAAGATCACTCGGCCGCTGGGCAAGCAAATGACATTGTTGACTTGTTTGTTGCCTCCGTTGAAAGCGGTTTCCCAAGAAGAACCGCCATCTGTGCTGCGAAGCAATCCTTGGGTATGGCTGCCTACAAACAGGGTGAGGCTGTCGGTATGGGAATGAGCAATGTCCCAGATATCAGAAAATCCGGCTTTGCCCACAGTGCTTGAGAGTTGGGTAAAAGACTTGCCCCCATCGGTGCTTTTGAAAACTCCATCTCCGTCCACATCGGCGCTATTGGCTCGGCTTTCACCTGTTCCGTAATAAACCAACTTGGGGTTTTTCGGGTTGTGGGTAAGGCAACTCGCCATCAGATTTACTTCATGATCATTCAATGG
Organism: Bacteroidota bacterium; assembly: GCA_027621365.1. Classification (GTDB taxonomy): domain Bacteria; phylum Bacteroidota; class Bacteroidia; order NS11-12g; family UBA955; genus JALRLA01. Next base: position 6,240 of record JAQCBH010000027.1, on the reverse strand, counting down.
TGTCCAGTTGTTGCCCGCGTCTTCACTGCGCCAAATTCCTCCAGAAATGGCCGCTGCCAAATAAACATTGGGGTTGGTCGGATCCACCCACATGGATCGGGTTCTGCCTCCTACGTCGCGGGGGCCAAGTTCCAAAATAGTATCAAAAAATCCAGCACGGTTGCGAACGCTCAGGGCTCGATCAGCTTTGGCCCAGGCGCTGCGCATGAAGCTAGGCCATGTGCCATCGGCACTTCGTTTTTCTTCCAACCACTGCTGTTGGTATCCTGGGTGCTCGCTCTGATTCCATTGGGCCTCATTGGGAGTCAAGAATATTCCGGCCAAAGGCAAGAGAAACAAAGCAATGAGCAAAACAAAGGGTGCAGATTTTTTCAACATGGGCATCGTACAAATTTACCCGATTTCAGGGGGTTTTACGTAACATTGATGTCATGAACAAGGTACTTCGAACCTTTTTGTACGTCGCGGCCACATTGGGCTTGTTGGTTTTTTTGATGTGGTTGTCTCCCTACCGCTATTTGATCAAAGGAATTGAGTTGACCTATTTGCGTGGTCAAACCACCTCGCATTACTTGGATTGGAAAGACTTTGATACCCGTGAAATAGCGAACGATCCCAAGGCGATTCGGCCCTTTGCTTTGGCTGAAGATCGGTTCGAGCAGCCCATCAGCGAGGAAATGCAAACCATGTTGGAGAGCACGAATAGCGGCTCCTATTTGGTTGTTCTTCGAGATACCTTGGTGATGGAGCGTTACTTCGATCCTTTTGGCGAAGAAGAAAAAGCGAATTCCTTTTCTATGGCCAAAACCATTACGGCCATGCTCGTACAAATCGCCATTCAGCAAGGTAAAATTCCTTCGTGGGATGAGCCTGTACGAACTTATCTGCCATGGGTAGGCGAATTGGCTGGCCAAAAAAATCCCGAGTACGAAGCCCATGCTAAAGCCTTGACTTTGCGCCATCTGATCACCATGACAGCGGGCCTGGAATGGAATGAGAGTTATACGGCCCCTATGGGTATAACAGCCCGTGCCTATTACGGATCGGATATTGAAGCGACCATGCGTGAAATTGCGGTCGTTCGCCAACCCGGAACCCATTACGAATATCAAAGTGGGGCCACTCAGTTGGTGGGTTTGGCTTTAAGTCAAGCCCTGGGTGAGTCACTTTCAGCCTTTGCTTCACGCGAGTTGTGGTCGAAAATTGGAGCCGAGGCTCCCGCCCTTTGGCAGCTGGACCGAGAAAACGGAAAAGAGCTGAATTACTGTTGCTTCGACGCTCGTTCTCGCGATTTTGCCAAATTGGGACGATTGGTCTTGCACCATGGCGAAGGCTTGGTGGACTCTGCCTTTTTAGCGATGGCTCAGATTCCTTTGGATGAGATCAAGTTGCCCGGTTTAGGCGGAGAAATGACCCACAAATACGGCCATTCTTTTTGGTTGTTTGATTTGGAAGAAGGAGGCAAAACCTACAAGCTGTCTTGCTTTCAAGGTCACTTAGGCCAGTTCGTCATTTGCATTCCTGAACTGGACATGATCGTGGTTCGAAATGGCAACGGATTCCAGCGCGATCCCGGGAACATGCACGCTTGCGCACAGCTTTATACCCGAGAGGCCATTCGACGATTTGCTGGCCGTTAATTGACTGCCGTAGAGTCCAAGTTGGGACGATTCAGTGGCAGAATTTCGCCGATTTTTCGGCCGTCAGGGATGAGTTTTCTGATCCCAATTAGGGCTCGTGAGTTGCAGAATTTGCAACAATTCGCGCAGCGTTTTTTCGCGATTTGTGCGAATTTGGTACAAGGTGCCTAATTCGCTGGGGATTTCAGTCCAAACCAAATCGGGGTGTTTGCGCACTTCGGGGCGCTTATCCAATTCGATGTCCAGCAAGAGGATTTCATCGCAGCTTTTGTCCAACAAAGGCAGCAGTTCGAACAGGCGTCGTTCGTATACAGGTCGAAAGGATGGGGGAAGGTCTTCTACCAAACCAAAGCCCTGACTGCCGGCTTCTATGACCCAGTGATTGCCTATGATGATGCAATCAGACGACTCACTCGCCTGCCATACTTCTTGGGCATGGTCTTGAAAAGTGGCTCGGTGGTAAACCATGACGGGGCAGTATACATTTCCAAAATGGCGAATGCTGCTGAAGTGCCACAGTCCAAAAGCGTATGCGGCGCTTAAGGGTAGCCACAGAGGGTGAAAACTGAATTTGGTCTGCGCTTTACCCACCGCAATGGCAAAGGCCAAGGCTGGAGGTATGGCCAAAAAGAAGCGTCCGTACGAATAAAAGATGTTGGCTGTTCCATCGGTCAATTTGGCTGAGCCCATCGAAGCGAGCAAGACCAGCAGCAAAACGAGGCCCACATGATGGGCTTGGAAGCGAATCAACAGCCAGGTCAAGAAGACCAAACTCAAAGCAAGACCTCCCCACCCCGGAAGCCAAATCAAGTGCTGCAATCTCTGAGGCAAGGCACTGAGATTTTCGATGGCCACTGCCGAGGTCCATGAGAGGTTGGGATTGCCATGAACCCAAAAGGTTGCCAGTTCGGAACTCCAAGAATGCAAGGCCCCAAATAGGCCAGCAGCGGGGACTATGCCCAAAGTTACAGGCAATAGATCTCGTGGCTTGAGGGCTTTCAGCACAAAGGGTAAGGCCGCGGCTAACAAGAGCGCCGAATTGGGATTGGCCAAGAGGGCGGCACAAGATAGAAAGGCGAAAATGGACCATCGCCCTCTCACCCCTTTGGCGAACGCGAATAGCCCGATTGAAGCCAAAGCAATGCCTTGAACAAAGCCACGAGGCATCAAGCTGATCTGGATGTAGGAAATGGGCCACAAAAAGGAGCTCAACAGTATCCAAGCTTTGTGCTGGGGTTTGGTCGGAATTTGCGAAAACAGCACCCAAGGCAGGGCTGATAATGCGGCGGTGATCAAGGGTAAGGCCCACAAGGGATTGAGGCCCAACTGGATCAAGGGCGAGGCGAGCAAAGCTTCAATCGATAGGTTGTAGCCTTGCCCGTAGAAATAGGGCGAGTAAAACAGGCCCCGGCTAAAATCTTCAGCTTGTTGAGCCAATACGCACTGATCGGAATCGATGTAATTGCCGTTGAAGTAGGCAAAGGCAAAAACGCGAAAGGCGATAAAAACACCAAGCGCCCAGCCGTAAGGCTGGGCGCTCATGGAGGCTCGTATCAAGGAAATGGGGTTATTCATTCCCTGGCTCATGGCCTTAGGCTACGCCTTTGCGAATGATGTTCAAGGCTCCACCGGCTTTGAACCACTCGATTTGTTGTTCGTTGTAGCTGTGGTTCACCGTGATGGTATCGGAACTGCCGTCTTCGTGGTTCAATACCAAGTTCAAGGATTTTCCAGGGGCAAATTCGGTCAAGCCCAAGATGTCGATGTTGTCATTCTCTTGGATTTTGTCGTAATCAGCCTTGTTGTCAAAGGTCAAGGCCAACATGCCTTGCTTTTTCAAGTTTGTTTCGTGAATACGGGCGAAGCTCTTCACCAGTACAGCGCGAACGCCCAGGTGGCGAGGCTCCATGGCAGCGTGTTCGCGGCTTGAGCCTTCACCGTAGTTCTCGTCACCTACCACCAAAGAACCGATTCCGGCGGCTTTGTAGGCGCGTTGAGTATGAGGTACAGGACCGTATTGGCCGGTGAGTTGGTTTTTCACTTCGTTGGGCTTCTCGTTGAAGAAGTTGATGGCACCAATCAGCAAGTTGTCGCTGATGTTGTCCAAGTGACCACGGAATTTCAACCAAGGTCCAGCCATGGAGATGTGGTCAGTTGTGCACTTTCCTTTGGCTTTGATCAACAACTTCAAACCGTGCAAATCGCTGCCTTCCCAGGGTTGGAAAGGATCCAGCAACTGCAAGCGCTTGGAGTCAGGTGCTACGTCAACAGAAACACCTGATCCGTCGGCAGCGGGAGCCACGTATCCAGGATCTTCAGCATCAAAGCCTTTGCTGGGCAATTCATCTCCCGTTGGGGCATCCAACATGACCGATTCGCCCTTTTCGTTGATCAAGGAGTCGGTCAAGGGGTTGAATGTCAAATCACCGGCAATGGCCAATGCCGTTACCAATTCAGGAGAGCCTACAAAAGCGTAGGTATTGGGGTTTCCGTCAGCGCGCTTGGCGAAGTTGCGGTTGAAGGAGTGAACAATGGTATTCTTCTCTTGTTTGTCAGCGCCTGCGCGGTTCCACATGCCGATGCAAGGACCACAAGCGTTTGCAAACACTTTGGCTCCAATTTGGTCGAATGTTTCCAAGAAGCCGTCGCGCTCGATGGTATAGCGAACCACCTCAGAACCAGGGGTAATGGTGAATTCAGCTTTGGTCCTCAAGTTTTTAGCGGCGACCTGTTGGGCCAAACTTTCCGCGCGGCTGATGTCTTCGTAGGAAGAGTTGGTGCAAGATCCGATCAATCCTACTTCTACCTTGGTGGGCCATCCATTGGCGGCGGCTACTTCCTTCATTTTGGAAATAGGCGTAGCCAAGTCAGGAGTGAAGGGGCCGTTCAAATGGGGCTCCAATTCGTCCAAATTGATTTCGATCACCTGATCGAAGTATTGCTCAGGGTTCGCGTAAACCTCGGCATCGCCATTCAAATGCTCGCGAATGCCGTTGGCCAAATCAGCGACTTCGGCACGGCCTGTGGCGCGCAAGTAGCGCTCCATAGATTCGTCGTATCCAAACGTAGAAGTGGTTGCTCCAATTTCAGCACCCATGTTGCAAATGGTGCCTTTACCGGTGCAGCTCAACGCATTGGCGCCTTCGCCGAAGTATTCCACGATGCAGCCGGTTCCACCTTTTACAGTCAAGATGCCCGCTACTTTCAAAATGATGTCTTTGGGAGCGGCCCATCCGCTGAGCTTGCCCGTCAATTTTACACCGATCAACTTGGGCCATTTGAGCTCCCAAGGCAATCCAGCCATAACGTCGCAAGCATCAGCACCACCGACACCGATGGCGACCATGCCCAAACCACCGGCGTTCACCGTGTGGCTGTCAGTTCCGATCATCATACCGCCTGGGAATGCGTAGTTTTCCAACACCACCTGGTGAATGATGCCCGCGCCGGGCTTCCAAAAACCGATGCCGTATTTATTGGATACAGAGGCCAAGAAGTTGTACACCTCTTTGCTCTCTTCGTTGGCGATGGCCAAATCCTTATCTGCACCCACTTGGGCCGTGATCAAGTGGTCGCAATGCACCGTAGAAGGAACCGCCACCTTGGGGCGACCGGCCTGCATGAATTGCAACAAAGCCATTTGAGCCGTGGCGTCTTGCATGGCTACGCGATCAGGAGCGAAATCAACGTAATCGTTGCCGCGCTGATAGGCGGCCCCTACGGGATTCTCCCACAAGTGGTTGTAGAGGATTTTTTCCGTCAAGGTCAAGGGGCGGCCCAACAATTGGCGGGCGGCTTGAACGCGCTCCGGCATGCGGGCGTATACGTTTTGGATTAAGTCTAAATCAAAGGCCATGTCTCTATTTTCCAATTTGCTGGGGCAAATTTCGGGTTTTTTCCCCGCATTCTGTGGCCCTTTCTGCATCTTTGTGTCATGAGCGAAGGGCGCATCATATTGGGCATTGATCCGGGTACCAACTTGTTGGGTTACGGCATCATTCGGGCTGATGGCAAAAAGGCCGAATTGCTCAGCCTGGGTGTATTGCGCTTGGGTAAAATTGAGGACCATGGCCAAAAGCTCTTTCACATTTTTGAGCGCATCGTGCAATTGGTCGAAGGGTTTGAGGTTACCGAAGTGGCGATTGAGGCCCCATTTTATGGTAAGAATGTACAGAGTATGCTGAAGTTGGGTCGGGCTCAGGGAGTGGCCATAGCGGCTGCCATTTCCAAGCAGTTGCCGGTCTATGAATACGTTCCTCGCAAGATCAAGCAGTCGATTGCCGGCAATGGAAATGCCTCCAAAGAACAGGTATTGGCCATGCTGACGGCTGAGTTCAAATTTGAACAGCGGCCCGAGACCCTTGACGCTTCAGATGGCTTGGCGGCTGCGCTTTGCCATTTGTACCAATTCAGCCCTCGCAAGTTCGGAGAGAACAAAAGCGGTCAAGCGACCGGTAGCGGTCGAGGCAAATCAAAAGCTTCGTCTTGGGCGCAATTTCTCAAAGACAACCCCGATAAATTGGGTTAACGAACCCAGAGGGGTAGACGTTGGCCTCGCTCATCCATGCAGAAATAGAATCCGGGATTTGCAGGCAATTTT
>JAQCBH010000006.1 GCA_027621365.1 Bacteroidota bacterium | reverse complement strand
GGTTTTTCACACTAGCCCATCAAGCTTAGAACAAGCGCTTGAGACGGGCTTGGGCTTTTTCATTTAGGTAGTAAAGGGCCGGTACCAAAACCAGGGTCAAGAAGGTGGCGAACGACAAACCGAAAATCATGGTCCAGCTCAAGGGGCCCCAGAAAGCTACGCTATCTCCACCAAAGTACAAATGGGGGTTGCCATAGGTGAATAGGGTCACAAAGTCCATATTCAGACCTACAGCCAAAGGAATCAATCCCAACGATGTGGTAGCAGCTGTCAATAATACAGGAGTCATACGCGCTCTTCCTGCTTCAATCAAGGCTTCGCGCAAGGGCATTCCCTCTGCGATCAACTGATCGGCAAATTCGACCATCAGAATGCCGTTTCGCACCACAATACCCGCCAAGGCCACAATACCAATGCCGGTCATGATGATGGAGAAGGACATGCCCGTGATGGCATAGCCCAACAATACACCGATGACAGAGAACAAAATCTCAGACAAAATGATGAGAGGCTTGGAGATGGAGTTGAATTGGGTCACTAGAATGATGATGATCAAGGCAATACTGGTCATCAGCGCTGTTCCCAAGAAAGCTCCGGTTTCCTTTTGCTTTTCTTGTTCACCCGTCATTTCAATGGCTAGGCCTTCGGGCTTTTCAAAGCGATCGATGGCCTTCTGAACTTGGGCCACCACTTCGTTAGGAGCATAGCCGGGCAGTACGTTTGAAGCCAAAGTAATGACTCGCTTTTGGTTCAAGCGGTTGATTCCACCATAACTATTGGTGTACCGAGCCGTAGCAATGGCGCTCAACGGTATTTCTCTGATTTTACCACCCATGACCATGTCTCGGTATGAGATGCGCATGTTCAACAAGGCATTCAAGTCATTGACGGTTTTCTCCTCCAAACGAACCATGATGGGGTAGTCTTCATTGTCGTCTTTGAATTTGCTAGGTTCAGCGCCGTAGATGCTGTTTCTAAGGGCGCCACCCACTTGAGAGGTAGAAATGCCCATTCGATTGGCTTTTTCGCGATCGATGTCAATGATAACCTCAGGCTTAGAGGCAACAAAGTCGCTCTTCAATTCTTCTACTCCAGGTATCTTCTGAGACTCAATGTGCAATTTCAGAGCCGATGCCGTTTGAACCAGACTTTGGAACTCGTCACCGCGAATTTCGACGTTGACCGCTTTGCCCACAGGAGGGCCATTCCGTTCTTGTTCTACGATCATTTCGACTCCAGGAAATGCACCGAGTTCCGTGCGAATTTTTTCCAACAACTCTCGGGTGCTTTGACCATTGCGCTTGGAAAATTCCACAAAGGCAACGGTGATTTTACTCTTGTTGGATGCCACGGTTCGGTCACCGCTGTTCGGGTCTGAGGCTCCCACGGCTATGTTGGAAATGATAGACTCCACCAACGTATTGTTTTCACCCACAGCGCGGAACACTCGTTCTTCAGCCAAGCGAGTTACGCTATCGGTGGCCGAGGCCGATGTTCCAGTAGGCATGGTTAAATACACATAAGTAAAGTTGGGGTCGGCTTGCGGGAAGAAAACTACGGCAGGTTTGCGAATGCCCAAGGCTACAAAGCTCAAAATCAACATCAAAAAGGTCGCTGCAAGCACGGCAATAGGGCGTTTCCCGGTCAATATCCAAGAAACCACACGGCTGTAGTAATTCTGAACGCGGGGCCAGTGAACGTGTTGGAAACGATCAATGAAGGCTTTGAGCCAAAAATGGTGCAGAATGTACAAGAGGTATAGGAATACAAACAGGTTTCCTAGACCCAATCCGCCGAGGGCATAGCCAAAGACAGAGAGGATACCCATGATGATGCTGGCTTTGCGAACCGCTTTTTTCGCCTCAGGGCTACCAATGGCAGGGCGCTCATCGTCTCGCTTCATAAAGTCAACCGCAAAAACGGGGTTGATGATATAGGCCACCAATAGCGAAGCCAGTAAGGTGATGATCAGGGTTACGGGCAGGAAGAACATGAATTTACCTACCACGCCGCTCCAGAATGCCAAGGGAACGAAAGGAGCCAAGGTGGTCAGAGTACCACTGAATACAGGCATGAAAACTTCTCCAGCTGCCTTTTTAGCGGCATCGACGATGCTCAAACTTTCCTTCATGAAAATGCGGTGGGTATTCTCAATAACGACAATGGCGTCATCGACCACAATGCCTAAGGCCAACAAAAAGGAGAAAAGAACGATGAAGTTCAAGGAGAATCCCAAACTGGGCAATACCAAAAAGGCGATGAAGCAAGACAGGGGAACTGACAAGCCTACGAAAATCGCATTGGTAGCTCCCATGAAGAACATCAAAATCAAGGTCACCAAAATGAAACCAATGATGATGGTGTTGATCAAATCGTGAACAGTAATGCGTGTTTGAGTGCTCTGGTCACCGGTGAATACCACGTCCAAATCTTTGGGATAGGGACCTGCCTGCAATTCCGCGATCAATTCACGGCAATCATCGCTGGCTTGAATCAAGTTCTCTCCGGCACGCTTGACAATGTTTAAGGTGATGACGTTTTTGCCCATCAAACGAGCATAACTTTCCTTTTCCTTGAAACCATCTACGACTTCGGCAAAATCGCCCAATCGCAAGGTGGCTCCAGTGTTGCTACGCACCGACATCTGAGCAATTTCATCGGCTGATTCAAATTCGCCACTGACGCTCAATGAACGCTTCATGTTATCCAGGTCAATGTTGCCGCCCGAAATTCGTCGATTCTCCATTTGAATGGCACGAGAAACATCGTCAATGGTAAATCCTGCTGCCGTCATTTTAGCCAAATCCAGGTTGACCTGAATTTCGCGGTCCAATGCACCCACCATGTCTACCTTGGAAATGGCTGGTAATGACTCAATTTTGTCTTTGGCCATTTCGGCGTAGCGCTTCAGTGTTTGCAAATCGTAGTTGCCACTGATGTTGATGTACAGAATGGGAATGTCAGAGAAATTGACTTCTTGTACGGTGGGGTCAGAGGGAAGGTCAGTAGGCAAGTCGCTCTTGGCCTTGTCTACCTCGTCCTTGACCTTTTGTTTGGCTTCTGCAACCTCTACATCGGTGTCAAATTCGACAGTAATGATAGAGAAGTCTTGAATGCTCTGACTTTTCAATTGCTTGACACCGCTGATGCTCTTGATTTTTTTCTCAATGGGCTTGGTGATCAAGTTTTCGATGTCTTTGGGTGAGGATCCCGGATAAACCGTTTGAACGTAAATCGTAGGAATCACGATGTCCGGAAAGCGCTCTTTCGGAATCTTGATGTAGGAAAATATACCCGCCACACTGATGAACAGGGACAGGATATAAATGCTGGTCTTGTTGTCAATCGACCAGCTGGTGGGCTTGAATTCTTTAAAATTCATGGGTTAGCGCTTGCTGATTTCGATGAATTGGCCTTCGTTGAGTTCTTGGAAACCGGCCGTAATAACCTTCATTCCTTCTGAAAGGGTAGTGGAATCACTAAACTGACCATTGATCAACTCGGTGAGACCGTCACTGCTTTTGCCAGTAGTAACCGAGCAAATTCTCGCAATGGCCTGATTGCCTTGTTGTTCGGCGGTCACAATGAATGCCGTCTCGTCGTTGTATTGAATGCAGTTTGAGGGAACGGCAATGGCCTTGGCATTTTTGTACTCGCTAATGCGCAACTTGGCGATCATATTGGGTTTTACTTGTTGGGAAATGCTGGCTCCTTTCAAGTAAATCTCCACACCAAAGGTGCGATTCAAGGGGTCGATGAATTTGGAAACAAAGTCAATATTGGCTTTGTGCCATTCGGTACCCAAGTCAGGGAATTGAAGGTAAACTTCGGCTCCTTGTTTGATCAAGTTGCTGTAGTTCTCGGATACAGAAGCCTTCACTTTGGAACGTGACAAGTTCACAACTCGGAACAAGGGCATTCCTGGAGCTACTGATTGACCTACTTTTACATCGGCTACTTCGACTGTGCCATTGATGGGAGATTTGATGCGGTATAGATCCATTTGAGCGCTCATGGTCTCCAAGGCGTTTTCCAATGATTCCTTTTGGTTTTTTGCGTTCAAATACTGGATCTCGGTGCCAATTCCTTGGCTCCACAAACGGGCTTGCTTGTCGAAAACGGTCGTGGCAAATTCCAATTTTTGCTGGAGTTCGATTCGGCTTTTGTTCAAGGTGGACTGATCCAACAGGGCCAAGGTTTGACCTTTGGTGACACGCTGTCCCGCTTTGACCAACACTTGAGTGATCAATCCGGGTACTTGAGCCGTGGCTAGAGTGCTTTCTTCGGCATCGACAACGCCTTCAAGACTAACATAGCTCTCAAATGAGCTGGAACTCAAGGCTTGCACAGCAACCAACTTACCAGTAGAGCCTGAACTATCCATTTCGAGGATCTCCATCTCCAAGTTTTTGGCTTGGGTTTGGAGCTCCGCAATTTGTTTGTTCAAGTCTTCCAGTTCTTTCTTTTTTGCTTCGAGTGAGTTGCCTTCAGGTGATGAACAAGCAACAATGGCCACAGCGGCCAATAGGGTATACGCAATCTTCTTCATGGATGGGTCTAGTTTAAAGGGAGCCATAGGCAGTTTTGAGGTCGACTTTGGACAAAACCAGGTCGTAAATGGCATTGAGATAATTGTTTTGAGCCGCTTTTAATTCGGTTTCAGCTTGAGTCACTTCCAGTGAAGAGCCCACGCCTTCTTTGAGTTTCAGCAGGGATTTGTTGTAAATGTCTTGTGCCAAATCCAAACTCTCTTTTTGGATTTCCGCTTGGGTCAAGTTCAATTCATAACTGCGTTTGGCGTTCTGATACTGCAACCATGCCGCATTTTGAAACTGGCTCAGGTCGTTCTGGCCTTTTTCAATTTTATGATCGATTTCTCGGAGCTTGGCCGGCGTTTTCAATCCGTCGAACAGGGTTAAACGCATGCTCAAACCAATGGCATTAGAGGGCACCCAATTGTTGTTTGGAGTCAGGTTTGACTGGAAAAAGTTGAATTCTGGACGCTGAGTTGTCTCTTGGTGCTGGTAAAAGCCGACCAATTGAGGAATGTAACCCATTTGGTAGCGCTTTTTGTCCATTTCGTTGAGCAAAATGCTTTGATTCAACAATTGGTATTCCAGGCGTGTGCTTGGGTTGAAGTTGTTGAGTTCGGCATCGATGCTGCTCATGCTGCTGTTCAATTGTTCCAAATTGAGGCTGATGTTGAGCTCGTCGTTCATGGGGTATCCCATTTGCAGTTTGAGGGCATTCAAGGCCATGGCAATGCCCATGTTGAGCTTCTCTTCTTGCAAAACGATGTTGCGGTAATTCAATTCCAAGCGCTGTACGTCCAAAGTCTCGGTGAATCCTTCTTTGTTCAGGGCTCGCATTTCCAGCAAACTTTGATTGATATTGGCTTTGTTGGCCTGAATGAATTCCTGGTTCTTTTGAAGGCTGGCTACCAAGATATAAGCTTTGGTAATGGAAGATTTTAGGCTTTGTTCACTCAAATTTTCCTGAAGCTGACTCAAATTGACAAATTCTTTCGAGGCCTTTAAACCAACAAAATAGGTTCCATCAAAAATCAATTGATTGACCGATAGGTTGGCTGAAGAAGTATAGGCCTGCTGAAACTGCAGAAAAATGTATTCTGGAGCGCCGGGCTGAGTGGAAAATGAATTCTTGATCCAAGAGCCAGGTACGGTCAAGTACTGCTGGTAATTTCCAGAGGCAGAGATCTGGGGCAAGCCCATGGCCAAGGTTTGATTGACTGTTTCTTGGGCGATGGCCACATCATGGCCTGCATTCATGTAGGCGGTGTTGTGCGATTTGCCATAGGCAATGGCTTCGTCGAGACTGAAGCTGCTTTGCGCCATACCGAGTCCGGTTAGGCCACAAAGGGCCAGGAAGCTGAAGATTTTATTGTTCATGGGTGATTGTCTGATTCCAATTGATGGATTGAACCATGGCTAAGCCCTTTTCGGTGCATATGCCATGAAGGTGGTACTGTATGAGTGAATTGACAAGTTGCTTTTTGCTCTCAACTTGGTGTTGGTAAGAGGATTCTTGGGGACCTAAAAGGTTGAACATCATGGCATAGAAAGCCCGAGCAATGATGTCATTGTCCAAGTCTTCTCTGTAAAGGCCTTGCGACTTTCCGGCCTCCAAGTTGCTCATGGCGTTTTGGAGTGCATGCATCTCTCTGTGTTCCACAAAGAGATCAAAGCAATCCCTGTGGTATTTTTCCAAGTCGTACATCATGCTGGGATTCATGTGTTCCAACATGTCGATCATGAATCTTGAGATCGCGTGCAGTTGAAGGATAGGGTTGGGCTCGCTAGCGAGAATGACCGTGAATTGCTTGGACATACGGTCCAGCATTTTTTGAACGGTACTGCGCACCAATTCATTCTTGTCGGGATAGTGTTTGTAGAGCGTTTTTTTGGAAATGGAAATTTCTTTGGCGACATCATCCATTGTGACGCTGCGAATGCCAAAACGATTGAAAAGCCGTTCTGCCGTTGCCTGTATTCGCGCCATTACTTCCATAAAGCGCCTCAAAGGTAATTATTTTAAACGCTGCTGGAAACTATTTGCACATTAAAAGTTTCCGTGTCGACCAAGGTCAATTTGGCATCGACCAAGGAAGGCGAGATTGTATGCCGAATAAGTGCTGCACCGAGGTGGCATCTTTCAATACATCAGCATCTAGGCCCAGTTTGGACCACATGTAGGATTGAACAGAAGAATTCATTTCGCCTTCGATCAATAGTTCAAGAACAGACTTTTTAACGGGGTATTCCTGTATCTGAAAATCTTTGAGTTTGGCCATTCTTTGAGCGGAAAGGATACTTCTGTCGAGACCGCCAAAGCCATCGATCAACCCCAATTGAAGGGCATCAGTGCCTGCGTACACACGTCCCTGTGCCCAAGCTAGAATGGAGTCAAGAGGAATATTTCGTCCCTTAGATACCCGCTGGGTGAAGTCTCCGTAAATGCGATCTACACTTTGCTGCATCAAGGCTTGTTGGCCAGGGCTCAGAGGTTTGTCGGGTCGGATAATTACCGATTCTTGGCCCAATTCAACGGTTTCATACGACAAGCCCAAGGTCTCTTTGTACAACTTGGAACTGTTGGGTATCAATGCAAATACGCCAATAGAACCCGTGATGGAATTCGGTTGAGCAAAAATGCTATCAGCCATGCAAGATATGTAATATCCGCCGCTTGCACTGACATTGGAAAAACTGACGATAAGGGGCTTTTTGCGTTTCAATTCAGCCAATTCATGGGCAATCAAATCAGAGGCAAAGCTGCTTCCTCCAGGGCTATTGATGCGAAGTACGACGGCTTTGATGGATTCGTTTTGGGCCAAGTCGCGAATTTCTTTGACAAATGATTCGTCGCCGATTTGGTCGCTGCTTCCTTTTCCCATGACGATGTCTCCATCGGCGTATAGAATGACGATTTTGTCAGCACTATAATGGTAGTGGTCAAAGCTCTTCCAATAGTCGGAGGCCGTGATTTCAGGCTGGTCTTTCGAACCTTTCAATTGGGATTGAAAATGCTTTTTGGCTTGGTCTTCGTATTCCAAGGTATCTACCAATCCATGTTGGCGGGCCTGTTCGGGAAAGGGAGTATTACCCGACATAGCCAACGCCCAGAATTCCTCAAAATCTCGGCCACGGCTGAGGGCCATGTCTTGGATTTGGGTTTTGTACAACTCGCTGAGGTATTGGTTGATTTGAGCCCGGTTGGGTTCTGATAACTCTTCGTTTATAAAGGGTTCGACGGCTCCTTTGAATTGACCAACTTTGAACACTTGTACGTCAATGCCCATTTTATCCAATAGGCCTTTGTACATGATGATTTGGCTAGCCATTCCGTTGAACTCAACCATTCCTTTGGGATTGATGGAAACAACATTTGACGCGCTGGCGATGTACAGTCCTGCTTCGGAATAGAGGAAGGAGTGGGCATAAATGGGTTTCCCGCTGGTTTTGAAGTTCTTCAATAACTCCCGGAATTCGCGGGCTTGGGCCCATCCGCCAGAATAATTGCCACAGTTCAACCACAAGCCCGAAATATTGGGGTCTTTGGCCGCGTTTTTCAACAACAAAGACCATTGGTAAATGCCCAAGGGTTGATTTTTGGAGTCGGAAATGAGATCCAAAACAGGGTCAGATTCGTTGCGTTCCGCGATGCCCGAACTCAGATCAATGCTCAAGATGTGAGGCGTGTTGCCTAAATCAACAGGTTCGTCTTCTGAAGAAGAAATGCCAGCGACAATTCCGACCAGTACCAAAGCCAATAAACCCAGTCCTATAAAGGTGCCCAAAGCACTGACCAAAACCCGTTTTACAAACGACCACATGCTGCGAAATTAATCGTCCATTGGTCAAGCCCATGTTTTTTGTCGTTAAACATCGTTGGTCAAGGGTTAAACGGCCCCAAGATTTGTTAATTTTGGCCTTGTACTATGAATATGAAACGAATCGCTATTGCAGCAGCTTTGATTTTGTTGTCACCCTTGGCTGTTTGGGCCCAACATCCTATGGGTTTGGTCGTGGGTGATTTGAATACGCCCTATGCCTATTCGTTGAACCCCGCATTGACCCGAAGCAGTCTGGGCAATCGGGCTTTCTTCAATTGGTGGGGAGGGAGTTTGGCCTTAAGCCCTGAGTTTGATATGAACTTGGATCAAAGGTGGAATGCGCCCAATCCTCGTAATGGTTTTCATCGAATGAATGCCATGAATGAGGTTTATGGCCCGTCCTTTTTTCTGCCTTTAGGGCCGCGAGCCAGCTTTGGATTTGGCGTCAAGGCGGTCAGTGGTTTGAGTTTGAACGGGGTCAGTGAAAATTGGGCCCTGTTACTGCGCAATGGCGGTTCGATCACCGATTTTAATTCTTTGAGTCAGGGCGCTTTTTCCATCAACACCGATCAATACCAAGAATGGTTTTTCTCTTTCAGTGGAGAGTCTGGTGCTTGGTCAGATGGGTGGTCGGCCCGAAGTTTGGCTCAGCGCACGCGGGCTTATCGCTGGGGTGTGACACCGAAATTCATCATAGGTATGGGTGCCGCCAGCTTGAATGGAACAGCCGTGAATCTGTTGAACATGGCCCAAGTGGGCAATTCCGTAACAGCCGATGCCCAAGATGTTCGCATGCGATTGCAGTACACGAATGATGCTTCAGCTTCCACTACTTTGGATGGGCCCTGGGGGCTAAATTTCCGAATTCCTTATGGAGCGGGTATGGGTGTTGATTTGGGCTTTGTGTATGAATACCGACCCCATGCAGCTGGCAAATTTGACTTTTTAAGCCCCTGTGATTGGGAAGAACAACAGCAGTATGAATGGAAGTTTGGTGCCTCCATCACGGACCTTGGTTTGATTTGGTACGACGGCGAGTCTCAAACGATGAACAGGCAGGGTAGTAGTTTGACGTATCAGCCCACTCTCATCAGCGGTCCCGATGAGCGATTCAGTACGTTGGGGTACACGGTCTTTGTGGCCAACAATGCTGAGACTGAGCCAGGGTTCATTAGCTATACTCCGGCTGCATTGAATATGCAGTTTGACAAGCGATTGCAGCGTTACGGATTGTCAGGAGAAAACGTTCCATTTCATTGGCACATCGGAGCGTACTGGACCCAAGATTTGAAGGCGGTTAACTCCAGCGGATTGCACCGTGCTTCCTATTTCAGCGTGGTTCCTCGCCATCAATCGGAGCGATTCGAATACGGATTTCCTGTTAGTTTGACCAATCAATACCAGAACCTCCAAGTGGGAGCTTATGTTCGAATAGGCCCCTTGACCTTAGGAAGCGACAATCTGGTCGGTTACAAAAACTGGCAAACCGGCAAAACCATGGGAGGGGCCAATTTCTATTTTGGGGTTCGCTCCAAATTGGGTGATTGCTTGCCTTGGTATGAAGAGTCCTATGTAGAACCCACCTATGATCAGAATCCTACTGAATCCAACAAAACGTGCGATACGGTCTATGTAGATCGCGTACAGACCATCAGAGACACTGTTTACACCAACAGTGAATACCGCATTGATACGCTCCGCATCGAAACAGTGAAGGTCATTCGTGATACCCTGTTCAAAGAGGCTCCTGTTAGCCCGGTTGATCCGGTTGAGGATCGTGTGTTGGAAGACACGAAAAAGAAATTGGCCGTTGTTGAGGCCGAATTGGCCAAAGAGCAAAAGCGCAACAAGGATTTGCAAGACCAGTGGTTGGAGGAGAAGAAACGCTGCGATGAAGCCTTGGCTCAAGAAGAAGACAAGCGTAAAAAAGCCGAAATAAGTGCGGAAGAAGCCAAAAACAGGGCAGATGGCTTGGAGCAAGATCGCGATCGTTTGCAGTTTGAGCTGGATCGGTTGAAGCAGGTCTCAGGCTCTGGATGTGAAGAGCAAACGCGTCTTTTGGATAGCTTCTTGGCCATAGAGCAGAAGAAAAACCAAAACTTGGCGGCTGAATTGTCCAAAGTGAAAAATGAACGCGATCGCGCCGTTTCTGATTTGGCGGCTTGCCAAAAGCGCAGCGATGAATGCTTGAAGTCTCTAGGAGCAGTTGAGGCAGAGCGCGATCGCTTGAAGAGCGAATTAGAAGCCTTGAAATTGAAGCTGGCCGTTCCGGTTGAAGATTGCGCTCCCATCAAAAAGAAATTGAGCGAGACTGAGGCCCAGTTGAAAGCGCTGCAATCGGAATTGAACGGCTGGAAGACCAAAGCTCAACTCTGCGAGGAAGAATTGGCCAAAGCAAAGAATACGGCGGCCGATTTGGAGATGATGGTCAATACCAAACAAAAGGAAATTGACGCCTTGAAAGCTCAATTGGCGGCATCTTCAGGAGAAGATTGCAGCTCATACAAAACCAAAATAGCTCAATTGGAAGCCCAGTTAGCAGCCGTTGAAGATTGTGCACCGTACAAGAATCAGGTAAGCGACTTGAAAGCCCAGCTAGCGGCGGTAGAAGATTGTGTACCGTACAAGAAACAGGTGAGCGATTTGAAAGCCCAGTTGGCAGCGGTAGAGGATTGCGCACCCTACAAAAAGAAAGTTAGCGATCTGGAAGCCCAGTTGAGCAAGGCTCAGACTGATTTGGCCAATGAGAAGAAGAAGGTATCTGATCTTCAAGCCCAATTGGCCGACTGCTCAGGAGAAGATGACTGTGAACAAATCAGCTCCGATTTGGAAGCGGCCAAAAAGAAGATCACGGCCCTAGAAGCCGAGAATGAAAAACTCAAAGCCGATAAGAGCCAGTTGGAAAGCGATTTGAGCGCCGCTAAGTCTCAGTACAATGCGGTAATGGCCGAATACGAAGTCTGCAACAAGGCCGTTCAGGAGTTGAAGTCCAAATTGGCCGATTGTGAAAAGCAGCTCAAAGAAGCGGGCAATAACAACTCAGACGCTGCCTTGAACGAGGCAAAGGCTGAGATTGCCAAACTCAAACAGACCTTGGCCCAGTTGAATGCTGAGATTGATAGCCAAGCAGAAACTATTCAGACCTGTCAATCTAGCAACAGCGATTTGCAGTTGCAGCTCAAGGCTTCTCAAGATGCAGCGGCCAAGTTGAAAAGCCAATTGGCCGATGCGACCAAGCAACTTCAGTTGGTGAAGTTGCAATTGGATGAATGCCAAAAGGCAAAAGAAGTTCCACCTGCTCCTGAACCAGCAGGAGGAGGAAATTGATAAAAAAGGCCCCGCATCGCGGGGCCTTTTTTTATTTCAATGTTCCTTGGAATCGCACATTCAAGCGCCGTCCCGTCAGGTATTCTGGAACACCGTATCGGTTGTTGTTCAAATCTTTGACCCAGGAATAAGCAATGACGTTGTTGATGTCGAGCAAATTGAAAACATCGACAGACAGAAAGCTCGATGACAGCCCTAACCATTGATTGATCTTGCTGTCTTCTTGCAGCGTTTTGCTCAATCCCAAATCCACGCGCCTATAGGGAGGAATGGCGTTTGGGGTGGTGGTGTATCGGGCTGGTCCATCCAAATAGTAGGGAAGACCTGTGCCGATGATGATGCTCAAATTGATTCGTACGCTAGGATTGTTGGGCAATTCGTCCTGAAATACGGCTGCAAATTGAACCCGTCTATCGGTGGGTCTGCGCAGCCAAGCCGAAAGGGTGTCATTCCCCGTTGGGCTGGTCCAATTCAATTGTTCCTTGCTCTGCATGACGCTCAATGTAAACCAACTTTCCAAACCCTCGATGAATTGGCCATTGATGCGGTTGTCCCAGCCCCAAGCAAACCCTCTGCCCGAATTCTGGGCGAAATAGCGAATGCGCATGTTGTCGTACAAATAGGGAACTAGGTTGTCCAAGGTTTTCAAATAGGCTTCGCTGCTGAATTTAAAGGGGCGTTCCCACAACACCGTGTAACGATCCATGCCGAGCAAAGCATGCCAAGCTTCTTGAGCCCGAAGGGAAGTGTTCAACTGGCCATCAAAGCCACGCATTTCCCGGTAAAAGGGTGCTTGGTGATAAGCTCCGGCGGCAAGTTTGATGACAACATCAGGCTTTTTGAGCGAGTCGGGTTTGTATCGGTTGTACGACTGATTGGGTTCCCAGTTGATGTTGACCCTTGGCATGAACAAGGTTTGTCCGTTTAAACTCCAGTACTGCATGCGTACCCCGGCATTCAACCAAACGTTTTGGGCTTTGGAAACCCTCCAGCGGCCTTGAACATAGGCGCTGCTGCGAAGGCTTTGAATGCTGTTGCTAGCACGCACTAAGGGGTCCAAATACAAGCTATCGCGCAAATAACCGAACTCGGAGGTGTTGTATCCTGCGCTGTCGCTGTACATCCATTCGTAAAACCGGTCTTGAACCGATTCTTGATTGATGCGAATGCCGTATTTCCAGCTGAATCGATCGGTGATGCGGCCTATGGTTCCCAAATGGCTGAGGTTGATGACTTGGGATTTCAAGGCATTTCGTCCGTGGTCCAAATAATACCCGAATCCAAGCGTTTTCAGGGGTTTTCCCAAGTTGGAAGAGCCCAAGTCCCGATCGAGTTGATTCAGGAAGTAAGCACCCTCGACATCAAAGTACTCTTGTTCTTGAATGTGCGTCAAGGAAGCAATGAACTTGAAGGAACGGCGCAGATTGGGTCTGTATTCAGCCGTGAAGGCGCCCAACTGATACTGATAATCCAAGTTCTCTGAACCAGCCATGTATACGTCCAATTGGTAGGCCTCGGTGATGGTTCCAAATTCAGTTTGCCGACTCAAGGGCTTCAATTCAAAACGATTGGCCGAAGTATTGCCCAAGAATTGGAAAGACCAAAAATGACTGGGTTTGTAGTCAATTTGGGCTTGGATATCGCCAAATCGCATGGCGTAGGTTCCTTGGGTATTCAGCGACTTGGCCAGAACTGCATTCGAAAAGGTACGCGCACCTATCAAGGCTGACCAGGGACCACTTTTGCCTTGAAAGGTTAAGCTATTCAACATGGTTCCGGTTTGGAACTGCCATTTGCGTTTATCGGGTTGTTTGTAGGTGACATCCAGCACGGAGCTCATTTTGTCTCCGTATTGAGGGTCGAATCCGCCGGCGCTAAACTTGAGTGAAGAAACCAATTCAGGGTTGATGAAACTCAATCCCTCTTGTTGGCCATTTTGGATCAGTTGGGGGCGGTAAATCTCAATGTCATTGACATAGATAAGGTTCTCGTCAAAGTTCCCGCCTCGCACGCTGTACTGCGAAGACATTTCATTGTTGCTGGTCACGCCGCCCAAGGTTTTGAGCAGGGATTCCAAGCCGCCGCTGATGCTGACGGCCAATTGAAAATCCCGCGGATTGATCTCAGCCATGAACGGAGTGAGTTGCCGCAAGGTGATTTCAACCGTTCGTATGTACTCCAAGCCTGAACCTTCGCGAGCGGTATCGAGTTTTCCAGACGAAAGAAAGCGGTGAGCCAAGACATGCTTGCGCTGTGAGCCAATGGTACTGTATCCAAAAACCAAAAGAGGGGGAGAACTGGGGTGTTCAAATCGAACCAGGCCATTGCTGTCGCTTCGGCCTACAATTGAACCCCACTCGTCTTCCAATTCCAAGCCAATGAGCGGTTGGTTGCCGCTTGATTGAAGCAATTGGATTCGATACGTATAGGAAGTCTGCCCTTTGGCGACAACAGCCCATAGGCTAATGGCGATGATGAGCAGTAATCGATTCACTGAAAATGAAACGGCAAGAAACCCCGCTTATTGTGTGCGGCTTTTTAATTCAGCGATGGTTTGAATCGGGTCGGATGAACCAAAAACCGTATTTCCAGCTACCAAGACATCGGCCCCAGCTTCGTGGAGCAAAGAGGCGTTGTCTAGGGTAACACCACCGTCAATTTCAATCAAGGCTGAAGATCCCGATTCGGTAATGAGGCGTTTCAAGGCACGAACTTTTTCGTAGGTGCGCTCAATGAAAGCTTGGCCACCAAATCCAGGGTTCACGCTCATCAAACAAACCAAATCAGCATCGGATATGATGTCTTCCAAGACCGATACTGGTGTATGGGGGTTCAATGCAATTCCCGCTTTCATGCCCTGAGCCTTGATGGCCTGAAGACTGCGGTGCAAATGCGTGCAAGCTTCGTAATGAACCGTCAAGGTTTGTGCACCGGCCTTGGCAAAATCAGCAATGTAACGATCAGGGTCTACGATCATCAAATGCACATCCATGTGCTTTTTGGCCACTTTCTGAAGGGCTTTGACAACCGGGAAGCCAAACGAAATGTTGGGGACAAAAACGCCATCCATGATGTCAACGTGGAACCAATCGGCTTGGCTTTGGTTGATCATGTCGAAATCTCGTTCAAGGTTGCCGAAGTCGGCTGATAAAATGGAAGGGGCTATCAAGGCGGGCATGGTACAAAAATAGGTTATTGAGAATCGGAATTCAGAACGGCTTCGATAATGGTGATGGTTTCTCGGGCTTCCCGCACATCGTGCACCCTCAACATGCAAGGTCCCTGACTCAAGGCCATTCCGTGCAAAGCAGTGGTTCCGTTCAAAGCCTGCTCAGGTGTGATTTGCAGTTTTTTGTATATCATACTCTTACGGGAAATTCCCATCAAGATGGGATAGGGCAGATCCAAGAATGATTTCCAGTTTTTCAGCATTTGGTAGTTGTGGTCCAGGGTTTTTCCAAATCCAAACCCGGGATCTAGGGCAATGCTCCCCTTGAATCCCATTTGACGAAGCAGAGACGCCCGTTCGAGCAAATAGGCTTGCACCTCATGCGTGACATCGCCATACAGAGGGTTGGATTGCATATTGGCTATTTGACCCTGTTTGTGCATGCCGATGTAGCCGCAGTTCGGGAATTCCAGCACGGTGGAGAACATATTGGAATCATCCTCTCCAAAGGTAATGTCATTGACCCAACTGGCTCCTGCTTCCAAGGCTTGGCGTGCTACTTCAGATCTGAAGGTGTCGACGCTGAGCGTTGTGTCTGGAAAGTTTTTGGACAAAAGCTGAAAAATCGGCAAAACGCGATCAATCTCTTCCTGTTCAGAAACTATCTCGGCTCCAGGCCGAGTACTTTGGCCTCCAATGTCAAGAGCGTCAGCGCCATCCGATATCATCTTCGCCGCTTGCTCCACAACCGAATCTAGACCAAAACGACTCCCAGAATAAAAGGAATCTGGAGTCGCATTGAGTATGCCTAAAATTCGAAAGGGTAGATGCACCGGCTTCTATTTGATGCTTTCGTCAGGATGGCCCACCATGGCTTCAGGACGAACCCATTGGTCGAATTGCTCATCGGTCAACAAGCCCAATTCGACGGCAGCTTCACGCAAGGTTTTGTCTTCCTTGTGGGCCTTCTTGGCAATCTTAGCGGCGTTTTCGTAACCGATGTGGGTATTCAATGCCGTAACCAGCATCAGACTCTGGTCGACCAAACGTTTGATGTTGGCGTGGTTGGGCTCGATGCCTTGTGCGCAGTTGGAATCAAAGCTCAAACAAGCTTGACCCAACAAACGGGCACTTTGAAGCAAATTGGCCGCAATGACAGGTTTGAATACGTTCAATTCGAAATGACCTTGTGTTCCAGCGAAAGAAACGGCTACGTCATTTCCCAAGATTTGAGCGCAAACCATGGTCAGAGCTTCCGGTTGTGTGGGGTTGACTTTGCCCGGCATGATGGATGATCCGGGCTCGTTTTCAGGAATCAAAATCTCACCAATGCCCGAGCGAGGACCGCTGCTGAGCATGCGAATATCGTTTGCGATTTTGAAAGCACTCACAGCTGCTCTCTTCAGGGCGCCGTGCAGTTCAACCATGGCATCATGAGCGGCCAGAGCTTCGAATTTGTTGACGGCGGTGACAAAAGGAAGACCGGTTTCTTTGGCAATCAATTGGGCCACCAATTCTGAATATCCCGCTGGAGTATTCAAACCTGTACCTACGGCTGTTCCACCCAAAGCCAACTCGGCTGCGGGCTTCAAGGCGCGGTTGATGGCGTCAATGCCATTTTCCAGTTGAACCACGTATCCGCTGAATTCTTGACCCAGGGTAAGGGGAGTGGCGTCCATGAAGTGGGTGCGTCCAATTTTTACGATGTCCTTGTACTCCCGAGCCTTGTGCTTCAAGGTCGTTTTCAAGGCCTGCAATCCAGGCAAAGTGTAATCAACCACCTGCTTGAATACCGCAATGCTCATGGCAGTTGGAAAGGTGTCGTTGCTGCTTTGGCTCTTGTTGACGTCGTCATTGGGGTGCAACACTTTTTTGTCGTCGGTCAAGCTCCCGCCCTGCAATACGTGGGCACGGTTGGCAATAACCTCGTTGACGTTCATGTTGCTCTGGGTACCACTTCCTGTCTGCCAGATGACCAAAGGAAACTGATCATTGAGTTTGCCTTCAAAGATCTCGTCACAAACTTGAGCGATCAAATGGGCCTTTTCTTCTGACAAGACGCCCAACTGATGGTTGGCTTGTGCGGCACATTTTTTCAGAACAGCAAAGGCGTGAATGATTTCCAGCGGCATGCTGGCTTCGGGTCCAATGCGGAAATTGTTGCGGCTGCGTTCGGTTTGGGCTCCCCAGTAGGCGTTAGCGGGTACTTCTACCACACCCATGGTGTCGTGTTCAATGCGGAATTGGCTCATGGTTCCGCAAAAATACACCGAAATGGGGAGCCCTAAAACCTAAGGTTTGGCGTTTTGTGATTGATGACTCACCACCACTAGGGTACCGAAGCTTCCCAATTCCGTGCGGGCTCTTAAACTGTATACCCCTGCTGCCAAATTCCGAACGTCCAATTGGCATTCTCCTTGTTGAGGCTCGGCTTTGAGAACTTCAGCACCAGACATGTTCATCAGGTTTACTCCTAATAGAGTAGAGCTGCTTTTAACCTTTAGGAAATCGGCACAAGGGTTTGGGTATGCTTGTATGTTGCAATGTTGATTGCCAAACCATTCAATTCGGGGCTCAACGGGGTTTTCAATGACCGATTGGCAGGCCTTGGTTTGGGTATATTCCCGAATGATGGCCAAGAGTTGGTTGTTCAACAAGTCGCTGTTGTTTTCCACTCCGGTTGGCTTGAGGTGACCATTGCCTACGCCCGAATCATCGGTGATGTATACGTATTCTCCAGCCGTCATGGCAGCGATGTACTTCATGAGGAACTCCGTGCTTTGATCGATGCCACTGGCCACGACGGGAATCAATCGAATGCCTTTTTTAGCCGCCAATGCTGTGGCTTTGCGCACTCGTTCGGCATCTTCTCCATCATGCGCGGGGGCATCGAGAACCAGGAAAGCCAACCGAGCCAATGCGTTCGGGCTCCACTCCAATTCTCCTATAGCGACTTCTAAAGCATCAGCTACGGCTTCGGGGAAGTCGCCTCCACCGCCAGCTCCTTGTTCGAGGGTAAAGCGAACAGCATCGTCTATGCGATCAGTAAATGGTTGAATTTGAGTGATGTATTCATCTCCTCGGTCTTTGTAAAAGACTTGCCCAATGCGCACCTGGGAACAAGGGGCTAGGGTTTTGGATTGCTGAATGATGTCGGCCAATTCGGCTTTCAAGTAATTGATTTCGTCTCCCATAGACCCCGTGGCATCCACGATGAAGGCAATGTCTAGGGGCCAGTGCTGAGGTGCGGTTTGGCTGAGTCGAAAGGTGTTTTTCCCCAAGCTAACCGATCCAAGATCCGTCCATGTCGTTCCCAGCTGAGCGAATGCTCTGAATTTGCCGTCTTTTTCAACTGGGGCCCACAGTTCAGCCGTCGAGAGGTGATTGGTTCTCGCTTGAAACAGAACAGAACCATTGGAATCGCGCAATTGAACGGGAATGTCTCGGTATGTTTCGCTTTTTCCTAAGAGCTCAATAGAAATGCGCTTGTGAATCAAATCCCAACCCCAGCGGGATTGATGGGCCAAAATGATGGCATCCTTGTGCAAGGTTTCGAATTCTTCCCAATGGTCCAAATCACTCCAACGACCAGCTGTTAATACGCGAGCTGAACCGCTGGGTGTCTCAGCGATGCTTGTATGGCCCATGCTGGGTGCGTCCATGCTCATGCTAATGCGATCGCTGCTCGGTACGGCACGGCTTATTTTTCGGGTGTCGCTTTCGGTGTATTCCATTGCATCGTCATAGTCAAATCGGCCGCTGCTCAGGCCATAGAACATGGTTTGAGGTTGAGAGGATAACAAGGCATGGCGCTGCAGTTGCTGCGGATTCTCCATCTTCAATTGCCTAATTAAAGCTTGACCCGACATCAAATCTTCTTTGCGGTACAAGTCATAAGTACCGGGTTGTAGACGATCAAAGGAAAACTCTCCAAACGAGCCCATGAGGCAAGAATCCAGGCATTGAGGATGAGCGCTGTCTTTGGCATAAATCCATCGTTCGGATTTTTGAACCATGGTGGGGTTGCTCTGGCTTAAAAACACCAGGGAAACCATACTTCCGAATAAGGCTTGTGTATTCATACGAGTCCTTAATGCTCGATTGTGCAAAAAGGTAAATGGCCCGTTTGTGCCAATTGTACCTGCTGATTTCATCAATGGTTATCTTTGCCCACGTTTTTATGCCAAATAAAAAATTTAACGACGCCCTCAGTTACCATGCAGACGGCCGTCCTGGAAAGATTGAAGTAGTTTCAACCAAGCCCACCCAAACGCAGTTGGATTTGGCTTTGGCTTATTCTCCTGGTGTAGCAGAACCTTGTTTGGAGATTGCCGCCAATAAAGAAGATGTTTATAAATACACAGCGAAAGGAAACCTGGTAGCCGTTATTAGCAATGGAACAGCCGTATTGGGATTGGGTGATATTGGGCCCGAAGCTTCCAAGCCTGTAATGGAAGGAAAGGGGGTATTGTTCAAGATATTTTCTGATATCGATGTATTTGACATCGAATTGGAATGCAAGGATGTCGATGAATTCGTAAGAACGGTGAAGGCGATGGAGCCCACTTTTGGTGGAGTCAACTTGGAAGACATCAAAGCTCCTGAGAGTTTTGAGATCGAAGAGCGCTTGAAGGCCGAGTTGAACATTCCCATCATGCACGACGACCAACACGGTACGGCTATCATTTCGGGTGCCGCTCTATTGAATGCCCTTCGTTTGGTTGACAAAAAGATCGATCGAGTGAAATTGGTGGTCAATGGAGCTGGTGCTAGCGCCATAGCCTGTTCCAAGTTATTCATTGGTTTGGGCGTTCGCAACGAGAACATTGTCATGCTCGATTCAAAAGGAGTCATTCGTGCCGATCGTGAAAATTTGGACAAATACAAGTCTCAGTTCGCCACTCATCGTGACTTGCATGATTTGAATGATTCTTTGGTGGGTGCCGATGTGTTTGTGGGGCTCAGCAAGGGGAACATTCTGAGCTCTGAGATGATTTTGAGCATGGCTGATAATCCCATTGTGTTTGCCATGGCCAATCCTGACCCCGAAATCAACTACGATGTGGCTGTTGCTACTCGACCTGATATCATCATGGCTACCGGGCGAAGCGATTTCCCAAACCAAGTAAACAACGTATTGGGCTTCCCCTTTATATTTAGAGGTGCTTTGGACGTTCGTTCAACCGCTATCAACGAAGAGATGAAGTTGGCCGCTGTGAGAGCCATTGCTGATTTGGCCTTGGAACCCGTTCCGGAGTCTGTGATGATGGCTTACAACGACAACAGTTTGAGTTTTGGACGTGAATATTTGATTCCCAAACCTATGGACCCTCGCTTGCTCACCACGGTGGCTCCGGCCGTAGCCAAAGCGGCGATGGACAGCGGTGTAGCTAGAAAGCCGATTCAGGACTGGGAAGCGTATAAGTCAGAATTGCGCCGTCGATTGGGCATGGACAATGATTTTGCCGATCGATTGATGACCAAGGCCAAAAAATCGCCCAAGCGGGTGGTATTCGCCGAAGCTGACAATGTGCAAATTCTTAGAGCGGCTCAAATAGGAGTTTCAGAAGGAATCTGCCAGCCCATTTTAATGGGCGTTGAAGAAAAGATTCGAGGCTTGATGGAGGAAAACAACATCGAAATACCAGGGGCTGTCATCGTCGATCCTCGCACCGACGAGGCCAAACGCCGTGAATTCGGTACCCGCTTGTTCGAAAAGAGAGGCCGACGCGGCATGACCGAATTTGAAGCCGAATACGCCATGAGAAACCGAAATTACTTCGGTTCCATGATGGTGGAAATGGGCGAGGCTGACGCTTTTATTTCAGGCCTGACACGCAATTACCCCATTGCGTTAAAACCGGCTTTGGAGTGCATAGGCATGGACGAATCGTCGAACCGAGTTTCTGGAATGCACATCATGATGAGCAAATCGGGACCCCTGTTCTTTGCCGATACTACGGTCAATGTGACCTATACCGATGATCAACTGCACTGCATGATCATGAACGTGCACGACCGAGTGAAAGAGTTTCAAATTGAACCCAAAATTGCTTTGATTTCCTATTCGAATTTTGGCTCAAGCAAGGGTGAAGCTCCCGCTCAACTTCAACGGGTTTTGAAGCGCATTCAAAGCGAGTACCCCAACATGAAAATTGATGGGGAAATGCAACCTGTATACGCCATGAACGGAGAATTGAGGCACAAGAATTACCCCTTCAATTGCCTCGGAAAAGAAGCTGCCAATACTTACATTTTCAACAATTTGAGCTCAGGCAATGCCGCTTATCAACTCATGCGTGGAATGGGTGGGGTGAGCGCCATTGGCCCGGTATTGCTAGGCTTCAAGAAGTCAGTTCACATTCTGCACCACAGCAGTTCGGTTCGCGAAATTGTCAACATGTTGGCCTTGGCTGTTTCTGAGGCTCAAGACAAACAATAATCACCATGAGGCTGGAATGGCAAGTAGTTCCGCACCAGTCAATAGGGTATTGGCAGTCCTTGACCCTCCGGGATGAGGTTTTGCGAAAGCCCTTGAACTTGCTATTTGATCCTGCCGAACTTGAAAAGGAATCGTCTGATTTCCACGTAGTCGGTTTTCACGATGGGCTGGTTATTGCGTGTTGCATACTGAGTAAGGTGGAACAGGGAACTGCTTTGAAGATGAGACAAGTGGCCGTTCGTCAAGCGCTTCAACGAAACGGCCTGGGAAGGCAAATGGTGGAATATTGTGAATCCTTGACGGTAGAACTTGGGGCTCAAAGAATCTCATTGAATGCGCGCGAGTCAGCTCTGCCTTTTTATTTGGCTTTGGGCTATGAGGTAGAAGGGGAAGAATTCACAGAAGTGGGATTGCCCCATCGACGCATGAGGAAACTTGTTGATTCCCATCCTTCGGCATAGGCTACTTGCGTTATCTTTGCTTCAATGTTGGATACCCTTGTAACCATTTTTCAGTTCATCATGGCTTTGGGCCTGTTGGTCACTCTGCATGAACTTGGCCATTATTTGGCCGCTAGAGCCTTTGGAATCAAAGTCGAAAAATTCTATTTGTTTTTCGATGCTTGGGGATTCAAATTGTTTTCATTCAAAAAAGGCGATACGGAATACGGCATCGGGTGGTTGCCCCTCGGCGGGTACGTAAAAATCGCGGGAATGATCGATGAAAGCTTGGACAAAGATCAATTGAGTTCCGAGCCTCAAGATTGGGAATTTCGCAGCAAACCCGCCTGGCAACGTTTGATTGTCATGATTGGCGGAGTGGTCGTCAACCTCATCTTGGGTATTGTCATTATGGTAGGGCTGACCTATAAGCAGGGCGATCGTTATCTGCCCATGTCCGTGATCAACGAACAGGGAGGTATTTACGCCAATCCGGTGGCACGTACCTGGGATTTGCAAACGGGCGACAAACTCTTGGCCATCAACGGCAACTCTTTGGAGCGTATGAACGACGTGTTGGATGTTTCCTTCCTGATGGGTTCAGAACGAGTGATCAGCGTGGAAAGAGAAGGCAAGACCTTTGACTTGGAGCTTCCCGCTAATGCAGAAGAGCAATTGGGCGAAATGGCCCAAGGTCCCTATGCTGATTTGCCATTGCTCAGTGCCAGGTTGCCTTTCTCTGTAAAACGTGTCAATGGCACGGCTGCTTCAAAAGGGGGAATGGAACCAGGTGATATCGTGTATTCTATTGACGGTCAAAAGGTGTTTGACTTCTTTAGTTTCAAAGAGGCTTTGATCGACAAAGCGGGAACCACCGCAAAATTCGAATTGGGCAAAGCCGATGAGCCCGATAGCCTGCATCGACTCTCTTACATGACCATTTCTGAAGATGGAACCCTTGGTTTCATGCCTGAGTTCGGTGATTTGAGTTTATGGGAAAAGGTGGTGGATTTGGACCTAGCCACCAGTATACAAGAAGGCACGGCCAAGAGTTTTGGGCTTTTGGGCGCCAATGCCAAAGCACTGGGTAAAGTATTTACCGGAAAAACAGACCCTAAGAAGACCATCGCGGGTCCCGTTGGAATTGCCCAGATGTATGGGTCGAGTTTTGATTGGGTGAATTTTTGGACCTTGACGGCCATGCTTAGCTTGGTCTTGGCCTTGATGAACATACTTCCCATTCCCGCTCTTGATGGTGGTCATGTGGTATTTCTCTTGTATGAAATGATTGCCCGTAGACCGGTCAGCGAAAAGGTGTTGTACGTGGGTCAAATCATTGGTATGGTCATGCTGCTGAGCTTAATGGTTTTCATTTTCTGGGTAGACATTTCTAGAGCATTGGGCTTCTAATGAACGCGTTTGAGTGTTTGGGTTTAGCCATTGAATTTCGCATAGATAGCAAGGCGCTACGATCGGCATTCATTCAAACTCAACGAGAAAACCATCCCGATCACAATGCATTGGGCTCTGATCTCAGTGAGCAATCCAATCGAGCTTTCGAATTGTTGAAAGATGAGCTAAGTCGAGCTCGGCATTTGTTGGAATTGCAGGGACTGGATGAGCGCAATTTTCCTTTGTCAACCTCTGATTTAATGGCGTGGATGGAATTGGGAGAGGAGTTGGAAATGGGATCGGCTGAATCTGAAATAGAGGGCCTGTTTGCCGAGCGAGAGGGTCAGTTGACTGCTTGGAAGGAGCAGATCATCGGCTTCGGTGCTTTTCCATTTGAAAAAGAAGAAAACACCATTTTGGCCCAGTGGATACAGGGTGAATCGTACCGCAGAAGGTTGCGTAAAATTCAACGCGGGGAACAAGAAATCTAAACCAAGGGTGTTATTTTCGAATCATGGATAGCCAAACCAATATTTTGAACCACCAACAGGTTTGTGCTATTCTGCGCAGAATTGCCTTCCAAATAGCCGAAAGCCATGTGGAGTCTAATACCTTGGTGTTAGTGGGCATGAACGAGCGAGGTCAATTTCTAAGCTCATTGGTGGCCAAAGAGTTGTCGTCTGTTCTTCCCTCTCTGAAATTGACCATTCACGGAGTAGATGCTGAATCTGATATTCACTTATCGGAGAGCCAAATTCAAGATGCGGCCGGTCAACCTGTTATTGTCATGGACGATGTGATCAATTCAGGTCGGAGTGTGGCTCGAGTGGTTTCTGCCTATTTCCAAGCAGGTGCCAAAAGCATTCAAACGGCCTTTTTAGCGGAGCGCGAATACCGGGATTACCCAATCGCGGCCAACTGGGTGGGAAGGAGTGTTGCAACCACCTTGCAGGATCACGTGTATTTCGATAACTCTAATCCTGAATCTCTGCGTGTATACCTAGCGAATTAACATGAAGGTTCCTTTTTTCGACCTGAAGCGCCAATACAACCTATTGAAAAATGATGTTTGGCAGTCCATGCAAGAAGTCATGGAGAATACCGCTTTTTCTGGAGGCCCGTTTGTTCAAAAACTGGAACAAGAATTAGCCGATTTCAATGAAACTCAATTTGCCGTTGGTGTCAACAATGGCACAAATGCTATACAGCTGGCTTTGTTGGCTTTGGGCATTGGCCCTGGTGACGAAGTGATCATTCCCGCCAACACCTTTATTGCTACGGCTTGGGGCGTGAGTTATGTTGGGGCTACTCCTGTTTTTGCCGATTGCGACCCACATACTTGGAACATGGATCCCGCTGAAGCCGAGTCCAAAATAACACCTAAGACCAAAGCCATTATGGGCGTTCATTTGTACGGACAGCCTTTCAATGTTAAAGCTTTAAAGCAAATTTGCGATAAATATAATTTGCACCTATTGGAAGACAACGCTCAGGCCATGGGTGCGACCTATGAGGGCAAACGAGTAGGCCAATTTGGTACCCTGTCAACCACGAGTTTTTACCCCGGTAAAAATTTGGGTGCTTATGGCGAAGGAGGAGCTGTATTTGGACAAATCAAGGAACATGGTGAAACCATTCAGATGCTGAAAAACCACGGAAGCAAAGAGCGTTACCACCACGAAGCCTTAGGCTTTAACATGCGAATGGAGGGTCTCCAAGCGGCGGTTTTGTCAGTAAAACTTCCCCATTTGAATAATTGGAACAATCGCAGACGAGAAATTGCCCAAGCCTACCGAGAAGTCAACAATCAGAAGTTGCAATTTCAAAGTCCTGAACCCGGTGCAGAGTCGGTGTATCATTTGGCGGTGGTCATTCCCAACGATAAAAAAGCCTTCTTGGCTCACTTGGATGCAGAGGGAGTAGGTTACGCCTTCCATTATCCTATTCCATGCCATCTTCAAAAGGCTTATGCTCATTTGGGTCACAAAGTAGGGGACTTTCCGCACTCCGAATATTTGGCTTCCAACTGCGTTTCTCTACCTATGTTTCCGGAGATGACAGACGAAGAGATGGCTAGAGTGGTCGAAGTGCTGAAGAAATTCTGACACGCATCGACAACCTTTTAGCCCTTTTAGGGGTTAATTTCGTATGATGTTCAAACGATTGGCCTTTCTTTTTGCCTGTTTGTTCGCCGGGCAAGCCTCGGCGACTCACATTGCTGGTGGAGAAATGACCTATACGTACTTGGGAAACAACCAGTACAAACTTCGATTGGATATCTATATGGATTGCCTAAATGGAAGCGATCAAGCCATCTCTCAGGACTACACGGCGTACATCAGCATTTTCAATGGCAGCAACAACCGAATGCTCAGCGGATACCCCAAGAGCGTTACAAGAAGTGGACCCAAGCGCATTCAAAAAACCAATTACAACTGCATCAAGGTAGCTCCCAACGCTTGTGTCGATCACTACTGGTACGAACTGACGGTAACCTTACCTCCCAATTCTGGAGGCTATTACATTTCCTATCAGCGCTGTTGTCGGAACGGGTCCATTTCCAATCTCAGTCAACCGGGCAGCACAGGAGCCAATTTTTGGACCCGCATACCCGACGCTACTGGGTTTAAGAACAAAGACGGGAATACGGCGGCCGTGTTCAAGGAATTGCCCCCCAATTTCTTGTGCACCAACACGCCATTGAAGTTTGATCATTCGGCCACCGATGCCGATGGCGACAGTCTTACCTACGAATTGTATCAACCATACAGAGGGGCTACTTCGGCCGATCCGATGCCAACGAATGCATTTCAAATGCAGCAGCCTCCCTTTTCGCAGGTAACCTTTCTTTGGCCCACTTACAATTATTCCGATCCCATCAATGGCAATCCCAAGATGGAGATTGATACGTTCACAGGCCTACTCACCGTGACTCCTACGAGAGCCGGTCAGTACGTTGTGGGCATCAAGGTGAAAGAATACCGCAACGGAGTGCTGATATCTGAAACCCTGCGCGATTATCAATTCAATGTTCAAGCCTGTGTGATCGATGTCGTCGCCGGTTATTTCGTTCCCAAGATTGTCTGCGGATTGACCTATCAATTCCAAAACCAAAGTGCAGGGGGCCAACGCTACAGTTGGGACTTCGGCGTCGATTCCTTGACCAACGATACCTCCAATAGTGGTTCACCTCAGTATACCTTTCCCAAAGCGGGTGCTTACAAGGTCAAATTGTTTGCTTACAAAAACACTTGTGTAGACAGTTTTGAAGCCTTGGTCAATGTGGTTGATCCAATTCTGCCCAAACTCGCCAACGATACCATCTTGTGCAAGGGAAGTGCCATTGTGGTTCGTTCAGCGACCAAAGGAGATGCATACCGCTGGAGTACGGGTTCTTATGACGATTCATTGGTCATTACCCAGCCAGGTCAATATTGGATTCGCCAATACATCAAAACCTGCTATTGGCAGGATACCATCAACATTGGCTCCGATACAGATCGCATCCAAATCAAAGGAGATACGGTTTTTTGTACCTACGATCCCATTATTCAAGATTTGAGAGCGGCTTGGCCCGCTGGCTCCAATGCGACCAGCACCGGTAAGTTGTTGTGGAGTACAGGCTCCACAAAAGCCTCCATTCGGGTGAATTCGCCCAATTTCTATGTGCTGGAAGGCACGACCGAAAATCTCTGTGTCAGCCGAGATACGGCCTATGTTTATTTGTTTCCCCCTGTTGAGGTTTCCATTCCCGATACCCTGTTCTGCCGGGAAAGTTCTGTGACCCTGGACTCTAAAAACCCTGGACCTACAGCCATTACCGAATGGAGCACGGGCAAAACGGGTCAGTTCGAAACCCTCAATACTCCGGGCCAATACTCGGTTAAAGTCACCATAGGTCTTTGCTTGGATCGCGACACCTTTGTCTTGGGATATCATCCTATTGAGCACCAACTGGGCCCTGATTTGCGCTTTTGTTCCGGTATAGACACGGTGTTGACCATAGATAAACCCGGGCTTAGCAATGTGGTTTGGAACCGCGAAATCACAGGCTCGAGTTTCCGACTCACTCAGGCTGGTAAAGTGCAAGCTGAATGGCGCAACTCCAAGGGTTGTTACGAGGCTGATTCTTTGATGGTGAGTCTATTCCCGCTTCCGGGCTTGGATTTGGGTTCAGATACCGTTCTGTGCTTGTCCGAAAACCCTGTTTTGGATGCCGGCCCCAATATGCAGGTCTACCGCTGGAATACAGGAGAGCAAACACGCAGCATTACGGCCTATGATTCTGGACTTTACATTGTCTGGGTCAAGGACATGGAAGGCTGCTGGAACAGCGACAGCGTTTGGATCAACAAGAAGAAAGACCTGTATCCGTCGGTGATTTACATGCCCAGTGCCTTCACGCCTGATGGCAATGGTTTGAACGATTTCTACCCGATGAACCAATACAAGGTCAAGGGCAGTTTGTACAACGTTAAATTGTACAACCGATGGGGAGAGAAATTGGCTGAGCTCGAAAGCCCCGATTACAACTGGGACGGTCGAATCAACGGGGAAGAGGCTCCTGCTGGAGTGTACATCTACCTCGCAACTTGGATAGGTTGCGACAACGAACGCCGCACCTTGATGGGTAATTTTACCCTGCTGAGATAACATGAGCAAAACCATCATACACAACGCCTTACTTGTCAACGAGGGAAAGAAAGTCGAAACGGATATTCTCATAGACAAAGGACGAATTGAGAAAATTGGAAATCAAATCAGCGAGAATGGTTCTTGCGTTCATGTGGATTTGAACGGAGATTATTTGCTGCCTGGTGTCATTGATGATCAAGTGCATTTTAGAGAGCCAGGGCTCACGCACAAGGCACAGATTGCCACTGAAAGTAGGGCCGCTCTGAAAGGCGGAGTGACCTCTTTTATGGAAATGCCCAATGTGATCCCCCAAACCGTTAGTTTGGAGGCCTTGGAAGAGAAGTATGCGCGAGGAGCTGTCGATTCAGCAGTGAATTATTCCTTTTACCTCGGTGCTACCAATGAGAACATTGAAGAAGTAAAGCGAGTGTCGAGGGAAGATGTCTGTGGGGTGAAAATCTTCATGGGTAGCTCAACGGGCAATATGCTGGTCGACAAACCTGCCGCTTTGGAGGCCATATTTTCCAACAGTCCTACTTTGGTGGCCGTGCATTGCGAGTGCGAAGATCGAGTGAAGGAGCGTACTCAGGCAGCATTGGATGCCTTTGGTTTGCAGGTTCCTGCTAGCCAACATGCAGTCATAAGAGATGATTTGGCTTGCTACTTGTCATCCAGTCAAGCCGTCGAGCTCGCCAAGAAACACGGGACGAGGCTGCACATTTTGCATTTGACCAGTGCCTTGGAATTGGATTTGTTTCGCAACGACATTCCCCTTCGTGAAAAGCGCATCACCGCTGAGGTTTGCGTGCATCACTTGCACTTTTCAGACGCCGATTACGAGCGTTTGGGTTTCCTGATCAAATGCAATCCAGCCATCAAAAAGGAATCAGATCGCTTGGCTTTGTGGATGGCCTTGTTGGACAATCGACTCGATGTCATTGCGACCGATCACGCCCCCCACACTTGGGAGGAAAAGAATACCCTCGATTACACCAAGGCTCCGAGTGGTCTTCCCTTGGTTCAGCACAGCCTTCCCCTCATGTTGGAACATGCTAAGAAGGGAGATATCACGATGGAACGTGTCGTTGAGAAAATGTCTCACGCCGTGGCTGATTGCTACCGAATGGTTGACCGTGGATATGTCCGTGAAGGTTATTGGGCCGACTTGGTTCAGGTTTCCTCTTCTTCTAATACGGTGAATCGAGCTGATTTGGCCTACAAGTGTACATGGTCTCCTTTAGAAGGGCAGGAGTTCTCGCATAGCATTGAGCGTGTTTGGGTGAACGGGCACTTGGGCTTCCAAGACGGCCAAATCGACCCCCATGTTCGGGGTCAGCGTTTGATGTTCGAAGCTCGTCGTTAACCAAACAGGGCGTTCCTTCTGGAATAGAAGGTTCTGATGGGTATTTCGATGTGATCAGAAGCATCTACCCACTGATAATCTATTCCCAAACTCAAACAGAGCGATTGCCAATATGCGTTTTCTTCTTGTATGGATTGTTGGTAGGACTTTCGGTATAAACTGGGGTCTAGCTTCAATTGCTCGCCGGTTTCCAAGTCTACGAATTTGGTTGGTCCTTTCGAGTCGACATTGAGAAGGGTTTCCATTTGACCGTGTTGAATATGAAACAGCAAAACCTCGCAATGTTGGTGTCGAAGCAGAGTCAGAGCTTCTTCAAATTGCTTTTTCTGCTCGGGTTGGTCTTGACGAAATTCCAAATCTGTGCTGATGACAACCAATGATCGTCTGCCGCTCTGGCGTACCAGCTCCGTCCAGTTCAATTCTTGGTTCAAATTGGGCTTCGGGCGACCCGACTGGTTCTGGTTCCAGTATTGGTCGAGTGTGGATAGTAATTTGTGCAGGTGGAGCTGGGAGGAGCGTACGTCGCTGATTTTCATTTGATCCTGACTCCATTCCACCAATCCTACACCGTCTCTGCCTTTCTGAAGAGCCATGGCCAAACAAGCGTTCAAGAACAATGAAAACTTCAGTTTGGACTGCTGCTCGGAAGGAAAATGCAAACTAGGGGATACGTCCATCCATAGCAGGGCCTTTAAATTGGTTTCGGCGTTGAATACCTTCAGGTAAGGCTTTTCGGTTCGAGCGAGCAATTTCCAATCCAAGTGGCGAATGCTTTCTCCCGGTGTGTAGGCCTTGTGCTGAGAAAACTCAACCGAATAACCGTGGTAGGGGCTGTGGTACTTGCCAATGCTGGGTCCAGACATGGCTTCTCTGACCAACAATTCCAAGTCAGAATAGGCGCCAATATCTTCCAGTTTCATTGCGGGAAATTCATAAAAAAAGCCGGAACAAGTCCGGCTTTTCACAAGATTTTATCAAATTAACCCAACTGGGCGTCGATTTTGCTGGTGATAGCAGGTTTGGGAACGGCGCCAACGATTTTGTCAACGACTTCGCCACCTTTGAAAATCAACAAAGTAGGAATGGAGCGAACCCCGTAATTGCCAGCGATTTCAGGATTTTCATCTACGTTCAATTTCCCAATTACCGCACGGCCTTCGTATTCATTTGCAATTTCTTCAACAACAGGACCAATCATGCGACAAGGACCGCACCATTCTGCCCAAAAATCAACCAATACAGGCTTGTCTGAATTCAAAACGGTGTCTTGAAAATTGCTGCTAGTAAATGTATTTGCCATAATGACTCAAAGTTACAACAAAGCAGAGTAACCTAATGTGACTTTGGTTGCAATTTCGAATCCAATCCAAGCCCAAAGAGGGCAAAATCGTATCGAACGGGATCATGGGCGTCGAATCGGCTCAAGGCCTTGGTCAATTCCTGGCAGGCTCTCCAGTCGCTTTGGGTTCGTTTCAACAAGCCCAGTTCTTGGGCGGTTCGCTGGACGTGAACATCAAGGGGTACATGCAGCTTCGACATCGGAATGCGGGACCACAAACCAAAATCAACACCTGCCTCGTCTTTGCGAACCATCCAACGCAAAAACATGTTCAAACGCTTGCAGGCACTGCCGGCTTCTGGATTGGCCACGTGTTTTCGGGTACGGAATGGGGGATGAACGGGAGCATCAAATACGCGCTGATGAAAGCCAGACAGGGAGGCAAATGCCTCGAATTTCCCCTCTATGAGAAAGGCATCTTCCAAGCTATTGTGCTCAGAGTAATGAAATCGCAAGAATGCGATTAAATGAGCCAAGTCAACACTATTGAAGGTTCGATGCACGAAATGGATTTCTCCTGGATGAGCCTGCATGACAAAGTCATAGGGGGCTCTATCCATCAATTCCATCAGGCGTTCGGCACTTTTGATGATGCTCGCTCGTGCGCCCCAGGCCAGCAAAGCACTGAAAAAACCTGAAATTTCAATGTCTTGAAGGTTTCGGAAAGAATGAGGAACGCGAATGGGGTCCCACTCGATGAATTCCCAGCGATTGTGCCTTAAAACGGCTTCGTCCAGTAAGTCTTTGATCTCGGCTTTACGCATCAAACGCGATCCAGAGCCTGGCTCAAATCGGCCAACAAATCATCGATGTGTTCAATGCCAACGCTCAAGCGAATCAGGCTGTCTTTCAAGCCATTGGCCATGCGCTGTTCGCGGGGAATGCTGGCATGGGTCATGGTAGCAGGGTGTCCAATCAAACTCTCTACACCGCCAAGACTCTCGGCCAAAGCGAAGTACTGAGTGCTCTTTAGCACCGTTACAGCTTTGTCGATGTCGTCATCTTTGAGGGTGAAGCTGATCATGCCTCCGAAATCGCGCATCTGCTTTTTGGCTACGGCGTGGTTGGGGTGCTGCTCAAATCCAGGCCAGTGAACTTCGCCTATCTTTGGGTGTTTGGCCAAAAACTCAGCCACCGCTCGGCCGTTTTCGCAATGGCGTTGCATGCGAATGTGCAGCGTCTTGATTCCGCGAAGCACCAAGAAGCAGTCTTGGGGACCGGGGGTAGCACCACAGGTATTCTGCAAAAAGGCCAAACGCTGGTGAAGTTCATCGTTGTCGGTAATCAATACGCCCATGACCACATCGCTGTGTCCATTGATGTACTTGGTCGCCGAGTGCATGATCAAATCAGCGCCCCACTTCAAGGGATTTTGCAAATAAGGAGAGCTGAAGGTGTTGTCAACCACAACGATGGCATTGACTTCATGCCCGATGGAAGCAACTGCCTCTATGTCGATGATTCTCAACAGCGGATTGGTTGGAGTCTCTACCCAAACCATCTTGGTTCTGTCGTTGATTTTGGCTCGAACTTCTTCGGGCTTGGACATATCGACAAAATGGAATTTGATGCCCAAGGGTTCAAATACCTTGGTGAAGATGCGGTAGGTGCCACCGTACAAATCGTTGGTCGCAATGACTTCATCACCGGGCTGCAGCAATTTGATGCAGGCATCTACGGCTCCCATGCCCGTTGAAAAACACAAACCGTGCGAAGCCCCTTCTAAAGCGGCCAAGTTGTTTTGCAAGGCATCTCTGGTGGGGTTTTGCGTTCGTGCATATTCGTATCCCTTGTGATCGCCAGGTCCTGCCTGAACATAGGTGCTGGTCTGAAAGATAGGAGTCATGATGGCTCCTGTAGTGGGGTCAGGCTGTATACCAGTGTGCAGAACTTGGGTTTCGATGTGTTTCGAATTCATGATGGGAAGGTGCTTGCGAATATAGACACCAGAACATTTGGGAAATGCTTCTGCTCGAGTTCGTGTATGGATTGCGCCAATGATTCGGGTGTGTCTGTTTCCGAGAGGGAGCAGGTGAATTGAGCGATGATGGCTCCATCGTCGTATTCTTCATTGACCCAGTGAAAAGTGATGCCGCTGCGGGTTTCACCAGCCGCGATAACGGCTTTGTGAACGTGATGGCCGTACATTCCCTTGCCTCCATAGCTAGGAAGCAAAGCAGGGTGTAGGTTGATTGCCTTGAAGCGATTCAATAAACGAGAGGGGAATTTGCGTAGAAATCCAGCCAATACAATCAAGTCAGGTTGATCCAATTCCAGGAATTCATCGACCTTGGATACTTCCATTAAATCGGCGTTTTCGATCATCCTCACAGGGACTCCGAGGCGCTTGCCGCGTTCGATGGCCCCTGCTTTTGCATGGTTGCAGTAAATGGCTTTGACAAAAACCCGATGGGGGTGCAAATGCTGAATGAGATTTTCGGCATTGCTACCGCTGCCTGAAGCCCAAATCACTATTGATGGAGTGCTCATCGGTAAATGGTCAATCGTTGTCCTACCCGTATCACATCGCTGCGCAAATGGTTCCAAGTTTTAATTTGGGTGACACTTACGCCATAACGACGAGCGATGTAACTCAAGGTTTGTCCAGATTTGACTGTATGAGTAATCGTTTGTTTATTAGAAAAAGTGGGAGTCGAAGGAAGAGTATTGGGATTAATTCGTGCATATTCACAAGCACTATCATATTGAGAAGCAAAATTCATGGCCATGCCATAAGGCAAAACAAGCTTTGCTCCGTTCGATTTATATGTGTGCTCAGCTAGGAAATGGCAATTGAGAGCGAGAATAGAACTAGAATCTTCACCAAAGAAAGAGGCTATTTTGGGTAGGCTTACACTCTGTTCAATTTCTTGAGGTATAAGCACCATGCTCCTTTCATTTCTTTGATGTTGAGCATGAGAGGTGAAATTAAGGACATACGCTACAGCAATAAATTTGGGTACATAGTTTTGCGTCTCCTTGGGTAAATAGGGCATAATCTCCCAAAAATTGGATTTGTTCCCGCTGTATCGGATGGCTTTTTTTACATTTCCTGCACCACAGTTGTAGGAGGCTATGCTCAGTAACCAGTCATTGAAAATGGCTTGAGACTGCATGAAATATTGACAAGCAGTTTCTGTTGATTCTAATATGCTTTTGCGCTCGTCAACTTGACTTGTAATTTGCATTCCCATTCCTTTGGCAGTGTATGGCATGAATTGCCACAAGCCGGTTGCGCCACACCATGAAACAGCATTAGGGTTTAAATTGCTCTCGATAATGCTGATGTATTTCAAATCTGTTGGGAGTTCATGCCGATCCAGAACTTCTTCAAATAGCGGAAAATAGGTCTCCATCCTTTCGTGCAATCTATCCCAGTATGACTCCCCTAATCGATTGTAGAAGTCAATGTATTTCTGAACAGATTCATGGTATTGGAAAGGGATATTAGAACAAAGGAGATGCATTTGATTTTCAAATTTATCGGCATCTAATTGAGCAGTATCACTTGGTTGGTTA
Organism: Bacteroidota bacterium; assembly: GCA_027621365.1. Lineage (GTDB taxonomy): Bacteria > Bacteroidota > Bacteroidia > NS11-12g > UBA955 > JALRLA01. The sequence goes on along the minus strand of JAQCBH010000006.1, from coordinate 68,128 downwards.
TAAACAACATGACAAGGTATCTCCTCCAGAAGATTCAAGGTAAGACTATCAATGCGATTAAGTGTATTTTGCAAATAAGCCGGAGGTAAAGGTGCCTGGGCTTCTAATTGAATTCCAATAATTGTAGTCAAAACAATTAGGCTTAATTTTTTCATAAACTGTTCTCAAGGCAAAAACAATGCCTTTTTTTGATTTTTTCAAAGATTTCATTAAGAAGGCTTAAAGACCAAAATCTTATATTTGTATTTCATCACAGGCTCTGTTGATTACTTGCCTAACCATTTGAAAACAAGCACCATAGCGTAAAGAACAATATGAATACCGCGTCGAGTCCATCTCAAGCTTCGTTGCAGCCCCAGCCCAAACTGCAATCGACCCTGGAAAAAAGCGGTACCATGAGCTTGGGTCTGCCCAAAGAAACGACCCTTCAGGAGAAGCGAATCGCTTTGGCTCCTTCGGCAGTGCGCTATTTCACCAACAATGGAATTCGGGTCATTCTGGAATCTGGAGCGGGAGACTCTGCACAGTTTTCAGATCGGCAATATTCGGAGGCTGGGGCTGAAATCAGCACCGATCAAAAAGCCATATATTCTTGCGACACTGTCTTGAAAGTGGATTTTCCGACAGGCCAAGAGATCGAACTCATGCGAAGCGGTCAATTGCTAATTTCTGCCTTGCAATGGAATCAGTTGGATACCGACTTGATCAAGCTTCTTCAAGAGAAAAAGGTGAATGCCATGGCTTATGAGATGTTGGAAGATGAATCGGGAGCCAAGCCCATCATTCGTGCCATGAGTGAAATGGCGGGAAGGGCTTCGATTTTGATAGCCAGTGAATTGTTGAACAGCCAAGAGCAGGGCAAAGGAGAATTGCTAGGTGGGTTGCCAGGCATTCCGCCTACCCAAGTGGTCGTCATTGGGGCCGGAGCCGTGGGCGAATACGCTACAAAAACGGCGATGGGACTAGGGGCCAATGTGTTCTTGTTTGACAATGATACTTACCGCTTGCGTCGCATTCACAGTATGTCAAGTCAAAATTTGTTTTCAAGCACCTTGCATCCGCAGGCCTTGGAAAAGGCCATCAGAAGAGCCGATGTGGTCGTGGGAGCCTTGGCAGGTAAGGAGTCGCGTTCGCCCATGGTGGTCAGCGAAGAGATGGTTATGTCCATGAAGCAGGGCAGTGTCATCATCGATGTAGCCATTGATAAGGGCGGGAATTTTGAAACCAGCGAATTGTGCAACCACAACAGCCCCACTTTCGAAAAGCACGGGATAATTCATTATTGCGTGCCCAATATTGGCAGTCGATACAGCCGTACAGCCTCTTATTCTTTGAGCAATGTTTTGGCGCCTATGCTGGATGAAATGAACAAAGAAGGCGGATTCAGTCACTTGTTGCGCTCTAGAGCCCACGTTCGGAAAGGTACCTATTTGTACCGTGGAAATATTACCCACAAGCAATTGGCTGATCGTTGCGGACTTCGCTACAGCGACATGGACCTTTTGGTAGGCCTATTTATGTAAACCTTATAGATGGTGCTGGCTAAGTTCCAGGCCCAATTGTTCGGTGTGTGAGCGAATGCGCTCGTAATGCGTATCGGTAATGAAAATTTGGGGCATTCTGCCGCTGCCTACCCACTGAATCAAGGCATCGGATCGTTGTTTATCAATCTTTTCGAAAATGTCATCTAAAAGCAGCACAGGCGTTTTGCCTGTTTTTGATTTGAAATAGTCGAACTGCGCGAGTTTGATCGCGATGATGGCGCTCTTGATTTGTCCTTGCGACCCCATTCGCTTGAGTGATTGACCATTGAGTTCGAACACCCAATCGTCTTTATGTATGCCTCTCGTGCTGCGCCCTGCCTGGCAATCTTGAGCATGGGCCTCGGCCAAAAAGGTTCGGTATGATTGGGGTTGAGACCACTGAGTTTCGTATGTCCAATTTAGTTCATCGTTGGGTCCCGATAAATGATTCCAGACGGCCTTGAGCAATCCAAAGAACTCTTTGGAAAATTCTGCCCGAGCATCGGCAATGTACTGACCAGGTCCGGCCAGTTTGTCGTCATAGGCCTCCAACAAGATGGTGTCCAAGGGGCGACCCTCTGCGGCTTTTAGTAAGGCATTTCGCGCATCCAAGGCCTTTTTATATTGGCTCAATGCTTGCAAGTAGGAAGGCGATGTTTGGCAAAGGGTAAAGTCGACGAAGCGTCTACGCTCTTCGCTTCCTTCATTCACCAAGGCGATGTCATACGGGGTGATGAAAACCGTTTGCAGGTACCCAATATGATCAATCAGTCGCTTGTATGCTTTTTCGTTGCGCTTGATGGTTTTCTTTCGTTGGGTATCAAATTGAACCAAAATGTCTACATCTTCTTCGAACCACCCGTGTATGCTGAAGAAATCGGCGCTCATGCGCACCAATTGGCTGTCAATGGAGTTGAAAAAGCTCTTGCCATTTGACAGAAAGAAAATGGCATCCAAAACATTGGTCTTGCCACTGCCATTCGACCCTGTGATTGCATTGATACCGGGCTTAAAATCCAGACGCAAGTCTGCGTGGTTTTTGAAGTTGAACAATTGCAGTGTTTTCAGGAGCATGCGCAAAAATATGACCTTGGGATAACTCGTGCATGACTTGTTGATGGGAAACTTGAAGTGAGGGTGTGAGTAGACCTAACTTGCAGGGTATGCAAAAAGCGCTTTTCCCTTGTTTGGCTGTGCTCCTCGTTCTGGTTTCTTGTGGAGATTCCTCCTCTAGACCTGATGCAGAACCTCATGTCTTTGATGTGCAAGAATTTGACAGCTTGTCCAAGGCACAGGGTGCCATTGTTGACGTGGAATACCGCAGCGATAGTTCACTTTTTGGGAAGCGTTACTACCTAGCCGATACGGCCAAAGTGATTTTGGAATTCAATCGTCAAGAGGAATTGCAGTCGGTTCATTGGTTCAATGGAAAAGGGCAGGAATTGTGGCAGGAAAACTATTACCCCTCAGGACAGCGAATGGCGCGCTTCGGCAGGCAAGTCAACGAGGGTACAGGGGCTGCTTATTTTCACGGAGCCTATAAATCTTATTATCAAGACGGATCGGTCAAGGAATGCGGCGAGTACGAGAACAACCAGTTGCTTTGGAATGTTCATTGGGAAAGCGATGGGCGCAAAGGAGATACCATCATTTACGAATACCGTTAATCGACCCCGAATATGCCGAGTTTTTCGCACCTCCATGTTCACACCCAGTACTCCCTGTTGGATGGGGCAGCCAACATACGCAAGCTGATTTCAAAGGCAAAAGCTGATGATATGCGGGCCGTGGCCATCACCGATCACGGCAATATGTTTGGGGCTTTTGAATTCTATCAAGAAGCCAAGTCTCAAGGCATCATGCCTGTCATCGGATGCGAATTTTACTTGGTAGAAGACCGGCATCAGAAATCCTTTTCTCAGGGTCAAAAAGACAAGCGTTTTCACCAGTTGCTCTTGGCCAAGAACCAACAGGGATACGAAAATCTAGCCAAGCTTTGCTCACTGGGATACCTCGAAGGCTATTATTCCAAGTATCCCCGCATTGACAAGGCCTTGCTCAAGCAGTACAAAGAAGGCTTGATTGCTACGTCTTGCTGCATTGGGGCTGAAATTCCTCAAGCCATTTTATGGAAAGGGGAAGAAGCGGCCGAAGAGCTGTTCAAAGAATGGCACGAACTGTTTGGCGATGATTTCTACGTAGAGCTTCAGCGCCATCATTTGTGCAACATTGACGGAACGGGCATAGACCAGGAAGACATCAACCAAACCTTGATTTCCTGGGCTCGCAAATACAAGGTGCCCATCATTGCGACCAACGATTCGCATTACATCGAGAAAATCGACGCCAATGCGCACGACATTTTGTTGTGCATCAATACGGGTGAATTTCAATCCACTCCCAAGGCCACCAATGAGGAAGGCGGAAGAGGCTACCGATTCGCCTTTCCCAACGACGAGTTCTTTTTCAAGACTCAGGCCGAAATGGAAGCCTTATTTGCCGATGTTCCCGAAGCCTTGGACAATACCAATCGCTTGTTGGATAGCATTGTCATGCCGCAATTGGCCAGAGACATTGTGCTGCCCAATTACGCGCTTCCCGAAGGGTTCAAAGACCAAAACCAGTATTTGGAGCACTTGGCTCGAGAAGGAGCTAGGAAGAAGTACGGCGGCGTGATTCCTCAGGATGTAGAAGAGCGATTGCAATTTGAGCTGGGAACGATCACCCACAGTGGATACGCGGGTTACTTCTTGATCGTTCAGGACTTCACTACGGCGGCTCGAGAGATTGGAGTCTGGGTAGGGCCAGGTCGTGGATCAGCCGCGGGTTCTTTGGTGGCTTATTGCCTGGGAATCACCAATGTGGATCCTGTCAAGTACGACTTGCTCTTTGAGCGATTCTTGAATCCTGAACGCGTGAGCATGCCCGACGTCGATATTGATTTTGACGATGTGGGTCGAGACAAGGTGATCGATTACGTAGCCAAGAAATACGGTGAGCGACGCATTGCCCAAATTGTGACCTATGGAACCATGGCGGCTAAGAGTGCCATACGCGATGTAGGAAGGGTGTTGGAGTATCCGCTGCCAGACACCGACCGCTTGGCCAAGTTGATACCGGGGAGCTTGGGCTTCAAGCATCTTTTGCATACCTCACCAGAAGACCTAGCCAAAGACGATTCCAAGAACTTAAAAACCGAAGAGATCGAGCAAATCCGTGAGCTTCAAAAAATTTATTCGGGGCAAGACACGGCCGCCAAGGTGCTGAAAGACGCCGAAAAGTTGGAAGGCAGTGTGCGCAACACCGGTGTGCACGCTTGCGGAATCATCATCGCCCCCAAAGACATTGACGAAGTGGTTCCCGTAGCCCGCAGCAAGGATTCCCCTTGGATGCAGGTGCAATACGACGTCAACCAAATCGAGAAAGCCGGCCTCTTGAAGATGGACTTTTTGGGTCTCAGTACCCTGACCATCATGAAAGATGCCATTGGCTTGATCAAGTCCAAACACGGGGTAGATATCGTCTTGGATGACATTCCGCTTGATGATGCTGCGACATACGAGCTCTTCCAACGAGGAGAAACCAACGGCATTTTCCAGTTTGAAAGCCCGGGAATGCAGAAATACATGCGCGAATTGCAACCCACGCAATTTGGTGACCTGATCGCCATGAACGCCCTGTATCGACCCGGTCCCTTGAAATACATTCCCGATTTCATTGATCGCAAGCACGGCCGAAAACCGGTTGAATACGATTTGCCCGAGATGGAAGGGTACTTGAAGGAAACCTATGGAATTACGGTTTATCAGGAGCAGGTAATGCTGCTGAGTCAGGTATTGGCTGGATTCTCTAAGGGCAAGGCAGATGCGCTGCGCAAGGCCATGGGTAAAAAGAACAAGAGCATCATCGATGAATTGAAAACCGAATTCATGGAAGGAGCTACGGCCAAAGGTTATCCCGAAAAGGTTCTTGAGAAAATTTACTCCGACTGGGAAGAATTCGCTCAATACGCTTTTAACAAATCACACTCAACTTGTTATGCCGTCATTGCCTTTCAAACGGCTTACCTGAAAACCCATTATCCGGCTGAATTCATGGCCGCCGTGTTGAAGAGCAACATGGGCGATATCAAGAAGATAACCTTCTACATGGAAGAGGCTCAACGTATGGGAATCAAGGTTTTAGGCCCTGATTTGAACGAAAGCCGCAGTGTGTTTACGGTGACCTCTTCGGGCGAAATTCGCTTCGGCTTGAGCGCGGTGAAAGGCGTTGGGGAAGGAGCCGTAGAAGAGATTCTTCAAGAGCGCGATAAAAACGGGGAATATGCCTCCATTTTTGATTTGGCCTCTCGGGTCAATCTGCGCAGCGTGAACAAGAAGAACTTGGAATCCATGACCAAAGCCGGTGTCTTTGATTTTGACAAACGCTACCACCGCGCTCAGTACATACAAAGCGACAGCGATGGTCGATTGGGCATAGAACTGGCCATTCGCTACGGCCAGAAAATTCAAGCCGATAAATTGAGCGGCCAAACCTCCTTGTTTGGTTCGGCCTTTGACGATTCCCTTCAAGAGTCTGAGCCCAAGCTTCCGAGCATGCAAGAGTTTTCCTTGTTGGAAGAACTCAAATTGGAAGAAGAGGTGATTGGGATTTTCTTGTCCAGGCACCCCTTAGACGACTTCAAATTTGTCTACAATACCTTGGTGACTCATTCGATAAAGAGTTTAGCTGAGGCTCAACAAGGAAAAGAAAATCAATCATTTGTATGCATGGGTATTGTCACCTTTACCAAAGAGTTCATCTCCCAAAAAGGCACTCCTTATGGTCGTTTCAATTTGATGGATTACAGCGGTTCCCATGAATTGGCTTTGTTCAGGGATAACTATCTCAAATACAAGGCTTTGATGGCCAAAGACTACATTCTGATACTGGGAGGAACGCTGGAATACAACGAGAACAAAGGGGAGATGCGCACCAACATTCTCTCCCTTCAATTGGCTTCTGAAATCGATGCGGAACGGCTGATCAAGAACATGTACGTGGAAATGTTGCCTCAAGACCTGATCAACGGGCGCTACCAAGTGCTGAAAGACGTTCTCCAGGCCTATCCAGGCCCTTGCAACCTCTGGGTGAAGTTCTACGATCCGGTTGAAAATTACGAGGTTTCTATGGTCTCTGCCGGCGGATTGCGAATTTGCGATGAACTTCTGGCTACACTGGATGAAATGGAAGTGAAATACAATTGCCAGGTCGATCCTCGCGTATTGAAACTGTCTTCATGAAGGTCGAAGGATTTGCCATTGCTCGCAACGTCATCAAGGCCGATTACCCCATCAAAGAAGCCTTGGAATCGATTGCTCCCTTGTGCAGCCGAATTTCCATAGCGGTTGGCCATTCTGAAGATTCCACCCGATCCTATTTGGAAGGACTTACGCATTTGCCTCTCCATCTAGTCGATACTCATTGGGATGATTCTTTGAGGGAAGGGGGAAGAGTTTTGGCCGTCGAAACAGACAAAGCCAAGGCTTTGGTATCGTCAGACGCCGATTGGTTGATTTACATTCAGGCTGACGAATGTCTTCACGAAGAGGATTATCCCATCATACGAGCCGCTATGGCCCAATACCATAACGATGAACGCGTAGATGCTTTGTTGCTGCATTACAAACATTTTTATGGCTCTTATGCCTACATCGGAGATAGCCGCAGGTGGTACCGAAAAGAGATTCGTATCATCAAAAACAAGCCTGAGATATTCTCTTGGAGGGACGCGCAAGGATTTCGCCAAGGTTCAGCCGAAAAACTGAGGGTAGCCGAGATTCCAGCTTACGTTTATCACTATGGCTGGGTCAAACATCCGGAGCAACAGCAAGTCAAACAGCGTCAATTTCATCGCTTATGGCATTCAGACGATGCGGTCAACAAACGGGTAGGGTCATCGGCCCAATTCGATTACAACCAAATCGACTCCATCAAGCCCTACGCAGGAACTCATCCCGCTTGCATGAAGGAGCGCATATTGGCGATGAACTGGGAATTCCAGCCCGATTTATCAAAAAAGAACATGGGTGCAAAGGCGCGCTTGTTGTACGCGATTGAATCCTGGTTCGGATGGAGAATAGGCGAATACAAGAACTACATCAAAGTAGCCCGCTTCGACATCCTTACTCGTTGATCGAGAATTTGTAACCCACGCCACGAAGGCTGAGGAAGTAGGAGGGATTTTTGGGATCTTCTTCGAAGTACTTGCGGAAAGCCAGAATAAAATTGTCGATGGTACGCGTGGAAGGGAAGACCGTATATCCCCAAACCGTTTTCAGTATTTCCTCTCGGGTTACCACTTCGTTTTTCTTCTCAATCAACAATTTTAGCAATTGAGATTCCTTTTTGGTCAATTTGAACTCACCTTGCACCCCAACAGCCGCGTAAGAAGAGAAATCCACCTTGTTGGAACCAAAGCTGTATTCAGTCAAGGTTAGGCGTGTGGTGTCTTTTTGGGTGCGGCGAATCAATTTGTCAACACGCAGCAACAACTCCTCCAGTTCAAAGGGTTTGGACAAATAATCATCTGCTCCAGACTTCAAACCCTTGATTCGATCTTGACTTTGGTTGGAAGCCGACAAAATCATGATTGGAATGTCGTTGTTAGTAAGCCTTACATGTTGAATGGCGGTAAAACCATCCATCTTGGGCATCATGATGTCCATGATTACCAAATCGAAACTTTCGGACTTCAGTTTTTGAATGGCAATCGCACCGTGGGGTGCCAAAGCTACCTTGTATCCCTCAATCTCAAGGTTCAGCCTCAACAATTCAGCCAAATCCTGTTCATCCTCCACTACTAAAACTCGGTAGTTTTTCATTCCATTCGAAAATCTTGATGCTTAAATGCTATTCCTATAGAAGTTCCTGAAGGGGTATTGTCCTCGATGATCAATTGAGCATTGTGCATTTTGGCGATTTGGTTCACCAAATACAATCCCAGACCTGTGCCTTGTCTAGCTCGGGTATGCTCGTCGCCAACTCGATAGAACTTCTTGACCACCATCTTTTTTTCGGTTCCCTCTATTCCAATTCCATTGTCTTTGACCCAAATTGTACAACGTTCGTTGCCTACTTGGGTCTTGACATTGATATTAACGCAATTTTCTTCGCTATATTTTATAGAGTTGCTAATCAAATTTTGCAAAGCGGTTGCCATCATGGATTTGTCTGCCAATATCTCCAAGCGCATTTCCATATCAAGGTGAATGTTTTTCATCAATTCTGGGGCTACCTGTGCTTGATTCAAACTTTCTTCGATGAGTTCTTCAATGGGAATCCACTCCTTGCTAGGTTGGGCTATATTCGTATCTAAGCGAGTGGCTAGCAATACTTTATCCATGGTTTTTGCCAAGCGATTCATGTTTTGCTTGGAAAGGGTAAGCATTCGTTCAAACAACTCGGGTTCAGGTTTTCTCAAGGCTGTTTCGATGGCCAATTTGGCCGCAGCGATGGGTGTTTTCAACTCATGTGTGACCGCCAATAAAAAATTGGTCTGTTGCTGATTTAGTTTCAAAATGCGGTTCAAGTTGTTCCACATCAAACCCAAAATAACCAACAACAAAGCCCCGAGTGTAAGACCTTCGCCCAGCCATTTGGTTTTATTCGTGCGCAGCCGTTTATCAATGGCTGACAATTGTTCCTCTAGGCCAAAGATGGAAAGCCGTTGATTATGGTCAATTTTGATTTGCAGATGATGCTCATTTTCGTTGATGTCATCGAACAATTGAGACAGGCCACATTTGTAAGGTATTCCGTTCCAAATAACCTCTTGCTGACCGGGGTAGCGATTGGTCACCAAATCCAAGCTTAACCGAGTTTCCATGTGCTGATAATCGCGTCGGAGCCATGCCTTTTCTAGTTCTACGGTTCGAACCCCGTAGGCAATCAATGACCAAGTCCACCAAATCACGGCCAGTACAAGGTACAAGCTGACCAACAGCATGCCTATTCTCAAACCATTTCGAACCCTCATGGCACAAATATCGCCCTTGACTTGTTGATATCTGCATGATGGGCGAACAAGGCATTTGTAGCGATATTGCAGCCTATGAGCCCAATTGAAGCTTTGTTGCGATCTCATTTGCCTGAAGTAGATTACAGCTTGCAGCGCGAGGTATGCGAAGCACATGGAAGCGATTACACCGAAGATCTATTGTTCCTTCCTGAGGCGGTAGCCTGGCCGCGTTCTGCTCAACAAGTGGCCGATTTGTTGAAAGATTGCAACATGGCAGGTATTCCTGTCTATACCCGAGGGGCAGGGACGGGTCTTTCTGGAGCCTGCCTTCCGGTCAAAGGCGGATTGGTCTTGTCTACCCGAAAGCTCAATGCCATTTTGGAGATTGATACCAAAAATGCCCAAGCACGTGTTCAGCCTGGCGTCATCAACGCCGAGTTGAAAGCCAAGGCTCAAGAATTCGGACTGTGGTATGCGCCAGACCCGGCCAGCTTTCAAAGCAGCACCATTGGCGGCAATATTGCGCACGGTGCAGGAGGCCCCAAGGCGGTTAAATACGGGACCACTCGAGAACACATTCTAAACTTACAAGTAGCCCTGCCAAATGGCGATTTGATTTGGACAGGGGCCGATACGCTAAAAAATGCTACTGGCTTTTCTTTGACGCAACTTATGATAGGGTCTGAAGGCTTATTGGGCATAGTTACCGAAGCGGTAGTGAAATTGGTACGAAAACCAGCCAAAGAGAAATTGATGTTGGCCTGTTTTGCTCAATCCCGACAAGCGGCCCTTGCGGTAAATGGAATTTTGAATTCGGTCTCCAATCTGCCCGCTGCCTTAGAATTGATGGAAAAGAGAGCCGTGCAGATCAGCAAACAAGCCACGCAAACAGCTTTCCCCGAACATCAAGATGCAGAATACTACTTGCTCATTGCCATAGAGGGAGAATTGGAAGAAGAGTTGATGCATCAGTCAGAAGAATTGTATGGATTCTTGGACCAATCGGGTGCATTGGAGGTGTGGATGCCCCAATCGAGCCAACATCAGGAAGATTGGTGGAAGGTGAGACGGGCCATGGGTGAGGCGGTCAAACAGATTTCCATTTACAAAGAGGAAGATGCTGTGGTACCCAGAGCGGCTTTGCCAGAATTGCTGACAGGCTTGGAACAAATTCGCTCGCACTACGGCTTTGAAACGGTGAGTTATGGGCACGCCGGTGATGGCAATTTGCACATCAATATTTTAAAATCGCATTTAAGCGATGAAGAATGGAAAGAAGAAGTTCCAAAGGGAATAAAAGAGATTTTTAAACTCTGCAAAGAACTGGGCGGCACCCTGAGTGGAGAACACGGGGTGGGCTTGGTTCAAGCACCCTATTTATCAGATGTACTGGATCCTGGAGCACTCGCTTTGATGCGAGGAATCAAGGCTGTATTTGATCCAAACGGAATATTGAACCCCGGCAAGTGGGTTTAAAGCAATTCTCGGAGCAGTTCGTATGAGTAAGCTCTAGGTTTTTCATCGAACAATACCTTGGTTTTGGCCCAAGTATCTTCAAATAATTGGCTGTGCCGGTAGCGTTCCAAGTCTTCTGCTTTCTCCCATGTAGACAGGGTTTGAATGGAGCAGGGGTCAGCTGGATCTCGAAGCAATCGAAGAGAGAGACAGCCTGGAGACATTCGAATGGCTTCTTTGCTCTGATCGAATGCAGCGATGAATCGCTCCACCTTCTCAGACTGGAAATGCATATGTACCCAACGAACGATCATGATTCGTGAAATTCCAACAACAACATTTTTCCCTCATTCAGGGCGAGGTATTGTTGAGCAGATCCAGCGTTGACGGCTATCTGCAACAAATCTCCCCATCCGAATAAGGCCAATACCTCGCCTTCAATCACGTCATCATAGTGCTGGCTGATGCGATCAATCGACATAGAACTATTGCGCAAACTGAACGTTCGCCCTGCTCCAAAATAGTCAAAAGCAGCCCGGTCAAAATTCAAGTAAGCATTTCCATGAGCATCGTTGTAGAGCACCGTCAATCTGAGGGTATTTCCAGACATGGTGGGAGCGAGCAACTGAGTGCTGACGACTGAATCTTTGGGCTCCAGAATGGCATTCAATTGAAAATCGTTTTCCCGCAATCGAATCATTTCTGGCAAATAGGCGCTTTTGAGAGGTGATTGAAAGGGCTCCGTGACGTTCAATCGGTAGTAATCGGTAAACTCTGATCCAAACAACAAGGTCAACACGCCATTGTCGGGGGCCAAAAAGAGCTGTCCTTCGTTCCATGCAGCGACAAAACGCTTGGGTTGACGGGATAAGGTGCGAAAATGACAGAGATGTATGGTGCCAGCGGGGAAGGCGTTTCGGACCAATCGCAAGAAAATAGCCTGAGCCTGAACGTGGCCTTTTTTTATGGCTTGAGGGCTAATGGCCAACTTGAAATCAGGAAATGCGTGTAGCAATTGGGCCTGAGAAACCGAGTATTCAGGGCTGCCCACTTCGAAATCACACAAAAGATGCAATAGCTTGCTCGGTTGTTGCTGCCCTTCCCGCATATTTGTACAAAATAACAGCACATCCCTTGGCAGAAAGCGTTTACAACCTTGAAATTATCAACCCCCTTGATTTTTACGGTCCTGAAAATCGAAATCTAGACCTGATCAAATCAAAATTTCCAAAACTCCAATTCGTCGCTAGGGGCGATGAAATCAAAGTATTTGGGGATGATCAGTCTCTACAAGCCTTTGCAGAAAAGATGCGGTTGTTGGAAAAATTGTACAGCCGTAGAGGAGAGTTGAGTGAACATGCTATATCTGATATTTTGGGTGATCTAGCGCCTGATGAAATCCAAGAAAATGGAGAATTGCCGGGCGAAGAAGTGTTGCTCATCGGCACTCGCGGTCAAAAAATCAAAGCTCGTACCAAGAATCAACGAAAGCTGGTTCAAGCGGCCCGAAAAAACGACATCGTTTTCGCCATGGGGCCAGCGGGTACTGGAAAAACCTACACAGCCGTAGCCATGGCCGTGTTGGCTTTGAAAGAGCGTCAAATCAAACGCATTATTTTGACTCGACCTGCGGTAGAGGCAGGGGAGAACTTGGGTTTCTTGCCGGGCGATTTGAAGGAGAAAATCGATCCCTATTTGAGGCCGTTGTATGATGCGTTGGAGGATATGATTCCCAGTGACAAACTCAAAAGCATGATCGAAAGCCGGACGGTTGAAATCGCCCCTCTGGCCTTCATGAGAGGGCGTACGCTTGACAATTGTTTTGTCATCTTGGATGAGGCACAGAATAGCACCAACCTGCAAATCAAAATGTTCTTAACTCGTATGGGACCTCATGCGAAAATGATCATCACAGGAGATTTGACACAAATTGATTTGCCGAAAAAAAGCCAAAGTGGCTTGGCCAAGGCCATTTATTTGCTTCGAAAAATCAAAGGAATCGGGGTCGTGGAATTGGATACGGAAGATGTCGTTCGCCACAAGTTGGTCAAGGACATTATACATGCCTATGACACCGATGCGGCATGTGAACAAGATTCTCATTAATCCCGTTGGAGCCGATTTATTTTTGCTAGTAACTCATAGTTGTGAACGCATTAACGGCCACTCATTTTCAGTTTCCCGGCCAAACGGCCTTTTACAAGGGTAAAGTACGCGATGTGTACAGCATAGGCGAAGATCAATTGATCATCGTAGCCTGTGACCGTATTTCAGCGTTTGACCATATTCTTCCCAAGAGCATTCCCTTCAAAGGTCAAATACTGACCGAGGTGGCTAGTATGTTCTTGGATCTTACTCAAGACATCATCCCCAACTGGAAGCAATCTCAACCTGATGCTCAAGTGACCATGGGCCGAAAGTGCCAACCCATAGCAGTTGAATTCGTCGTTAGGGGTTATTTAACGGGACATGCTTGGCGCGAATACAAAAGCGGCAAGCGAATGATCTGTGGTGTCCCTATGCCCGAAGGCATGGTGGAGAACCAAGCCTTTCCACAACCCATTTTGACGCCTGCTACAAAAGCCGAAACTGGGCATGATGAAGACATTAGCTACGAAGACATCATCGCACGCGGAATTGTCGAAAAGTCTTTGCTGGATAAGCTTTATCAAGTCTCCTTGTCTTTGTTTCAACGCGGAACTGAATTCGCTGCCAAACAAGGTTTGATTTTGGTCGATACCAAGTACGAATTTGGCTTGTGGCAAGGTGAACCCATGTTGATCGATGAGATTCACACCCCAGACAGCAGTCGCTATTTCTACGCCGACACCTACCAGGAATGTTTATCCAAAGGCCAGGCGCAGCGACAGCTCAGCAAAGAGTTTGTGCGTGAATGGCTGATTTCACAGGGATTTCAAGGAAGAGATGGCGATCAAATGCCCGAGATGTCTGATGAATGGGTAGAAGAAATTTCGTTGAGATACCAAGAACTTTACCGGGTAGTCACGGGTAAAGAGCTCATAAAGCGCGACTACAAGAACATTGAACAATTCATCGAAACCTCCATAAACAATCAATTGCAATCATGAAAAAAGGGTACTCCTTGATGTTAACTATAGCCGTCTTAGGGGCCTTGAAAGCCCAGACGGTAACCACCTATGTCGGAATACAATACCAAGGTTCAGGCGAATACAATGCGACCGCCAATAACAATTTGGACGCTGAGTATTTTTCCATGCCTCAGTCGGTGGCATTCGATACAAACAACCGAATTTGGGTCACGGATCAACACAACCTTCACATTCTGGACGGATCCATTAGCCGAAATCGCGGGGGGTACCTCGGTGACCCCAATGAACCCGGTGGGATAGGCTACGACAATGGAACGGGTTCCGTGGCTCGTTTTGCTACACCCGCAGGTATCGCTGTGCATCCTTCGACCAATGACATTTACATCTGTGACCGAGACAACGGCTTGATTCGCAAGGGAAACAAATACGTCAACTCTGCACAAGGAACGATTTGGTCCACCTTTGCGGGCAAATACACCTTTTTGGGTGATCATGCTGATGGTTTTCTAGCCGATGCCTACTTCAGTTCTCCTGAAGACATGGTCATCATGGATAACGGTGATATGTACATCGTTGATTTTGGTAACGATTGCATTCGAAAAATCTCCGGCGGATCGGTTTACACCGTAGCAGGTAAACCCATGACCTCAGGTGATGTGGATGGCACAGGATCGAGTGCGCGTTTTTATGCTCCCATGGGGATTTGCATTGAATCAAATAACACCTTGTTGATTGCCGATCGCAACAACAAGAAAATCAAGCGATATACCATCTCGACCGGCAAGGTAGAGACCGTCATTTCTTCGGGTTTGGACGAGCCCACTGATGTGGTCTATGCCGAAGGATCGATTTACATCATCGACCGCTTTTGCATCAAGATTTGGAACGGAACTTCATTGAGTGTTTTTGCCGGTAGCTCCAGCGTTTCTGGCTATACCAACGGAAACCTGACCGATGCTCGATTCCGCTCTTTGTCTCACGCTGATTATCGACCCAGCGACAAGTCCATCTATGTGAGTGACTTGGGCAATAATGTGATTCGTCGCGTACCCTTGGTACTTTCTCCTGTTATCAATTTCTCAGCGAATGCTACAGCGGTTAGTACCAACCAAACGGTGATTCTAACGGCCAACTGCTACAACACCAACAACTACCAATGGACGATCAGTCCGTCGACCTATACCTTGCAAGCCGGTTCGAAATTGACCGATTCCATTGTGTATGTTTCATTCAACAATACGGGGTCTTACACCGTTGATTTAAAAGGAAGTAATCCTTCGTTTAGCAGCAACTTGACCAAGAATAGCTACATCAACGTTTCTACCATTGCAGGAAGCAAGCCAGGGGCCGATTTTGCGGCTGATCAAACCAAACCTGCTCCTTTGCAGATTGTTCAATTGATTGATTTGTCTAGCAATAGCCCAACCAGTTACAGCTGGACCATCGCGCCCAATACCTTCAATTATCAAGGAGGAACTACAGCGAGCAGTCGCAATCCTCAAGTTAGTTTCTCGGCAGCTGGTACTTACACGGTTTCTTTGACCGTATCAAACGCCAATGGCTCGAATCAAAAAACCAAAGACGCATACATCAGTGTACAAGTCAATGGGGTAGAAGCACCCAGTATCGCATTGGTTCTTTTCCCCAATCCGAGTTCGGGTGAATTTGCCATTCGTGGGCTTGAACAGTCCCAAATTGCTTCTATTTCATCCATCAATGCATTGGGTCAAACTTTTGCTATTCAAGAGCTTTCCGATAAATCGTATCGTTTGCAAGGACCTGCCGGATGGTATTCCATCCAAGTGATCACTCACAGCGGGCAGAGAATTACGGTTCCCTTGATTGTCACGGAATAATGAATCCTCTCACTCAGTCACATAAACGATTTTTTAGAAAGGGAACCCCTACTTCGGGGTTCTTTTTCGTTCAGTGGCTGGGTGTTTTGGCCTTTTTGTATGCGCTGCAGTTGTTGGCAAGGCTGGTTTTCTTGGGATTGCTCGGGCATCTCTCCCTTTGGCTGGAGACCTGTATAGAGGGATGGAAGATGGACCTATCCATGGTCGGTTATTGGAGCATTCTATTAGGGATGGTAGCGCTTTTGCCGCCAAGCAGATGGTCAAAGTGGGTGTGGGGATTGTCTTGGTTTTTGGTGCTCGAAGTAACGCTGATGACTGCGGTTTCTGATGCTTCGTTTTGGGTTCTATGGGGAACTCGATTCAATGCCCAAACCTTGTATTTCTTGCAATTCCCCGCCGAGTGTATCGCTTCACTTTCGGTCTTCCAACTATTGGGTGCTCTGACTTTAACTCTGATACTAGTTTGGTTGAGTCGTTTGGTTTCGAGCCGTTTATTTCCTCAGCAAGAAAATTCTAAGCTGAGGCTGCTTGCCCTTGTGCTTATTGGATTTGTTGCCGCTAGAGGAGGGTTGGGGACCACACCTCTTCAAGCCAGTGCTTGTTTGTACAGCCCGGATGCTTTGCGCAATATAGCTGCTTCGAACTCTTCTTGGAACCTGTTTTTTGTGCTCACTCAGCAGCAATACAAACCAGATTTGTCCTTGTGGAGAGGAGAGACGGAGAACCATGCTTATTGGTCAGCTGAAGCGACATCAGAAAGCCTGAAATTAAGTTCCAATCAAAATCCCCATGTTTTGCTATTTATCATGGAAAGTTTTTCGGCAGAGTTATCGGCTGTATTTTCATCAGGAAAAGGACTGATACAAGACAAAAGCGAAATGCCCTTTCTGGACTCATTGGCTCGATTTTCCTTGAGTTTCTCTAGGACTTATGCTGCAGGAGACCGAACGGACAAGGGATTGGCTGCCATATTGGCGGGATATCCCGGACAAGTTTGGCAGAGTTTATTGAACGAGCCGGAGCGCTTTTCGCGCTACAAAGGATTGGCTCAATCGTTTGCTGACAAGGGATATGCCACGAGTTTTTGGTATGGAGGTGATGGGGAATTTTCCAATACCACAGCTTTTGCCCGTGCCATGGGCCATAAAGTTTGTCGAGATGAGAAGAGTATCAATTCCTCTTATCAGCGAGACAAATGGGGTCTCACCGATCGTGATGTCCTAATGGAATTGGAGCTTTTTTTAGATACTCACCACAACAGCCCGCAATTCCTGACTTGGCTATCGCTCAGCAGCCATGAGCCTTATCGAGTGGCTGAGCAAGATTCAGAATACCAATTTGGATGGTCAGAAATGCAGCGGTATCGATCAGCCATACGCTACAGCGATCAAGCTTTGAGGAATTTCTGGATGCGAAACGCGGAGAAGGACTGGTTCAAGGAGTCTTTGATAGTTGTGATTGCTGACCACGGTCGAGACATCGAAACCGGCTATACCTATGTGGGTCAGGAGGCATTTTTTCATATTCCATGGCTCATTTCAGGGCCTGCATTGCATGCCGATTGGCGCTCAAGTCAGATAACTTCAATTTGTAGTCAAACGGATGTTGGGAATACCTTGTTGAGTGGACTCTGGGGTAAAACTTCTCTGTTGCCCTATTCTAGAAATGCACTCAGCAAGCATCATCCTCATTGTGCTGCCTGGCATACTGAGAGGCGATTGGGCTGGATTGACTCTTCTGGGTTCATGGAAAGCCAAATAGATTTGGCCCCAAGCGACAAGTTCAATCGATTAAGAGCCTTGGAAAATCAGCTGTGGCAGGCCATGGACAAGGGCGAACTGTAATGTTAAAGTGAATTTCATGAATGCGATTCATTCGTGGCATGTTTTTTGAAATCCCAGTATCATGCAACGATTCAAGCGCAATGCATTGATAATTTTTGTGTTGGTATTTCTCAACGTGCTCGGTTATTCTTGGGCCCGTTGTTATTTCCAGGCCAAGCCACAAAGCATCACTGAAGAATACAATCAATTGCATGAGACTGTGCAACGATCTGTATCAATAGGCAACAAAGCCGTTGAATTGAGCCTTGAATTCATGAAGTTGCTCTATGAGCAACGATGAAATACCACCTTGTTTCTGATCGATTTTACCGCCAACTTTCTTTTTGGACCGAGCGGTACAAACTCCACCACGTCGCTTTTTGGGTATTATCGGCCATTGTAGGAGCTTGGATATTTAGAAACAGCGAAACTCCCGTTCAAGCCGCCATAAAAATGATGCTCATTTTGAGCGTTCACATGGTGGTGGCTTATGTGAATTTGTACTTGTTGGTTCCCCGATTCTTGAGGCGACAGCAGTATTTGACTTACGCTTCTGGACTTTTATTGACATTGGGAAGTGCCACCTTTCCTATGGCTATTTTGGTACATACCATTCTGAATGACCAAGATCTAAAATCTCTGGTATGGTCGACTTTCTTTTTGGTGGTCATTGCCTTGAGTTTGTTGTTTACAGTCGCTGTTTCGATGGCCATAAAACTGGTGAAAGATTGGTACCAAGAACAACGCAATAGACAAGATTTGGAGCAATTGCAACTTCATACGGAATTGAAGTTTCTCAAGACCCAAATCAATCCGCACTTTTTGTTCAATAGCCTGAACAACATTTATGGACTCACATTACTCAAATCTGATAAAGCCTCAGAGTCTATACTGAAGCTTTCAGGTATTTTGCGCTATTTATTGCATGAAAGTTCAAAATCTGAAGTTACCCTTGATTTGGAACTCGATCAGATGGAAAACTATTTTGAACTTGAAGTACTCAGGCTAGGAGACAATGTAGAAGCTAGCATACATCTTCAACGCCCAGTAAATTCTTGGAAAATTGAGCCCATGCTCATGATGACCTTGTTGGAAAACGCCTTTAAACACGGTTCCAAAGGCATAGGCTCGTCTTACGTCAAATGCAAAGGAGAAGAAACTACAGATGGATATTCTTTGTTGATAATAAACAGCTTAACCCATCAACAATTAAAGAGTATTGAATCCAGCGGAATTGGATTGTTGAATTTGCAAAAGCGTTTGGAGCTCTCTTACCCCAATGCCCATCGATATTCGGTAACGAAAACGGCCGAAGAATATATTGTTGAACTCTCATTAACCTTAAACAAAGCATGAAAAACTTAACTTGTATATTGATTGACGATGAGCCATTGGCCATTGAAGTGTTAAAGGCTCATTTGGCCCATCATCCGGAACTTTCCATTATGGCGACATTTACCGATTCAAGTGAGGCGCTGGCCTATTGGAAGTCAAACTCGGTCGATGTCGTATTTACCGATATCAATATGCCCAGTATGGATGGTTTGACCTTGGTGAACGAGCAAATGGGGGCGCAAACGGCGGTGGTCTTCACTACTGCACATGCCGATTTCGCTGCTGAGGCTTTTGATTTGGAAGCCCTGGACTATTTGCTCAAACCCATTTCGCCTGAGCGTATTGCCAAATCGGTGCATCGCATTTTGGAGTTCAGTGAACTTCGACATCAATCTCAGGCCTCCCTATTGGAAGACGGATACCTATTCGTGAAAGTAGACGGTGATCATCAAAAAATCCAATACAAAGACATTCACTATGTAGAAGCCTTTGCCGATTATGTGAAAATTTGGACCAGTCCAGAAAAGCGATACGTAACACTTCAAACCATGCGCAACATGGAGCAGACCTTGCCCTCTGAGTTGTTCCTACGCACTCATAGAAGTTTCATTGTTTCCATCGACAAGATATCGTCCATTCAGCCTCAGAATTTGCAGCTTGGAACCGTACAAATTCCCATAGGCAAAAATTACAAGGAATCAGTGGCCAAATTGTTGCAAAAAAGCCGTTTATAATCTTTTTTTGACACAGGATAATGCATTGGCTTTCAATGCAATGAGGGCAGTTTGCATTTTTTTTTGACCAATATAAAATAAATATCAAAAGATGCAGTTATATCGTTGTACATCCTAAAATAGGGTGAGCATACTTGAATAAATCGTGAGTAAGTTAGATTATAACAAGATCAAGAATCTTGCAGCCTCGAAAAGAATACCAATCAAAGAGTTGGCTAGGCGTTGTGACTTGAGTGAGCAGGGGTTTCATTACATGCTAAAAAAACAAACCATGAGAGTAGATACCTTGGAGCGCATTTGTGAGGCGCTTGAGGTTTCTCCTTTTGATTTATTTGTATCGATGGATGGTTCAACCACTGAGTTGAATGCCTTGGCGCTGGCTCAGAGTAGTCAATTGTCAAATGAGCGTACTGAACAGCTCATGCACAAATTGGACGTCATCATCGATCTTCTGCGTTTGCAGAAAATTGGATAATCAACCATATACTTCCTGAGCAAATAAGCGGGCTTCGTGAAAGGCCTGTATGTCCATTTGCGTTTCCAATTGGCCACGATCAATCAGCCATGGAACGACTTCTTCAGTCGGTAAGTTACCGGTGAGTTCATTTTTGGCCATGGGGCATCCGCCGAAACCACCAAAGGCGCCTTCAAATTGGCGACAACCCGATTCCAAAGCGGCATGGACTTTTTCCTCCCATTGACCCGGCAAGGCATGAAAGTGGGCAGAAACCAATAAATCAGTCTGCGAAAGGGCCTGAAAAAGGACCCGTATGCTAGTGGTTTGAGCTATACCCGTCGTATCGGCTAGGCTGATGCGCCGTATGCCCAAGGCACGAATGCGGTTCACCCATTCCAACACCTCCTCTTCGCTGTAAGCTTCGCCATAGGGATTGCCAAAACCCATGCTGATGTAGGCCACCACTTCTTTTCCGGCCGCCTTTGCCAATGCCTGAATCTTTCCCAGGCGTATGTAAGCCTCGCTGCGACTGGAATTGGTGTTGCGACGCTGAAACTCTTCGCTTACCGAGAAAGGGAAGCCCAAATAATCAACTCCGGGCAAACTACAGGCCCTCAAGGCTCCTCGCATGTTGGCGACGATCACCAACAATTTGCAAGAACCTTTGATGGGGGATAAAGCCTGAACAACTTCAGCGCTATCGGCCATTTGCGGGATGGTGGCTGGATTGACAAATGAACCGCAATCCAACACGTCGAACCCGCAACTCAATAGTTTTTTCCCTAATGCAATTTTATCGGTTGTCGCAATGGGACGAGCAATGCCCTGCATGGCATCTCTCGGGCATTCAACGTACGACAATCGCTGGGAAACCATGGTATTTATAGATGCTCAAAGAAGTATTGAGAGACCTTTTTATACAGGTGTGCTCGATCGGGCCCAATCACATTGTGCTCGTGACCAGGGTAGATGAAGTAATCCAATCCTGTAACACCCTTTTTTACGCACTGCTCTACAAACAATTGGCTGTGCTGCCACAATACCACATTGTCCAAGGTGCCGTGAATCATGAGCAGACGCCCAGCCAACTTGTCGGCGTGATTCAAAAGGCTGTTGGCCGCGTAACCATCTGGATTTTCAAAGGGCCTATCCATGTAGCGCTCCGTGTACATGATTTCATAGTAATTCCAATCAATTACGGGCCCACCTGCTACACCTACCTTGAATGCTCCTGCTTCCCGGGTCATGAGCGAGGTAGTCATGAAGCCTCCAAAACTCCAGCCGTGAACGCCACAGCGAGTAGAATCAACATATGGTTGGCTTTTGAGAAGGTTTAATACGGCCAATTGGTCCTGCATTTCAACTGTTCCCAAATTTCGGAATGTGGCTTGTTCAAAGGCTAGCCCACGATGAGAAGAACCACGGTTGTCAACGGTGTACACAATGTAGCCCGCTTGAGCCATGTAATGAAACCACAAATTGGCGCCACCCATCCAACGGTTTTGTATCATTTGGGCATGCGGTCCTCCGTACAAATAGCAAACCAGGGGGTACTTTTTGCTGGGATCAAAGTCGCTGGGGTAAAACGTACGGGTGTACAAGGTGTTTCCTTCGTGTTCCATTTGACCCATTTCCATACGGGCCATTGAATACTCCTCTGTAGGATTGTTGGATTCAAACAAAAGCATGGGAGTTGGTAGAATGGACGCTGATTTCCAATACATAGAATGGGCGGAACAGGTCCTTGGATTGTTGATTCCACTTGCTACATCGATAAATAGCGATTTAGAGAAATTGCAAAGACTCGCTGATACACTGTGCACCGCATTTCCTTGCGTCAAACGAACCATGTTGGGCGATTTAGAGCTCCAATCCATTGCATAAGCATCAACACACAAGGGTGATTCTTTGCTCGCCGTGAAGGCAATTTGCTGAGGTTTAGCGCCAAAGCCCAAGAAGTCTAACACTTCCCAATTGCCCGAAGTTAGGGGCTTTACAGCTCCCTTATTGACCTGCATCAGGTATCCAACTGGAGAGATATCCAGTTGTGATTTGCCTTTGCTACTGTATAACCATAGGTGATTGTATCCAGAATATTCCGAAAAGAACAAAAAATCCGTGTTGGAACCAGGCAGGAACTCCAAACCGTGCTCAGGCTCCACATAACGCGTGCTAATTTGGGTAATTAAGGTTCCCATTGACTGTCCCGTTTGCGCATTGAATTGTTCCAACCTGCAGGTGTCTTGGCCTCGATTCACAACAAAGACATACAGGCTTTTTTCGTCAGGGGACCAGGTGATGTTGGTCAAGTATTGATCGTAGGGGCCTTGGCAATCTACATATACGATGGATCCAGTTGCAGGATTGGCAATGCCGATTTTCACTGTGTGGCTTGAATCTCCAGCCATGGGGTACGGAATGGGCTCATGCTTGGCAGGTCTCTGGTTCAAGTCTACCAGCGGATAATCGGTGACGCGAATCTCATCCATTCGGTAAAAGGCCAAAAGCGAGGACTTGGGCGACCAAAACAGTCCTTTTTCAATGCCGAATTCGTTGCGGTGTACGCTTTGGCCATATACGATGCCCTGTCCACCGTCTTGGGTGAAGGGGTTAGAGTTGATGAACAACTGATCATCCAGAATGTAGGCCGCTTGTCTACCATCTGAGCTGATCTCCAAGGCTTGAGTGCCGCTAGGTATGTCTATTCCTTTTTCTCCTGATTGAGCATCCAAATCATGAAATTGAATTCCAGATTTTGATTGGAACCAGAATCGATTCTCGTTTATCCAATGCAAGGCAGGGAAATAGGGAAGGCCGTACCTGCTTAAAAAGCTATCGGCTGTAATCAAAACCGATTCTGTTCCGCTAAGGGCGTTTTTGTTCTTCAGGTCCCGGGTCTTTTGGGAGTAGTCAACAAAGGCAATGTTCTCACTTTCACCTCTCCAAGCCACATTACCCAAACCACTAGGGTACAGACGGGGACTGAAACAAGCATCTAGAGTCAATGCTTTTTTCCCGTCTAGCGCTGCACGTTGTTCTACGGCGGCTTGGGCTTGCGAAAGAGACTGGGCGCTCAAACCCAAGACGCAACCCAATGAGAGGGCTGTTGTACTGATAATCCTTGTAATCATAGTGTGTCTTTGAGACTTATCCCGCAATTTTGCCCTTAAAATTGAGCAATGCAAACACGCGAAGAAATTGTCGAAAAAGCCTGGAGCGACCGAAGCCTGTTGGCTGATCCCAACACCTTGAAAACCATTGAATCCATCATTGAAGATTTGGATAAAGGCCGTTTGCGAGTAGCAGAGCCAAACGGTGCTATTTGGCAAGTCAATGACTGGGTCAAGAAGGCGGTTATTCTCTATTTCCCCACTCGGAAAATGGAAACGAGTACGGCCGGCCCCATGGAGTTTCACGACAAAATGCCACTCAAAACAGATTATGCTGCTCTGGGAATTCGCGTAGTTCCTCATGCGGTGGCACGCCACGGAGCTTTTATTGCCCCTGGTGTAGTGTTGATGCCCAGTTATGT
This sequence comes from Bacteroidota bacterium, assembly GCA_027621365.1. Taxonomy (GTDB): domain Bacteria; phylum Bacteroidota; class Bacteroidia; order NS11-12g; family UBA955; genus JALRLA01. The sequence goes on along the minus strand of JAQCBH010000006.1, from coordinate 44,343 downwards.
CAATATCGGAGCCTATGTAGATTCCGGAACCATGGTGGACACTTGGGCAACCGTGGGTAGCTGCGCTCAAATTGGAAAAAATGTTCATTTGAGCGGTGGCGTGGGTATCGGTGGTGTGTTGGAGCCAGTTCAAGCCGCCCCTGTGATCATTGAAGATGGCGCTTTTGTCGGTAGCCGATGCATCGTAGTGGAAGGCGTTCATGTGGGAAAAGAAGCCGTATTGGGAGCTGGGCTGACCTTGACCATGAGCACCCGTATCATAGATACGCGGACGGGTAAAGAATTGCCCAAAGGATACATTCCTGAGCGCAGTGTCGTGATTCCCGGAAATACAGCCAAGGAATTTGAAGGTGGAACGTTTTATGTTCCCGCCGCATTGATCATTGGAGAACGCAAAGCCAGCACCGACCAAAAAACTTCCCTGAACGATGCGTTAAGGGATTTCAATGTAGCCGTCTAATGCGCATAGGGTTCGATTCAAAACGCTTGTATTTCAACAACTCTGGATTGGGCAATTACGCTCGATTCCATGCAGAAACCATGCAGAGCTTGGAGGCGTTTGAATCTCTTTGGTTATGTGAAAAAGAAGCCCATTACCGAACCCTACAATCCGTTTCCCCAAAAATTGCTTGGCCGGGTTTTCGCAGTTGGGGAATGGGTCGTTTTGCACTCAAACAAGGCGTAGACCTGTACCATGGTCTGAGCAATGAGTTGCCCCTTGATTGGCCTGCAAAGAAACCCAGTGTACTGACGGTTCACGATACCATTTTCTTGGATCACCCGGATTATTACAAGCCATGGGATCGAAGCATCTATTCCATGAAATTGAATTCGGCCATGAAGAGAGCCAGTGTGGTTGTGGCTACCAGCGAATTCACCCGTCAATCGTTGTTGAATCATTTCCCGAAGCGCACAGACATTCGCGTCATGTACCAAGGCTTGAGTCAGGACTTTCTTGAATCGGCCAAAAGGGTGGATGCTCAAGCCCATGCAAGTCCTTATTTTGTTTATCATTCTACTTTCAATGCCCGCAAAAATCACAGAACACTCATACACGCGTTTTCCAAAATTTGGAAACAATGCGATTGGGATTTGGTGCTGATTGGACGCCCTGGATCAGAATGGAACAAATTGCAGGATTTGGTGAGTACCAAATCATGGGCTGAGCGCATTCATTTTGTCTTAGATGCTAGCCAAGATGATTTGTTGGCCTGGTTAAAAGGAGCTTCAGGGTTTGTCTATCCCAGTTTCACAGAGGGATTTGGCATTCCACTGATCGAAGCGCAGCATTTGAATTTGCCCATCGCTGCCAGTCGAATACCTGTTTTTCAAGAACTCATGGAAGAAGGAGCCTTGTATTTCCACCCCAATGATGCCGAAGAAATGGCCGCTACTATGCTGGAACTATGCCGCAAAGAAACCCAGATCAAGCGAATTGAAAAGGCCCAAATGGTATCCGCGAAATGGGATTCAAAGTCATTGAGGTCTCAATGGGAATCCCTGTACACGGGTTTGTTAAAGTGAACCCCTGAAGATCTTTACGGCTATAGCCAAAAGAATCACTCCGAAGAATTTTCGCATGGTCAGCATGCCCGCTTGACCAATTTTCTTTTCCAGCCAATCGGTCCCGCTGACGACCACATAGATCAAGAGTAGATTGGGCAGAATTCCGAGCAGAATCGTGGCTTCCGAATACATGGATTTCAACGACAGAATGGTGGTCAACGTACCTGATCCTGCGATGATGGGGAAAGCGATAGGTACAATACTGCCACTTGGGGAATTGGGGTCGCTTCGAAAAATGTCGATACCCAGTACCATTTCCAAACCCAACAAAAACATCACAATGCTTCCTGCTAGGGCGAAAGATGACTGGTCAATTCCCAGCAATCCCAAAAAGGTTTCTCCTGCCAATAGGAAGCCGATCATCAAGGCAGCAGAGGCCAAAGTGACTTTCAGCGGATGAATCGCCCCGATCTTGGTCTTGAGAGAAACCAAGATGGGGATAGACCCCAACATGTCAATGACAGCAAACAGAGTGAAAAATACGGTTAGGGCTTCGTTCCAATTCATGGCTTAATCATTAACGAAACGGGCTATCGGGCTCTTTGGAAATGACTCGATAGGCTACCCAATCAGCCAGCTTCGAGCTTACGGTATTGATCAACAAGGCCATTTTACCTTGAAATGTCAGGACCAATCGGGTTTTTCTGTGTTCTACTGCCTTGACAATATGTTGCGCAACTTCACTGGCAGGCATTAGCTTTTTCTCGTTCAATGGGGATTCCTTTTGGGTTTGGCCTTCCGCATTGAGGGCAGTTTTGCGAATGTTGCTAGCAGTGTAGCCCGGGCAGGCAATCAAAACATGCAACCCAGTATTTCGATTCTCAATGCGCAGACTTTCCAAAAAGCCGTGCATGGCAAATTTGGATGCACTGTAACCCGTACGAGCAGGTAGCCCTTTGAAACCGGCTACTGAAGAAACTCCAATCACACTTCCCTTTGATTCAATCAAATGGGGAAGGGCGTATTTGGTGCAATAAACAGTACCCCAAAAGTTGGTGGCCATGACCGATTCCAAAACAGACACTTCAGCGTCTCTGAACAAGGCCCTCATGCTAATCCCAGCATTGTTGTACAAGGCATCAATGCGGCCAAATTCCTGAATGGCGCGATCGACAAAAGCTTGACAATCGGAGTCTTTGCTCACGTCACCGATGACGGCTATGGCTTTTGCACCCGATTGATGGCATTCTTGGATGGTTTGTTGAAGAGCCTCAGCATTTCGGGCCATCAATACCAAATTGTGGCCTTTTTTGGCCAATTCCAAGGCCAAGGCTTGACCAATGCCGCTAGAGGCACCGGTGATCAAACTGCATTTTTTCAGCGTTTCCATTTGATTCCACAACCGACTGCGGGGATTTCGGGATAGTCTATTTCCAATCCGTCTAAGGTGTATTCGATGGCATCTTCCAAGTGCACACTCATGACACCGGGCTCAGTTTCCCAGTTGTCGTCAATGGCGCCTTTGTAAACCAATTTGCGCCTTGAGTTGAACACAAAAACTTCGGGCGTCTTTTCCGCTCCCAATGCTTTCAAAACATCTTGCTTTTCGTCATGGAGATAGGGGAATGGCAATCGCAACTGCTTCGCCAATCGCTTCATATCTTCAAACCCGTCCAAGGGTTGTTGAGCGACATCGTTTCCATTGATAGCGACCAAAGCCAAGTTGTCTTCTTCGAACTTCTTGAACAATCGAATCAACCTGGGCCAATACGCCTGCGCATAGGGGCAATGGTTGCAGGTAGCCACTAATACTAGAGCAGATTTTTCGGCGAAATCAAAAGAGTTAACCAATTGATTGTCCGTGCTTTTTAAGCAAAAAGGCTTGAGTGAATCACCAATGTTCATTGTTACTGCAAATTACGCGCAATCTTGGGGAATCCAAGGCAGTAAAAATGCCAATTTTGGTGGCATACACTAGGGTTTTTGCGTTACTTTGCAAGCATGTCTGCTTTCGTCGTATCGGCCCGAAAATACCGCCCCTTGGCCTTTGATCAGGTGGTCGGTCAACGGCATGTTGCTGATACACTCATGCACGAAATCAACAGTGGCAAATTGGCCCAGGCTTTTTTGTTCACGGGGCCTCGTGGAGTAGGAAAAACCACCTGTGCTCGAATCCTGGCCAAAGTCATCAACCAAAAAGAAGCGAACGATGGGAAAGAAAGCGACTATGCCTTCAACATCTTCGAACTCGACGCCGCCTCCAATAACAGTGTAGACGACATTCGTCACCTCATTGACCAAGTACGCATCCCGCCTCAAGTTGGGAAATACAAGGTTTACATCATTGATGAGGTACATATGTTGTCGGCTCAAGCCTTCAACGCGTTTTTGAAAACCTTGGAAGAGCCTCCTTCTTACGCCATTTTCATCTTAGCTACTACTGAAAAGCACAAGATTCTTCCCACCATTCTGTCGCGTTGCCAAGTTTTCAATTTCAATCGAATATCAACTGACGACATGGTTCAGCATTTGAAGGGCATTGCAGAAAAAGAAGGAATTGAGGCTGATGATGATGCCCTGCACTTGATTGCTGTGAAAGCTGACGGAGGCTTACGAGATGCCTTGAGTATGTTCGATCAATTGGTCAGCTTTGGTGAAGGGAAATTGGCCTACAACCAAGCCGTTGACATTCTCAGCGTTTTGGATCCTGATTACTTCTTTCAATTGAGCCAAACCTTGTTTGAAACCAAAGCTTCAGAGGCTTTGGTTCAGTTCGACTCCATCTTGAACAAAGGCTTTGATGGTTCCGTATTCGTCTCATCTTGGGCGCAACATTTGCGAAACCTCATTTTGTGTCAAGATGCCAAAACGGCTTCCTTGTTGGATGTTGGGGAGAGCTTTCGAGATCGCTATTTGGAACAAAGCCAAAAGCTTGGCTTCGCCTACCTATTAAATGGCTTGAATATGGTTTCTGATTGCGATGAAAAATACAAGAACAGCCGCAATCCAAGGTTGCTGATAGAACTTTGTCTTTTGAAGATGGCCCAACTCCCTCTGGTTATGGGCGCCTTGCCTTCATTCGAAGAGTTAAAAAAAAAAGGCCTTAGCCTAAACCATGCTAAGCCGATATCTGATCGAGCTTACAAACCCGAAGCCCTCATTCGCGTAGAACCCGACAAAGCGACTTCAACGGTTGCTGTTACGAATCCTGTTCCTACTTCAGAGACGGAATCTGTTTCAAAAGATTCGCCAACTTCTACCATAATCAAAGCCAAACTACCCCTATCAAAAGGATTTGAGGCCTTTAAGGCGATGAAGAAAGAGGCCCCTACAATGGAGGTAGCGAGCCATGAAGTTCTATCAGACGCAGTAAAAACAGACCCAACACCCAACATTGCCCTCACACTGGACCAAATCAAATCAGTTTGGTCAACTTGGTGCTCGAAACAAACGCCTCGCATCAACGGTTCTCTGAGCCAAGCTGATCTTAGCTGGCAAGACAACGAAATTCTAGCAGCATTTTCGGCTGTTCATGTCAAAGAAATCCTAGAAGAAGTTCGCTCTGATTTGATTCCCTTCTTGCAGAGAGAATTGGGCATGAGGGGCTTGAGTGTTTCGTTTGTACTCAAGGAATCAGAAAGCGAAGGCAGAAGGCCCTACACCGACAAGGAGAAGTTGGATTATTTGATGGAGAAACACCCAAAATTGAAAGAGGTGGTCGACCTGTTGAATCTTCGTATTCCCTAGGTTTCTTCTTTGTTCTGAGCCTGTCGCCCCGTATTTTTGTACTCACATGAACGAGGTGTCCCATTTGCCTTCATTCGACAATACGAAAGTGGCGTTTGCGCATAAAAGTAATTTTCAATTGCGCAAGGCTCAATGGCTGTTTCGTTCCTTCAATTCCAACTTCTTATTGAACAATGGAGCCTGGCTTTCAAAACTGACCATCGCCCTGGGTTTAAAGGGCATCATCAAGGCTACCATTTTCGAGCAATTTTGTGGGGGCGAGTCCATGCAAGCCAGTGAGACGGCCATTTCGAATTTGAACGCCTCAGGCATAGGTACCATTCTCGATTATTCCGTTGAAGGAGAAGAGAGCGAAGAAGCATTCGACCAAACAGCCGTCGAGGTGATGGAAACCATTGTTAAGGCTTCACAAGATGCACGAATACCGTTTTCGGTATTCAAGGTTACCGGCATCGTTTCATTCGACTTGCTTCATGCTCAAAGCGAAGGAAGAGAGTTGAACGAGGCTGAACAAGTTCAATGGGAAAGGGGCAAGGCCCGTTTCAATTCCATTTGCCAATTGGCTCACGAAAAACAAGTTCGTTTGTTTGTGGATGCAGAAGAGTCATGGATACAAGATGCCATTGATCGATTGACGGAAGAAGCGATGAGTTTGTACAATCAAGAATCCTGTATTGTCTATAACACCCTTCAATTGTATCGTCACGATCGTCTTGCCTATTTGAAAGAACAGACGGAAAATAGCTCTTACCATTTGGGATTCAAATTGGTTCGAGGAGCATACATGGAAAAGGAGAGAGCAAGGGCTCTAGAAATGGGTTACCAGAGCCCCATACAAGTTGACAAAGTATCTACCGACCGCGATTACAATGCCGCAGTGCAATGGTGTTTGGAACATCCTCGCATCTCCTGTTGCATTGGCACGCACAACGAAGACTCCAGTCTCTTGGCGGCCAAATGGTTGCAAGAACAGGGGGAAATGGAAGGTTCAAGGGTCTATTTCTCCCAGTTGCTGGGCATGAGCGATCACATCAGTTACAATTTGTCACACTTCGGATACAATGTCGCCAAATACGTGCCTTATGGTCCAATTTCAGCGGTAATGCCCTATCTTCTCAGGAGAGCACAAGAAAACACTTCAGCCAAAGGTCAGGCGGGCCGTGAACTCAGCTTGATCGAACGAGAAATGAAGCGCAGAAAACAATGAAAATCAACACCTTCATACGCAAGCAAGCTTGGAAAGCACTGGGACTGATCCTGGTGTTAACGACCTTGACTGCAGGTTTGTTCATCCCATTGAAACCGGGAATACTGGATGTAGCCCCTCAGAAACTCAGTGGTACGAATCCCCAATTGAAGGCTTATGTCTACAATGTGCCAAAAGGATGGAAAGCGCGTCAATTGCTGCTTCAGTCTGGACCCATTCAATGGCTCAACCAAGGCGAGATTCAAAGTGAAAATAGCCAAGTGAGTGCCAGATTTGCCCCCAATGCCAGCCAAGGCAACAATGCGTTCGATCGTCTTTACACGGTTTTCATACGACTCGAAAATGATCAGGCCCAGTCCAATTGGATCAGCCTTCCCGATGCCGTTTGGCTAGACTCAAGTTGCAACAATGGGGATACCACCGCACAAATAGCGGCTAATTCCTACCAACAAGACGGCGATTGGACCACCGGCTTCCCCCATAGACCGATTTTGAACGAAAGCATTCGCAACCAGTTTTTTCATGTTCCCATGTGGTTTGCCATGATGTTTTTGTTGCTGTTTTCGGTGATATACGCCATTCGCTACTTATCCAAGGGACGATTGGACGATGACCTGCGCGCCGATGCCCTAATCAGGGTGGCATTGTTGGCCGGAATCATTGGTTGTGTAACCGGATCAGCTTGGGCCAGAGCTACTTGGGGTTCTTGGTGGCCTCGAGATCCCAAATTGAATGGAGTGGCTTTGGGTATGATCATGTACTTCGCCTACCTCTTGTTGCGTTCAACCTTGAAAGACCCCATGCAACGCGCCCGTTTGTCCAGCGTTTATGGAATCTTTGTATTCCCTTTGTTCATCGCCTTGGTATGGATCATGCCCAAATTGTCAAGCAACACCTTGCATCCGGGCAGCGGTGGAACCGTCGGTTTCAAAAAATACGACTTGGACGACACCCTCAAACTTGTTTTTTACCCAGCCGTTTTAGGATGGATACTGGTATACACTTGGATAGCCCAATTGCTTTACCGCATAAATCGAATAGCCCAAAAATTTGAAAACCATGATGCCTAATCTCTTGCAAAGCCTTTCTGAAGCCGCTGTTGGCTTTTTGGTGAGCGAAGCCAAATTCAATGCAACCGCCACCGTTCTGGTGCTGATTTTTCTGGGCATCGCTCTGTATTTGATTCGCTTAGACCGAAAAATCTCAGCGATAGAAAAGGAGGATCCCTCATGAAACCCCTGCACATCGCCTTGATCGTTTTGGCCGCTATTGGCTTGGCCACGGTCATCAGTCTTTACGGGAATACCACGCAATACGTCTCCTTTTACGAGGCGGCCCAATTGAGTGAGGAACACCCCTACAAGGAATACCATGTGGTTTGCCAACTGGACAAATCCAAGCCCTTGGAATACAATGCTCAAGAAGACGCCAATAAGCTCGTGTTCTACGCCATTGATTCTTTGGGAAATGCTAGTCGTGTCATTTACGGCAAACCCAAGCCACAAGACATGGAGCGCAGCGAGAAACTGGTGCTCATAGGCAAACACCGGGCTGGCGATTTCTACGCAACCGACATCCTTTCCAAATGCCCTTCGAAATACGAAGACGCTCCTGTTCAAGTGGGACAAGTTCAGTAATTCATGAAAAGCATTGAATTTGCAGGTGAGTGGCTTTGGTTGGGAAACCTAGGTCACGCCGCCGTTATATTGACATTTGCCACCGCCTTATTGGCGGTTTTCGCCTTTTTCCAGGCGAGCAAAGAGGGAACGAGCAGCTACTACGATTGGGGAAAGCGTTTCTTTTTGGCCCACAGCTTTGGGGTATTGAGCATTGTTGCCGTACTCTTCTTCCTGATATTCTTTCACCGATTTGAATACTACTACGTCTGGAGGCACAGTTCTTTGGCCTTGCCCACCCATTACATGATTTCCTGTTTTTGGGAAGGTCAAGAGGGAAGTTTCTTGCTCTGGATGTTCTGGAACGCAGCCATCGGTTTGGCGTTGCTCCGCAAACAAACGGATTTAAAAGCCCCCGTCATGGCCATCATGGCTTTTGCCCAGGTAGCCTTGAGCTCCATGTTGCTGGGCATTGAATGGGGTAGTTTCCATTTGGGAAGCAGTCCTTTTGAACTTTTGCGCGTAGAACGTCCTGATTTTCTGCAGATACCCATTTTGGGGAGCATTGGCATAGGCAACTATTTGCAGGTCATTACCGATGGAAATGGCTTGAATCCTTTGCTTCAGAACTATTGGATGGTCATTCATCCACCCACCTTGTTTTTTGGATTTGCAACAGCCGTTGTTCCCTTTGCTTACAGCGTGTCCGCCTTGTGGAAAGGGGGTCAAAATCGCTCCTGGATTCGCCCGGCATTGATCTGGAGCTTGGTCTGTGTGGGCATTTTGGGCTTGGGCATCATCATGGGTGGATATTGGGCGTATGAAAGCCTGAATTTCGGCGGATACTGGGCTTGGGATCCCGTAGAAAATGCTTCTTTGATGCCCTGGTTGCTCATGGCCGCTGCCGCTCATATGCTTTTGATTGCCAAGAGCACCGGTAGGCATTTGTTTTCGGCACATTTGCTGATTCAATTGAGTTTCTGGTTGGTGCTGTACGCTACCTTTTTGACCCGAAGTGGTATACTAGGAGAGGCTTCCGTGCACAGTTTCACCGATTTGGGATTGTCGGGCCAATTGTTGCTCTTCTTGTTGGCCTTTATTGGACTTTCCTATTGGGCCGCCGTACAGTCAAAAACTCTTCGATCTACCATTGCCTACGCCTTAGTGGCCGTTTTGGTTTTGATACCCTTAGTGAGTATGGCCATTCCCGATTCATGGGAAGCCCATTTTACCTCCATCATCAAATGGGCGGGCATAGTCTTATTTGCCGGGACCTTGGTGGGATTCATTCAGGCCCTATTGAAAGAGACCAAAGAAGATGTAGCTACTGAGGACAAAGTGAGTAGCCGAGAATTTTGGATGTTCTTGGGCTCTATGTTTTTGATATTGAGTCTGGTTCAAGTGTTCTTCGCCACTTCCATTCCCGTTTTCAACAAACTGTTTGGTTTCAAAACCGCCGTTCCTCAAGAAGCCGATTACAACCGTGTTCAATTGTGGCTAGCCATGCCCATCATGGTGTTAATGGCCATGGGGCACTGGTTCCGATTTAGAGAAACGCCTCTAGAAGTTTGGGTCAAAGGTCTTCTCAAAACAGTAGGGTTGTCACTCAGTCTTTCGGTTCTGTTGGCTTGGGCCCTGGATATTTACAATTTGGGCTATTTGCTCTTCCTGTTTGCCTCGGTTTATTTGATTTCGGCCAATGCTTGGTATGCCCTTGAAAAGAAGAAGAAATCATGGTTGAATCACGGTTCTAGTGTGGCCCACATTGGCTTTGGTGTTTTGTTGTTAGGTGTCTTGATCTCTTCGGTCAATCAGCGCATCATTACCCAAAGTGCCGGTATTGGCTTGGCCCCAGAAATGGACGCCAATGGCCAAATGGATGCAAAAGGTATAGAGTTCAATCGTGAAAACGCGATTTTATACAAAGACCGTCAAGGACAGGCTTCTAATTATGGCGTTACCTATATGGGTCAACGAAAAGGGACCGGCTTTGACAGCATCAACGAGTATTTTCTCTTGAATTTTGTCGATACCCTAACCGGAGATAGTTTTCAGTTGCAGCCGAAGACCCAGAACAACCCCAAAATGGGATTGTTGGCCGAGCCCGATACAAGACACTTTTTGAGCAAAGACATTTTCACCCACGTGAGTTATCAAAGCAGTATGGATAAGCCTGAGCCCTTTGCTGGATTCAAGCAAGACACGTTGCGAATGGGAGAGACCTTCACGACCTCTTCAGCCAAGTTGGCCCTGAGATTGGACAGTTTCAGCAGCTACCCCACAGCAGAAGGTCTAGTAGTTCAGCTTAAAATGGCCTGCAGCAACATTGGGTTTTCGGAATCTCCAACCGAAGCATACCGATACGTTTATCCGCAGTTTAAAATCAATACCGCTTCTGGAGCCTTTGAATCAGCACCCGTTGAATCAGATGAGCTGGGATTGTATGTCAGCATTCAGCACATGAAAATCTTGGATCCCAATCCCAAAGCGGAAAATTTGGAATTCGTGATTCAGACCGGCGAGAAAAAACCCGTTATCCCTTATGTGGTTGTGAAGTCAATTGAGTTCCCCTGGATCAATTCGGTATGGGCAGGAACCGTACTCATGGTCTTAGGATTCGCCATGACCATCGCGCGTCGTCTGAAGGAACAACGAGAGCTTTTGGCGTAAATTAGCCTCATGATAGATGCGGTAGACATTGTAGGATACGGCCGATTGGGTCAAGCCTTACATCGTCTCTTTGAAAGTAAGGGCGTCAACATTCGATGCATCTACAGTCAGTCTAAGACAGGAGAGGGGTTTGCCTCACGTGATCAATGGCTAAGCGATGAGACTATGTCTCCCTTGGTGTTTTTAGCCATACCTGACGATCAAATCGGCTTGCAATTGGAACAGCGCTCACCTAGTAATTCTCTTTTTATTCAATGCAGTGGGAATTGCGAGCGTTTTGCATCCAATCGCTTTTCAACGGCCGTTTGGTACCCCTTGCAGAGCTTCAGTTTGGGTAGAAACCCTGATTGGGACTCCATTCCTGTACTCATTGAATCAGATTCCACTGAACTCCTTGCATGGAGTAAGAATTTAGGTTTGAATACTCAAACTATTGATAGTCAACAGCGCAGATCCCTTCATTTGGCTGCTGTATGGGCCAATAATTTTGGACAAACGGTCATGGGGATGGCCGCTGAGATTTGCCGCGATCATCAACTTGATCCTGAACTTTTGAAGCCTCTATTGGATGAAACCCTGAGCAAAGCGCTGGCCTTACCCGGTGAACAAGCACAAACCGGCCCAGCCAGGCGCGGAGACGAACAAACCCTGTACGACCACTTGGAGCTCATGCAAAGCGATGCCGCCGTTCAAGAATTGTATCGGCAATTAAGCCAATTCATTCGCCAACGTTACGGCAAGGTGTAACGCAGCCCCGCATACAACATTCGACCATTGGTAGGCCCCCAGGCAAAGGTGGGATCAACAAAATTCGTATTGACCAAGCTGCGAATGGCAGATGGAGCCATCTGATTACCAATGTTTTCCATACCTAGGTAAACATCCAAGCCCTTCCAGGTTTTGCGAACTTGCGCGTTCCAAATGGCATAGGCTTGGCTCATCGAACTTTCGTTCCAATATGCCGAATTGGGTAGCCGTTTCTGTCCATTGAATTGAGCCGTAGCATCAAAAAACCAATCGGTGCGAGTTTCGTACCCCCAAACCATCAAACCTCTGTGACGAGCTTGAAAAGGCGATTGCATAAAACCAAAATTGCCCTCTTCGTCGCCCAGCCAAACCTGATTATCAACGAATCGATAAGCCCATTTGAAGCTCAATCTTCGGTGCAAATAGCCCGACCATTCCACATGCAAGGATCTTGTATGACCTGCTTGATCGCCTGATAGAGATTGAATAACCAAGGCTTCTGCTTGTTGATCTCGGTCTAAGACGGTCTGCACCAGGAATTGCGTTAAAAAGGCATCAACCGTCCACGTACTGGGGAATCCAAAGGCAGTGAAATTGCCGATATACGACAAACCCCCATTCATGGCCTTTTCCTGTTCCAATCCGTATGGAGTTGGGGCCGATCCAGCCCAGGTTATTTGCCTAGAAGCGGTCATCAAAGGAAAATACTCAATCAGGGCCCATGGGCTTCGACGACCCAAACCTCCTGAGGCATAAAGCTTGTGGTTGGGCTTGGGTTCCCATTTGACATTGAATCGAGGGCTGACAAAGGTTCCAAACAAGCTGTTGCGATCAACACGCAGGCCCAATACATAAGACAAATCGCCTTCCTTGACCAGTTCCGCGAATGCAGCAGAGTTTCGCTCCCGTCTTTGAACATCCAATTGATCGGCCAAAGCCATAGGAGAAGAAGGAGTGTTGAATAGACGACTTCGCAGGCTTTCATTGGCTTGATCATAAGAGAATTGAACACCGGCCTTCACATTGAACAATTCGTTAAACTCTGCCGATTGGTAAAAAGACTGGTATTCGAACCTTTGTTCTTTGCCTTCGTAGTTTCTTCCAATCAAAGAATTCAACACCGAAGAGTTTTGGTGCTGGCTGTACGTCAGGATATTTCCCCAACTGCTGCTTCCGTCTTCGTTCAAAAAGACGCCCAATTTGCCGTAGGCCTCTAAGCGTTGTTCTTGAGACTCAAATCGAAAATCGTTAGGGTTCTGGGAAAGCTCACCAAGGCTAGCGTCTAATACTCCGGCTTGCTTGTCTTCTTTCCAAGCCGTAAAACCCCATTGGCTTTCGAATTTATCTCCATAGAATTGACTGTGATTGCCCAATAACCATCGATTGGAAAGGGGCATGTCCGAAAATCCATCTTCGTTACGATCGGTTATACCGGCTTGACCTGCGCTGTTGGCGTAGGTGTGATTAAAGGTGCGAGCGTTGATTTGCGCTTTGGCTATGGCGTTGTACTCTTGCCTCATTTGGGAGTTTTGAAATGCGTTGAGGAACAAACGCGGGCCCATCGGATCAGCCGCCAAGGCATAATTCAAAGCGCCCGTTAATCCATCATGGCCCAGAGTCACAGAAGAGGTGCCCTTGTTGATGTGAACATTGGATACCATGGGGCCTGGTATAGCACTCAATCCATTGAGCAAATTCAACCCTTGAATCAAAGGAATGTTGTCTCGACTCATGTTGACATACTTGCCAGCCAAGCCCAGCATTTCTACTTGTTTGATTCCACTTACGCCATCGGCATTCGATACCTCGACGGTATTGTTTAGCTCAAAGCTTTCACTAAGCGTACAACAGGCCGCCCTCTTAAATTCTCCTTGAGTCAATTGTTCTCCTAGGCGAATACCTTGTGTATTCCAACGATGACCCGAAGATTGCCGTCTGATCTCCACCTCAGGAATGCTCGAGGTATCGGCCGGTTGAATTTGAGAATAAAGCAGGGGCGAATGAAGCGAAATCAGACCGATTAAAAATCGTCGTCCTCGCATGATCCGTCTCTGTATTGGCAACAACGGGGCAAATTGGCATACACCACATTGGAGGCCGTGACCAACTGAGTATCATGGCCTACCATCGCGACCAAGTTGTGCAGCTGGTTGATTTGAACCTTAGTAGGGTTGTAGGTAACAACCACCATTTGGGTTGAAGGCGTGTAAATGGCCTTGTAGATACCGGGTTTGTCCAAAGCGGCTTCGATTCGCTCTTTGCACATTCCACAATTGCCTTTGACGACAAATTGAATGGTCGTTTTATTCGATTTTGGTGTTTGAGCCTCCACGAGGGCAAACACGAGCAGCATCGCCAACATGGCAAATCCTGCTTTAAGGATAGAAGTTGTTTTCATTATCTTGATTGTTTTTGGAGTTGCCGCTGTACTTCGCTCGCTGCGGCAGCGAACCTTCAAACGATTCAAGACCTATTGATTGATGCGCTGAATGAGTAAACGCACATCAGGAGGTGGAAATGGAACTTTGATGGTTGATTTACCGTGTTCCCATTCTCTTTTCACTGCTAGATTCTCCTGCACTTTCCCAAGCCACAAAGCAAATATTTTATTGAAATCCTGTTGGGGTAAACGATCTTTAAATTTGGCAGAAAGTCCAAACAAATAAACCGACTCACAACAAGATTTGGGCTGAACCGATGCTTTTTGGGAACAGCAGGAGGGCTTAGTATGGTACTCGGTCGAACAGGATGATTCACTCCACTGGGAGCCTTGATTGGAGCAAACGTGTACAAAGGCCTGAACAGGACCGCTACTCAATGCAACCACCGCCATTAAGATCCAAGCCGAAACTCGAGGCCCATTCATGAGGTCAAAAATAACAAAAATAATGCCAATGCAAAACCCTCATTGTATACTCGCAGTCCATGTTGAAACGCCTCTTCCAACGAAAAACTGATTTTAGTCATGCAGACGCAACTGGACTGCAAAGAGTGTTAAAACTCAAAGATTTGGTGTTTTTTGGAATCGCAGCCATCATCGGTGGCGGGATTTTTTCCAGCATTGGCGAGGCCTGCGCTTCAGCCGGTCCTGCCGTGATTTGGTTGTTCATCATTTGCGGGGTGGCCTGTGCGCTTGCCGCCCTGTGCTACGCTGAATTTGCTGCGAGAATTCCGACCTCTGGCAGTGCTTACACATACGCCTACGCTTCCTTTGGGGAATTGTTTGCTTGGATCATTGGTTGGGCCTTGATCATGGAATACGCCATTGGGAACATTTATGTTTCCTTTGCCTGGTCGGGGTATTTTACCCACATTCTGGATGCCATCGGATGGGATCTACCACGTTACCTCATCACGGATTACCGAAGCGCTTTGGAAAGCGTAGAAGAGGTGGCTACCGCTATGGCCGCCCAAGGAGTGAGAATAACCGAACTAGCGAACACCAGTGATTGGGTTGGCCAGAACATGAATCAAGACCAAGTCACGGCCTGGGAAGCTTGGCATCAAGCACCCATTATTGGGGGCATTCGATTCATAGCAGACATCCCTGCCTTTGCGATCAACTTGATCATTACAGCCCTGGTGTATAGGGGAGTCAAGGAATCCCGAAACAGCAGCAATGCCATGGTTATCATCAAATTGGCGGTTGTTTTGCTAGTGATAGTCGTTGGGGCATTCTATGTCGATGCTGAAAATTTCAAACCCTTTATGCCTAAAGGCTTTGGTGGAGTTTTAGCCGGCATATCAGCAGTTTTCTTTACCTACATCGGATTTGATGCCATTTCTACATTGGCTGAAGAGACCGAACATCCGCAGAGAAATCTACCATTGGGCATGTTCTGGGCTCTGGCCATTTGCACGGTATTGTACATCTTGATTTCGTTGGTTCTGACGGGAATGGTACCCTACACCCAATTGGGGGTAGCCGACCCCTTAGCCCTAGCTTTTTCCTCAAAAGGCATTCGCTGGATGGAGTTTTTGGTTTCGATTTCAGCCGTAGTGGCCATGACTAGCGTTTTGCTGGTCTTTCAGATGGGGCAGCCCAGAATCTGGATGTCCATGAGTCGAGACGGCCTGCTCCCAAAGGCTTTTTCTAAGGTCCATCCCAAATTCAAAACCCCTTCCTTTTCCACGATCATGACCGGTTTGCTGGTAGGTGTGCCCATCTTTTTTGTCAATGATTCCTTCGTCTTGGACTTTACGAGCATCGGTACCTTGTTTGCATTTGTTTTGGTCTGTGGCGGGGTATTGCTGCTGCCCAAACGAGAGGTTTCGGAGGGCAAGTTTCATTTGCCCCATTGGCCTTCGCGTTGGATCTTCCCCTTGTTGGCAGCATTAACCGTTTGGGGCTTGCAGAACCAATGGCCAGAATTCTTTGACCACTTGAGATTTGCCTATGATTCTCCTCAGATTGTCAAACACGCGGGATGCGCGCCTGATCTGCATGACCCCCAAACCAGTTGGTTGTCGCATCAGTTGTATTGGTTTGTCTTTTTACCCTTGTTAACGGTCATAGCTTTATGGAAAAACACCTCTTTTATTCCTATGATGGGGCTAGGTTTTTGCGCCTACCTATTGACGGGCATGGAAGCTTCCAATTGGCAGTGGTTTTTCCTTTGGTTTGGCATCGGATTGGTCATTTACTTTGCCTACGGATACAGAAATAGCCAACTCCGCGATGTCTAACGAAGAAAAGAATATATCCCAAGTCTTGGACCGTATGTTTGAGCGCTACAGGCTCAATAGCAAACTCACGGAGGCCAAACTGATCCAACAGTGGTCAGAAATAGTGGGTCCCTTGATTGCCAAACACACCGACAAATTGGAACTCAAAGGCAAGACCTTGTACATCCATGTTTCCAATCCTGTTTTGAAAAACGAGCTGTTCTACCAACGAGAACAAATCATGCAGAATTGCAACCTACACCTCCAAGAACAGGCCATAGAGAAAATATTTGTAGGACACTAATCCTCCTGCGATTGGGGAAAGAGCCCAACTTTTTCGATGCTGGTATTCAGTTCAAATCCCACAATTACGGCCAATACGTTGATATAAATCAATATCAACAGAGCAATGATAGCTCCGATAGATCCGTAAATCTTGTTGTAGCTGTCAAAGTTGTTGACGTAAAAACTAAAGACCAAACTGGACAATATGGAAAGGGAAGAGGCTAGTATACTGCCGGCTGAGAAGAACTTCCAACGCCATTGATGATGCGGCCCAAAGTAGTAAACACTGGATATAGCCAAAAAGATCAGAAAAGCGATCAGCAGGTATTCAAAAATGACCAGGATGAACTCATAAATAAACCCAATTCTCCATTGTTCGGTGACCATGTAACGATGCAATTGGTAGCCCCAGGTGATCAATACCAAGACAACAATAACCATGGAAGAAATCAAAACGGTCATGAACAGCGCTTTCAATCGCAACTGAAACCAGTTCTTTTTGACCACTACTGGCAATCGTCTATTGAAGTTATTGATGAGTATATGAAAAGCATTAGAAGCAAAGTACAGGGTCAACGCAAAACCAAACGACAAGAGGCCTCGATTCTGCTTCAAAAGCACTTCTTGGACGGTTCCAGAAACCTCTTTGAACGACTTTTCGGGCAAAATGCGAGAAAGTTCTTGAACAAATTGGGTTTTCAAATCGTCAAAAGGCAAGTAGGCAATCAAGGTCAAGGTGAAAATCAAGGCCGGGAATAAGGCCAAGAAAAAATTGAAACTCAGTGCTGAGGCCCTCATATTCAAGTTTTCCGTGAACATGGCCCGCAAGAAATAGCGTCCGACATCGTACAAACTGTGCCCCTCAAATCCTTTGAATGTCTTTGACTTCAAATAAGACAGGAATGGGTGATCCGTACGAACCGCTTTGACCTTTTCCAAAACTGGAACGGACTGATCATCAATAGTTTCAGATTTGCGATGGTGGTTGTATGAGCGATAATTTCTCGCCATTATGCTTCCGATACGAACAAATGCTTGAGCGAATCAGGAATTCGCATGGGTCTCATGGAGTCCCGATTGACAAAGAACAATTCCGTCATTCCGTTGCAACAATGAACGCCTTCTTGATTCACCACTTTGTATTCGAATTGGCAGCGAACGCCTACTTCACCCACCAATTTCACTTCAATGCTTAATAAATCATCGTAACGGGCGGCCTTGATGAAATCATGGTGCATGCTTCGCAGGGGCATGATGACGCCCTCGTCTTCCAACTGCTTGTAATTCACTCCCAAAGAACGCAAGTATTCGGTGCGTGCTTCTTCAAAATAAAGGGCATAGTTGGAATGGTGTACAAAGCCCATTCTGTCGCATTCGGCGTATCTAACTCTTATGGGGTGTGTAAAGGCCATTAATATCTCAAAATAAAGGATTCTGCCGATTGTTCAGGTCGGTAAAATAAGCACAATGTCCAAAATAAATCCACGCTTATGTTGTAGGATCCTTTGTGCTGCATCCACCGGGACCATTCGCGCGTTCTTTCATTGGCTTGAACGTTGTAAATCCATACGCTGTGGGCCGGATGATCCAATTGGTCCCATTTTTCGAACCATCGGGATGAGTCTTGTTCCACCAACCACAAGGCGTCAATGAGCACAAGATCGTTTCCCTGCCATTCCAAGCCATCTTCTGGATGCTGGTGCACCACCCATGACTCAGAAGCTGAACCCACGAGCTCCATGGTCTTTTCCAAATAGGGAAGCCAAGATGGACTCTCCAAATAGGCATGAACCTGTGGCTGTTGCTCTGTGGGTAACTCCAAGGCATAGGCGGGAAGTATTCCCGTACCACATCCGTATACCACCAATCGTTCTGGTCTAAACCGCAGCAAATGACGCTGCAACAACTGCCCATACTTGGCCGAAGATTCGTGCATCAAGACCCAATTTTTCAAAGAAACCGAAGATCCTTCGGGTGTCTTCGCACTTTTCAATGCCCAAGAACGAGCCAATTCTACTCGGTGATTGGGAGAGCGGTGTTTTGAGTATAAGACGGTCTCGGCCCATTGATAAACAAAGGGAGAGTGCGTTCCGTGCAACGAGTTGGATTTGATCAAATACAACCCATAATCAATCCATGTATACAGCTTATGAAGCATGTTGGGAGCGGGCCTGCTTCAACATATCGGCCTCTTCCTTTAACTTGCCCAACTGCGATTGGAGTTGAGAAATTTTGTCATCAAACTGCTTCAATACTGCATCGGCATTTTTCGATAAAGTGAAGAAATTCTTATTGTTCTCAATGGTGAGTATTTCTTCCTTTACTTTAGAAATGCGATCTCGAATCTTGCGCTCTTCTATGTTCATGGTCGTGGCCGCATTGGGGCCTTTGGCCATACGATCAATCGAAGACTTGTATTGATTCCGTCTATTCTGCTGGGCTTCCTCACGGTAGCGACCAAACAACTCGTCGCACAGGGCTCTGTACTTGTTGTTCAAACTGTGAAATTTCTTACCAGAAACAAATCCCGAATCGTTCCATTCCTTTTGCAGCTTTTTCAATTCCGCAAACATGGCTTGGTTATCGGTCATTTCGCGCAAGCCTTCCAACTTCACCAAAACAGCTTCTTTCAGTTCAACAGCTCCCGATTCTTGCTCTTTGCGCTCCGACATCCACACTTTTCTACGGCCATAAAAGTTATCAAAGGCAGCACGGAAACGGTTCCAAATGCCTTCATTGTGTTCTTCTGGAACGGGGCCAATGGCTTTCCATTTTTCTTGAAGGGCCTGCAACAAATCAGCCGTTTTCTGAAATTCAGTGCTATCCTGCAAGGATTCAGCTTCTACACACAACTTGAGTTTGGCGATGAGGTTTTCTTCGCGCACAGAGTCAAGCTGTTTGAAGAATTGCTTTCTCTCGGTATAGAATCCATTTCTAGCCGATTGAAATCGCTTCCAAATCTCTTCGTTGTGTTCCGCGGGTACGGGACCTATGGTTTTCCATGATTCCATCAATTCGTCTAGCTGTTTGGATACTTGTGACCACTCGCGGGGGCTAGATGGAAGGGCAGTCAATGCTGTCTCTGCTTTTTCCACCAACAACATTTTCTGCTGATAATTGGAAAGACGCTCTGTATCGATCTCGGCTTGTTGTGCCTTCTTTACTTGAATGATGGTATCAGAAGCCAATTTGAAGCGATTCCAAATTTCCTCTGATATCTCCTTTCTAACGGGACCTGTATTTTTCCATTCCTCGTGAATCTTATTTAATCCCACCATGGCTTTGCGCACACTGCTTTCCTCTTTGAGCGATTCGGTGCGTTTGATCAAATCAATTTTGACCTCAAGGTTTTTTTCACGATCCAAATCTTTCAACTCCATGAACATAGAGAGGTTGTCATAAAACCGATCAACAGCCACTTTATACGCCGCATACAACTCTTCCTGATGCTCTTGAGGAATGTGCCTAATTTCCTTCCATTTGCGCATCAATTCACGCATTTCACCCAAAGAAGATTCCGTTTCTTCTGCTTCAGCCAAGGCTTGTATGGTGGCCAAAATGCTCTGCTTTTGCTTGAGATTTTCCAAACGCTCTGCCAAAGCTTGCTTGCGTTGATCCTCGCGTTTGGCTTTGAACGCCTCAACGGCCGCCTGCAAACGATTCTTCAAGGGATCGTGTGGAGGAACAAAATCTCGTACCTCTTTACCCGATTCTACCCACTCTTTGATTAACTGTGGGCGCTCGCGATCCAAGCATTGATCAAAGGCAGATAACAAGGTATCAAAAATGGCCTGGCTATCTTCTTCTAAAGGAGTGTTGATCATGTTTTCGGCAAAAACCAACAAGGCCTCTTTGTCCATTTTATGGAATGTGTGGCGAACGGTTTGTGGATCGGCCTGCATCAAAGTTTCGGCGATTTGCAATTCACTGCTGTAGCTTTCAGCGTGTTGGATCATGGTAGTAAGGTATAGGTATTTATAGTTTTTTACACGGAAGTATGAGTAGGTTCATAGAAGCTACCCAAGCAAAAAACCCCGTTATTCAACAGGGTCATTGGCTGACATTCGATTTTTGCAAAATCACGAATGAACATGAATTTCGTCACAGGGATTTGACCGAATGATAATTTTTAAAAGAAAAGGACAGCGTCAGAAATCAAAGATGGTACTGGACCTTTAATTGAGATCTCCTAGAAGTCCTTTCAAATGCTGGATGTACATATCCGCATTCTGAACTTCTTGACCCATTTCCTGAGAAAGGGGATAGTCTTGCTTCAAGGTTTCCCAGCAACGAAGGGCTTCTTTGTAATCCTTGTTCAAGGTATAATGCTGGGCAGCCTTGACATAGTTCCGTGCTGTAAATTCATTATCTCCCAATTTGGCAGCACGCTCGTACATAGAAGCAGCCTTGCCATAATCGTTCAACTCTGAATAACAAGCGGCTTTTGCAGCGATCACTTGGGGGCCCAAAATTGCGTCGCCTGCTTTGGCCATATCCAAATAATTCAACGCTTTTTTAAATTCACCCGTGTGCAAGTAAGTCAAACCCGCCATCAAAGCGGCTTCGCTGCCTTTATGGGTACCACTGTAAGAATCAGCAATAGAAGGAGCTGATTCAATTTTCAAGGCTTTATCTCCATTCAACACGATGGTGGTCGAATCGTTCATGAAATAATATTCCAATTTGGCCAATTTCTCAGCGGCCTGGCTTTCTTGTTGGGGCATGTGAACACCATACCAATAGTAGGATCCACCTACGATGACAACCAAGGAACCCGCAACGATTTGCACAGTTTTCTTGTTGTTGGAATAAAAATCGGTCAATCTTTGACGAAGGTTCTCGGTGATTTGTTTGAAATCCATGAGTATACTAAAACAGGGGGGCGAATATAATGATGTTTATTGGATGCTGAATCAATCCTGAATGAAGGGATAATTGTCTTCTACATAGACGTCTTTGTACAATTCAGAGGCATCGGGATAGGGAGAGCTTTCGGCAAATTCAACGCTGGCGTTCACATTGGCAACGATGGCATCTTCCATGGCTTCCAACTCAGCCTCTGTCGCATATTTCTTTTTCAAGATGCTGGCTTTTGTAGTCTCAATGGGGTCTTTCCCTTTGTATGCTTCCAACTCATCTTTGGTTCTGTATTTGGCAGGATCACTCATGGAATGGCCGCGGTAACGGTACGTTTTGATTTCCAAAAGGGTAGGACCTTCACCTTTGCGAGCTCTTTCAGCCGCCTCAGCAATGGCTTCGTGCACGGTTTCGCACTTCATTCCATCTACTTGAAAACTGGGCATGTCGTAAGCGGCACCGATTTTATATATATCCAAGACATTGGTCGTACGCGCCACACTGGTTCCCATGGCATATTCGTTGTTTTCACAAATGAAAATCGCGGGCAACTTCCACAACATTGCCATGTTGAATGCTTCGTGCAAAGCCCCTTGGCGAACCGCACCGTCTCCGAAGAAGGTCAAACTGACGTTCGAAGTTCCCTGGTACTGTTCAGCCAAAGCCATACCTGCACCCAACGGGATTTGAGCACCCACAATGCCATGTCCTCCGAAGAAATTCTTCTCTTTGCTGAACATGTGCATGCTACCGCCCTTGCCTCCAGAACAGCCCGTTGCTTTTCCGAAAAGTTCGGCCATTACGCTGTCAGCAGACATACCCATCGCCAATGCATGAGCGTGGTCACGGTAGGCAGTAATCACCTTGTCGTCAGGGGTAATAGCCGTCATCATTCCAGCCACAATGGCTTCTTGACCGATATATAAATGGCAAAAGCCTTTGATTTTTTGTTGTCCGTACAATTGAGCCGATTTCTCTTCGAAACGACGAACGAGCAACATAGTCCTGTACCAATTCAGGTATTGTTCTTTGGTGAATTTCATGAAAGTGCCAAAAAAGTCGCGGCAAAGATAGCCCAAAAGGCTAAATCTTATCTTCTATGTTGCGCACCTGTTCGCGGATCAAACTCATTTCCCTTTGAATGATGCGTAAAGCAGGACCCACTTCGTCTTGATTCGAGGCTTTGGGTTCTTCGAACTTGGGGTTGATGTAATTGACAAATTTCCAAATTTCGAGCACGTCTTGAACCTTGACATTGTAAGGTTGATAAAGCGGATTGGTGCTGCAAAGCAACAAACTTCCATCTTCCTCTATGCGGTTATAGATCACTTTAAAAACGATTCCTTCGTCGGCAGTCACCACGATATAAGGCTGACCATTTTTGATGTGATTCCAGTCTTGCAAATATTCTCCGGTTACAAAAGCGCCATCGAGCACAGGAGGCATACTATCTCCTGAAATAGGGAAGGTGCGGTACTTGCGATTTTGATTCAAAAAGGGAAGTTTGAAAGCAGGGAGAACTCGAATGAAATCAGGATCAGCGTATCCAGTAGCATAGCCAGCTTTGGCTTTGACGGGAACCAATTCCACGTTTTCATCATCTTCTGAATCAACCGTTGTGGCCAAAACGCGCAAACGAGTACCCTTCACATCCAAATCAAAGCCTTTTTCCAATTGAGACAATTGGCTTTCGGCAACTGACTCTAGATCCAATCGAATCAATTTGTCAATGTTGACTTGGTAAAAATCACTCAATCGAATCAGCACCTGAATACCGGGTTCAGCTACTCCATTCTCATAGCTATTATAGGCTGAACGTGTTATTCCCAAATTTTGAGCAACATCTTCTTGGCTGCGTTTGCGCCGTTTTCTCAGGAGTTTCAGATTGGTGGTTAGATACATGACAAGATTCTTAACAGATGATTGGTTGTAAATTTAGCAAGATTTGTTTGGCTTCCAAATACAAATGCACAAAACTGTGCGATTCTTACCTTTGTTTCATGAAGCATTGGTTGATCAAGTCTGAACCTTTTAAGTACAGTTGGACCCAATTTGAAAAAGATGGATTCACCTTTTGGGACGGTGTTCGCAATTACCAAGCTCGCAATAACCTCCGAGACATGGAAGTGGGCGACTTGTGCTTGTTCTACCACAGCAATGAGGGAAAAGAAGTTGTAGGCATTGCCAAAGTGATTCGAGGCCATTATCAAGACCCAACGACCGATGTTGAACAATGGGTATGCGTCGATGTAGAGCCATTTCAAGCCCTCAAACGACCCGTTTCCTTAGCAGAAATGAAGTCGGATTCTCGTTTGGCTCAAATGGCTTTGATCAAACAATCTCGATTGTCGGTTTGCCCTGTCAGCAGAGCCGAATTTGATGCTATATTGCAACTGGCAAATGAAGTCGCCTAAACTACTGCTCGAGAACAAGCGTATTGACCTTATAATCAAGAGGTTTGCTGCGCAATTATTCGAACAAGGATGCGACCCAAAAACCTTTGCCATCGTCGGACTGCAACCCCGAGGAGTCCAATTGGCTCGCCGAGTTTACCATGAACTTAAACAATTGAATGATCAATTTCACTTGTTCGGAGAATTGGACCACACCTTGTACCGAGATGATATCGGTCGGGGAGAGATTCATTTACCCAAACCTTCTAACATTCCATTTTCTACTGAGGGCAAGCGCATCCTATTGATCGACGATGTTCTCTATACGGGGAGAAGCGTTCGCTCTGCCATCGATGGTTTGATGCATTACGGGCGTCCAGCTCAAGTAGAATTAATGGTATTGATTGATCGCCGAATGGAACGAGAACTTCCTATTACGCCTCAATACTGGGGCTTGGTAGTGGACTCTAAGAGCACAGGGGAATACGTAAAAGTGGAATGGTCAGACCAGGAACAAATGGTTTGGCTTTTGGATGAAAAAAGATGAGTAACCGGGAACACTTGAATCATTTATTGGGAATTAAGGGCCTAAACGAAGCTCAGATTCAAACGATTTTCGAAACAGCCGACACCTTCAAAGATTTGCTTAACAGTCAAGTGAAGAAAACTCCGGCTTTGCGTGATGTTACCATTGCCAACCTGTTTTTTGAAAATTCAACGCGAACCCGCGTATCGTTCGAGTTAGCTGAAAAGCGACTGGGAGCCGATGTGGTCAATTTTTCATCTTCTAGCTCAAGTGTCAAAAAGGGTGAGACCTTAATTGATACGGTCAATAACATTCTGAGCATGAAGGTTGACATGGTAGTCATGCGCCATCCGGCACCTGGAGCCTGTCAGTTCTTGGCCCGTCACGTCAATGCTCAAATTGTCAATGCGGGAGACGGAACGCACGAGCATCCGACGCAAGCCCTATTGGATGCTTTTTCCATTCGCGAAAAACTGGGCGATGTCGCTGGAAAAAAGGTGGTCATCGTCGGTGACATCCTGCACTCTCGAGTGGCCATTAGCAACATACAATGCCTGCAGTTGTTGGGAGCCGATGTCATGGTCTGCGGGCCTTCCACATTGATTCCTAGAAACATCCATACCTTGGGTGTTCGCGTGAGCCACAATCTGATGGAAGCGATTGAATGGTGCGATGTTGCCAATATGCTTCGCATTCAATTGGAACGTCAAGACCAGCGTTTCTTCCCCTCATTGAGGGAATATTCTTCTCTCTATGGATTGACAGCAAAGAAATTAGCTTCCCTTTCGAAAGAGATTACCATCATGCACCCCGGCCCCATCAATCGAGGGGTTGAAATCAGTTCGGACGTGGCAGACAGCCATTCGAGCATCATACTTCAGCAAGTGGAAAACGGGGTGGCCATTCGCATGGCTGTGCTGTTTTTGCTGGCCCAACACAAATTGTAATGAATCCAGTATTGGTGGAGATTTGGCGTGGCCCTATGGTAGAAAGTTTTCACCGAGGGGCCATAGTCATAGTAGGTGAGCAGGGGCAAACCCTTTGGTCAATGGGCCATCCAGAACAGTGGGCTTACCCACGTTCAGCCATGAAGTACTTTCAGCACTTGCCTTTTTTGCAATCGGGAGACTTTGATCGCTTGAATTGGGGATCGGAGGAATTGGCCATATTGTGCGCTTCTCACAACGGAGAAGCCATGCATACAGAGCTGGTATCTCGTATGTTAAAACAGTTGAATCTTACGGCTGACCATTTGGGTTGCGGACCGCAAGCTCCAACCTTGAGAAAGGACTACGAAGCCTTGATTCTAGCTGGGCAAAAGCCCTCTTGTTTGCACAACAACTGCTCTGGCAAGCACACCGGTTTTCTGGCCGCCAGCATGGCTCAGTCTTATGATTTGAACCAATATCTCTATCCCGACCACGCCCTTCAATTGAGCATTCGCAAAATGATTTCGTTGTTTTATGAAATGCCGGAAGAAGAACTGAAGTTAGGGGTAGACGGTTGCAGTGCTCCGATTTACGGAATGCCATTGCGAAATCAGGCCTTGGCTTATTTGAACTTGATTATGCCCGAGAGAGTGACCCATGACCAATCCCTGCAAAATGCTTGTCATCGATTGGTTGAAGCGGTGGCCAAGCATCCAGAATTGATCGCAGGAAGCAAACGATACTGCAGCGATCTGGTTCGAATCACCAAAGGTAGAATCATAGGCAAAACGGGTGCAGACGGTATTTATTCGCTGGCCATTCCCTCCGAGAAAATGGCCCTCGTGATCAAAATTGACGATGGCAAAATGGGACCCCAATACCAGGTAGCTCATCAATTGTTGTCAGAACTTGACCTGATTAGCTCACAAGAAAAGCAAGAATTGGAGGCCTATTCCAAGCAATCTATTGTGAATTTTGCAGGAAATAACGTTGGCTATACCCAATCGGTGAGCCTAAATTGCTCCTTTTAAGGAGCCATGCCAAAAAGACTACTACTTCTGCTTTCCCTTGCCACAGTTGCATTGAAAGCACAATACCGCTTGTATGAACCCAATAGCTTGCAAGTTAGGTATATGGCCATGAATGATTTGCGCCAATTGGATGCTTTCAATTTTTATTTGAGAGAACCGGAATCGGCTTGGAAATGGATAGGCTCTGAAAATGGACATTTTTTCCAGCAAGACCATCCTGAGCATGCTGATTTGTGCGATGGAGCCTGGAAAAAATTCCCAAAATCATCGATTTACAAAAATGGGGCATGGTTCTGGTCTTGGGCGTCTGACGCCAACAAACCCAAGAGTTTCTTTGTCATCAACCCCATTGTCGATTTGAATTCATCGCCTCCCGCTCCTGAGGGAGAGCTTCGGTGGGTCAACGCCAATACTCGTGGGGCCGAGGTTTTCGGCACCATTGAAAACAAAATTGGATTCTACTCCAGCATTGCTGATAACTTGAATCGTTTTCCTGGATATATCAACCGCTACATTGATACGTTTGGAATGGTGCCTGGAGGGACTGCTTTTGGCAAATTCCAGGGTGGGCCCACGAACTACTGGGCTTATAGAGGATATGTTAATGCACCTTTGATTGGAGACGCTAGTACCAATCACATCATAGCAACCGTAGGACACGACAAGCAAAAAATAGGCATTGGCCAACGATCCCTGTTTTTGGATGATTTTGCACCGCCCACCGCATTCTTGCGCTTCAATACGAAGTTGGGTCCATTTCGTTACCAAAATCTTTGGAAAAAACTGGATGTCCCTTCTGTTTTTGAGAGATATCCAGCAGGACTTGTATATGCAACGAAGTATTTCATCCATCATCGTGGAGAATTGCATTTTGATCGGTTGAATTTTGATTTGGGCTTCAATGAGATCATCCTTTCACACCGCCGCAATGGAGGATTACCAATTGATTATTTGAATCCTATCATTTTTTATAAATCAATTGAAAGTTCATTGGGTACAGCTGATAACGCGCTAGCGGGATTCGATGCTTCATACAAGCGAAAACATTTTGCTGTATACGGGCAATTCTTGTTGGATGAATACAAATTCAGCGAAATCATGGATGGTAACGGCTGGTGGGCCAATAAATTCGCTTATCAATTGGGCATAGCTATAAGTCCTGTAAACCCATATGCCAATGCCTGCATTCAGGTGGAATATAACAATGTCACACCCTATACGTATGCTCACATGTCTGACTTAACCGGTGTCACTCATTTCGGCCAACCCTTGGCACATGCCTTGGGTTCCAATTTCAGGGAAGGCATATTTCGCATTGATGTCGTTCCTCATGCAGAGCCACGTCTAACTTTGAGCCACCAAACCATGATTGCCTACAAAGGCTTTGACAATTGGTCAAAAGGGCAGAACTGGGGCGGAAATCCAACTCGCAGCTACAATTCTCGTGTCAGGGAATATCAAAACAAAACCCTGCAGGGTGAACTAGCGATGATTTTAAATTCCAGGAGCGAGGCATTGTTTCAAATTCAACAAAATTGCTTCCTCAATGCAGGCTTGCAAACCCGCAGCCAAAGAGGGTTTGAGGAACGTCAAGAATTCTATGTGTGGCTGGGAATTCGATTGAACAAATTCACCAATATGGCTCTGTTCTAATCGATAGCCCGGAAGATCTTGTTCCAACGAATGCCTTTGCTTTCGTACATCCATTCGTTGTTTTGAATCAGGGGCAGACCCAATTCGTCAATGCCGATAACCTTCTTCAATCCGAAAAACGTAAACAGGGGTTTTCCCAACATGTGATCTTCGGGAACATAACCCCAGAATCGAGAGTCTAAGCTATTGTATCGGTTATCACCGATCATCCAATAATAGCCCATTTTGAAGGTATATGACTCCAATTCTTCTCCCGAACCACCATTGCTTACGAAGGCTACTTTGGGGCTTCCATCAGCGTTTTGTCCGCGCTGCTGAACCACAATGTTGTTTCCTTCGTATTTGTTGATGGCCAACTTCAGGACATCCCAATTTTCAGCCGTAAGTGTAATCGTTTGGCCACGCTTAGGCAAATACACAGGACCCCAGTTGTTGACATCCCAACGATGTTTTAAAAACTGCGTTGCAAGGGTATCGGGGAAAATGGGTTCGTGTTGGCCATCGTCTTTGACATCTTCCATCACGACTTTTACAGCGGGATCTTCCTGTATTCGACGGGCATTGGCTGGGTAGGTCGAAATATTATACGGAATCAAGTTGGGTTGCGCTTTGAGCAAATCCATGGCTCGACGAGCAGGCAAAAAATCACCCAAATCGTATTTCAAAAGGAACTCTTGGGTGATGGGCTCAGACATCATGACCAAATAGCGTTTTTGCTGCATGCCAACCACGGGTAATTTCTTGTGATTGATGAAAATCTGACCCTCGATCATTTGAACGGTATCTCCGGGAATACCCACGCAACGCTTGACATAATTGTCTTTGCGATCAATGGGGTAACGGTCATCATCGCCGGGCCAATTGAACACCATCACATCGTTGTTTTTGACGGTATACCAACCAGGCAAACGCATGTAAGGCAATTGAATAGAACTTATATAAGCGGGAATTCCAAAGAGTTCTTTGGCTGAATAAACCGGCAAAGCTATGGGTGTAAAGGGTATGCGCATGCCGATTTTCACACGGCTCACCACCAAATAATCACCCACCTTCAAATTGGATTCCATCGAG
This sequence comes from Bacteroidota bacterium, assembly GCA_027621365.1. GTDB lineage: Bacteria > Bacteroidota > Bacteroidia > NS11-12g > UBA955 > JALRLA01. The sequence continues at coordinate 15,440 of JAQCBH010000006.1, read as the reverse complement.
GGGGTAGGGATCTGGTACAGATCAAAAAACAAGGCCCTCATGCCACCCGCGACATAGGCTGCAAATAGCAAAGCATCGGCCCATTCGCGGCTGCCTCCATTCACGGGAACATGGTCTTTGCGCCATTGTTTGTCTCCAGCAGGACCTAGATACGTGAGCTTTTCATCTCGCCATGCCCAAATGGGGAAGTAGGCAAAGCTGAATACGATGCCCAAGAATTGATCCTTGAAGCTGTTTTTGCCAAAGCTTCGCAGCAAATCCAAACTCAAATTGAAGGAAAACAAGATGTTGACGCATGGAATCAACATACCGATTAGGTACCACCAAGGTCTGCCAACTATTTGTATCCATATATACCAAGAATACACAGGCACCCAGGCTTTCCAAGAATCCTGACCGGCTGCTTGAAACAAGCGATGAAGACCTATTCTAACTCCGACCCAAGCGCCAGCCCACATCAAGAGAAACCACTGAAGATTGATTGCTTCCATTACGAATTTGAATCGGTAAAATTAAGCATATCGCGCATGGTGAAGACACCTGATTTGCCAAAAAGCCATTGAGCAGCGACCAAGGCCCCTCGGGCAAATCCCTCGCGTGAATGGGCCACATGTTCAATTCGAATGCTATCGATGCTGGAATTCCATTCGATGGAATGAGTGCCTGGTACAGGGTCGCGTCTCTCTGCCTCGATAGACAATGTGGAATCAGGGATGGTATCAGAGGAATCTGATAGAGCCCACTGAGTGTATTCGCCAGCTTGAATGATGCCTTGTGCCAGTGTAAGCGCCGTACCGCTGGGAGCATCTTTTTTAGCCGTATGGTGAATTTCGCGCATAGAGGCTTGATACCCTTTTCCTTTTAACCATGTGGCCAATGCCTCGTTCATTTGAAAAAACACATTCACACCAATGCTAAAGTTCGTGGCGTAAAACAAGCCAGAACGGCGTTGTTTGACCCAATCTTCTACTCGAGCAAAGTCGTTGTACCAGCCGGTTGTACCCACAACCAAAGCAATTCCACGAGAAGAGCAAATGTCTATGTGAGAAAGGGCTAGTTGAGGCTCAGTGAAATCAATGGCCACATCTACCTGCAAAGGACTATCGTTCTTAAGAGGTGATGCACTATCGTATCGCTCGGTGACTTCTATTTCGTACTCATGAGACAAAGCTTCCAGCATTTTGCCCATTTTCCCATATCCAATTATGGCAATTTTCACCAAACAAAGGTAGTTTGCAGGCCCAAATGAGTCCACAAAAAAGAAAGCCAAAGTCCCGCTCCCATTCAAGGCCTTTGCTGGTTTTGGTTTCGCTCGTATTGATGGTGGCCGTCGTAGCCAGTTGGGGTAGCAGTCAAAACGAACGAACCCAAGAGTTTCAGGTACGCGGACACTGGACATTGAACCAATTGGATTCAGCATTACAATCTGATTTGGGATATCACCCCATCATCCCACTTTCATTCTGGGCTAAAAACATAGGTTATCCTCAGGTAAAGGCCTGTCGTTTGTTGATCAAACCTCATTCTCATTGGTGGAATTTGCTCCAAGATTTGAGGGCCAATCGCGGTCAAACCCACAATTGGGTCTTGCATTCCGGATGGCATTTGGCGAAAATCAGTCAGTCCTTATCGCAATGCATTGATGCTGATAGCGCAGAAATCGCATCGGTTTTGAACGATGAACTTGGTTTGGAACCTTGGAACGTCAATTCCCATACCTGGCCCGCCTTGTTTATCCCCAATACCTACAATTTATCGGCTTCCACACATGCTTTTGGGTTGATTGAACGAATGAAACGTGAATCAGATGTCTGGTGGACAACAGAACGACTAGAAAAGGCCTCGACGCAAGGAATCACGCCTGTTGAAGCCGTCATCATTGCCTCAATCGTGACCAAGGAGAGCAACAAAGCAGACGAATACGAATCCATCGCTGGAGTGTACCTCAATCGATTGAGAAAAGGCATGAAATTGCAAGCCGATCCTACGGTGAACTTTGCTCGAGGAAAAATCGCACGAGTCAGGGCCGATGCCTTGAGCATTGAATCACCATACAACACCTATCTGCACGAAGGATTGCCTCCAGGGCCTATTTGTACGGCTGACCCTAGGGCCATAGATGCTGTTTTGAACTACAAAAAGCACGATTACCTGTTTTTTTGCGCCAAAATTGACGGCAGCCACAGGCATCATTTTTCAAAAACATTCGAAGAGCACAAACGCTATGCTCGGGCCTTCAATCGCGCCATGAACGAACGCGAGAAAAACCGATAATTAACGCAGCATGACGCGCTGTCTGGATGTTTTTTCTCCAGATGTCAACATCAATGTATACAGGCCTTTAGGCAAGTCTGATGCGAGCAATTCTTTGGCATTTGAAGCCTGCATAACCAATTGACCTTGTAGGTTGTACAATAAGGCAAAATCGACTTCTTGAGTCCAACGAATCAAACCTTCACTGGGGTGGTTGATGAGTCGAAATTCAGGAGCAATGGGAGCTTCAACTCCCGCAGTGTTGACCGAGTAAACTTGAGTCAATTTGGAATACTGATCACCACTATTCGTACCATTGCTATTCGAACAAATACTCGTTGCATGCAAAGTCAAATCAGTGGCTCCCGATGCGGGTGCGGCCCAATCGCATGACCAAGCAGAACCTGTTCCAGGAGAAGTATGTCCGACAATTGAAGCATTGCCAGAATTGGAAATACTGCAGTTAGCAGAAGGATTGGAAAACGTTCCTTGGGTTTTTCCAGCCGCGTCAACCAAAGTAAACTGGAACCCGCGCTTGGTCGAAGTACCTCCAGAAGAAATTAGTTCAATGGTGTAGGATTTTCCGGGTTCGTAGTTGGTCACCACCGTTGAAGTCGACTTGTCGATCATCTTGACAGTCAAACTTGCACCCAAATCGGCACTGCCACCATGGCAACCCTGACAAGTACCCGCACTTCCGGGAGATCCGGTTCTGTTTCCGCCTGGACCTGAAGAATTGGAAAGTAGGATAGGAGCCGCTGCAGAAACAACTATAATTCCAGCAATTAGTGTCTTTTTCATGATTCAAAATTCGTTGAAAATAAGACAGTAGAAAAACAAATATCTGCGGCTCAACAATTGACCCTGTTTTTTTACACGATTTTAAGCCAAAAACCCCGTTAAAATCAGCCTTCAGACCTTAACTTTGCGCACGCATGAACCAGCCTTCATCCTACATTCCGATTTTGATTCAAATCGCGGTCGCCGTTGGCTTTGTGACCATCGCTTTGGGCTTATCACACCTTTTGGGCCCCAAACGAAAAACCACGAACAAAGACGAGAACTTTGAGTGCGGTATTGAAATTCAAGGAGATGCGCGATTCCCAGTATCCGTCAAATACTTCTTATCGGCCATCCTTTTCGTTCTATTCGATGTAGAAGTAATCTTTTTCTACCCCTACGCTGTTAACTTCAAAGAGATGGGTTGGGAAGGATTTTTGGCGGTGAGTACCTTCATCGGTTTCTTCTTGGCTGGCTTCATTTATGTTTGGAAAAAAGGTGCCCTTGAGTGGGAGAAATAAACAAATGGTAAAGATTGTAGATCAACCAGAAGGTTATGAAGGACAGGGCTTTTTTGCCACTTCATTAGACAAAGTCATTGGAATGGCTCGCGCCAACTCATTGTGGCCCTTGCCCTTTGCAACCTCCTGTTGCGGAATTGAATTCATGGCGACGATGGGGTCCAATTACGACTTGGCTCGTTTTGGTTCAGAACGACTGAGTTTTACTCCTCGTCAAGCCGACCTGTTGATGGTCATGGGTACCATATCCAAAAAAATGGCTCCCATCTTGAAGCAAGTGTATGATCAAATGGCTGAACCCAAGTGGGTTTTGAGCGTGGGCGCCTGTGCCTGTAGCGGTGGCATTTTTGACACCTACTCTGTTCTACAAGGCATTGATCGCGTCATTCCCGTCGATGTATACGTTCCCGGTTGCCCACCGCGCCCTGAACAAATCATTGAAGGGGTTATCAAAATTCAAGAATTGGCCAAAAACGAAAGCTTGCGCAGACGCAATTCCGACGAATACAAGCGCATGTTGGAAAGCTACAATATTGAAACCAAATGAGCCAGGCTACACCGTCATTCGAAACCTTACAAGCTGACTTTGCTTCTGCACAGTGGGCAACTTCCATGGAGCAAGACTCTTACGGAATGGTCAATATCCAAGTTCCCGCCGAGCATTTGATTGAAGCCATTCAGGCTCTCAAGGCCTATGAAAAAGCGCCTGTTCAGTTACTGACCGATTTGTGCGCCGTTCACTATCCAGACAAAGCAGGCAAGGAGCTAGAAGTGGTCTATCACTTGCACAGTTTGACTCAGAACCTGCGTTTGAGGCTCAAGGTGGCCATAGCTCAAGATGCAGCAACAGTTCCTACTTTGTGCAACGAGTTTGCCGGGGCCAATTGGATGGAGCGCGAAACCTTTGATTTTTACGGAGTGAAGTTTGAAGGTCACCCCGATTTGAGACGCATTCTCAACATGGACCAGATGGATTACCATCCGATGTTGAAACAGTATGCATTGGAAGACGAAACTAGAGACGACAAGGACGACCAATTCTTTGGAAGATGAGCGATTTGATTTTTAACGAAAAGGGCCAATTGAGAAGCCTTGATAGCATTGATGGAGAATTGGCCACCCTGAACTTGGGCCCAACTCACCCCGCTACACATGGAATTTTTCAAAATGTCTTGAAAGTAGATGGCGAACGCATCGTCAGTGCAGAACCCACCGTGGGTTACATTCACCGTGCCTTTGAGAAATTGGCGGAGCGCCGTCCTTTCCATCAGGTTACGCCCATTACCGATCGTTTGAACTACTGTTCAGCGCCCATCAACAACATGGGTTGGCACATGAGCGTAGAGAAATTGATCGGAGCAGAAATGCCCAAGCGTGTAGACTACATGCGCGTGATCGTCATGGAATTGGCCCGTATCGCCGACCACTTGGTCTGCAACTCAGTGATAGGAGTAGATACTGGTGCCTTGACGGGTTTCACCTACATGTTCCAGGAACGAGAGCGCATTTACGATTTGTACGAAGAGATTAGTGGAGCACGTTTGACCACCAATGTGGGTCGAATCGGTGGTTTCGACCGCGACTTCAGTCCGGCCTTCATGGATAAACTGCGCGACTTCCTCAAAACCTTTCCCGCCCGTTTCGAAGAATTCAACAGCCTGTTGGAGCGAAATCGAATTTTCATGGATCGCGTCATTGGCGCAGGTCCCATCACTGCCGAAAGAGCGTTGAGCTATTCATTCGCAGGTCCCAATCTCCGCGCCGCCGGTGTGGACTATGATGTTCGCGTCATGAACCCCTACAGCAGCTACGAAGATTTTGACTTTGACATTCCTGTAGGCAAGGACGGTGACACCTACGATCGTTTCCAGGTTCGCCAAGAAGAAATTCGCCAAAGTCTCCGAATCATTGAACAGGCCTTGGAAAATATGCCCCAAGGATCCTACCATGCCGATATTCCATCCTTCTACATTCCTCCCAAGCAGGAGGTGTACAGCAGCATGGAAGCCTTGATTTACCACTTCAAAATTATCATGGGCGAAACCCCGATCCCCAGTGGTGAAATTTACCATGCGGTAGAGGGCGCCAACGGTGAATTGGGTTATTACCTGATCAGTGACGGTGGTCGCACACCTTATCGCCTGCATTTTCGCAGGCCTTGTTTCATTTATTACCAAGCCTATCCCGAGATGATTCAGGGTTCATTGCTCAGCGATGCCATTTTGACCATGAGCAGCATGAACGTCATCGCCGGTGAGTTAGACGCATAATCCACATGACCGCTGTTATGAACGAATCACGCCAATTTACTCCCGAGTTGCTCGAGGAAGTGAACCGTATAGTATCTCTATTTCCAGAGGGCAAGCAGAAAAGCGCCTTGATCCGGGTTTTGCACTTGGCCCAAGCGCATTTTGGTCATTTGGATACAGAAGCCATGGATTATGTGGCTCGACTCCTGCATTTGAATCCCATTGAAGTGTATGAAGTCGCTACCTTTTATTCCATGTACGATACCAAGCCTGTGGGCAAAGTCAAATTGGAAGTTTGCCGCACGGGTCCTTGCATGATTGAAGGAGCCGAACGCATCATCGCTCACATCGAAAAGAGGTTGGGCATCAAAGATGGCGAAACAACGGCCGATGGCTTGTTTACCTTAAAATCGGTTGAGTGTTTGGGTGCCTGCGGATACGCGCCCATGCTTCAAGCCGGTGAATCTTTTCATGAACACTTGACAGAAGAAAAGGTCGATGCTCTCATCGAAGAGTACCGTGCCAATCCTGTCGCTAATTACATGGGTCTAAAATGAGCAAGAAACTCCTATTAGAGCATATTGACGTCGAAGGCATTCGCACTTACGACGTTTACCGCAAACAAGGCGGATACCAAGCCGTTGAAAAGGCTTTGAAAGGCATGTCGTCTGACGACGTGGTGGAAGAAGTGAAAAAATCAGGCTTGCGCGGTCGAGGCGGAGCCGGTTTCCCAACCGGGATGAAGTGGAGCTTCTTGGCCAAACCCGATGGTGTTCCTCGCCATTTATTGTGCAATGCCGATGAATCAGAGCCCGGCACTTTCAAGGATCGCTATTTGATGGAAAAAATCCCTCATTTATTGATCGAAGGCATGATTCTTTCCTCCTACGCTTTGGGTGCCAACCAATCGTACATATATATACGCGGTGAATACATGTTCGTCATGCGCATCGTGGAGCAAGCCATTGCAGAAGCCTATGCCAATGGTTGGTTGGGCAAAAACATCATGGGCTCCGGCTTTGATTTGGACTTGGCGATCACTCCGGGTGCAGGTGCTTATATCTGTGGAGAGGAGACGGCCTTGATTGAATCATTGGAAGGCAAACGAGGCAATCCCCGCATGAAGCCACCGTTTCCTGCGGTAAAAGGTTTGTGGCAGCGTCCCACAGTGGTCAACAACGTAGAAACCATTGCAGCCGTTGTACCCATCATTCAGCATGGCGGAGATGCTTACGCAGCCATTGGAATTGGCCGAAGCACTGGAACCAAATTGATTTCAGCCAGTGGAAACATCAACAAACCTGGCGTTTACGAAATTGAATTGGGCCTACCGGTTGAAGAGTTCATTTACAGTGAAGAATACTGCGGGGGAATCAAAAACGGCAAGCGCCTGAAGGCCTTGATCCCTGGAGGTTCTTCGGTTCCTGTATTGCCCCATTACTTGATTTGCAAAACAGCGGCTGGTGAGCCCCGTTTGATGAGCTATGAAAGCTTGGCTGATGGCGGTTTCGCTACCGGATCCATGTTGGGTTCTGGTGGTTTCATCGTATACGACGAAGACCAATGCATCGTACGCAATACTTGGAACTTTAGCCGTTTCTATCACCACGAGAGCTGCGGGCAATGCAGTCCTTGCCGTGAAGGAACCGGTTGGATGGAAAAAGTACTGCACCGCATCGAAGAGGGCCATGGCACGATGGAAGACATTGATTTGCTTTGGGACATTCAGCGCAAAATCGAAGGAAATACCATTTGCCCCTTGGGCGATGCAGCCGCCTGGCCCGTAGCTGCCGCTATACGCCACTTCAGAGAAGAATTTGAATGGCACATCAACGAACCCAAACTGAGCCAAGAGCGCAATTACGGCTTGGTCACAGAAAAAACATTTGACGCACAACCCGCATAAGCATGTCAGAGAATCCAGAAACAGTTTCGGTCACCATTGACGGCAAAACCATTCAGGTAGCGCCAGGTACGACTATATTGAATGCCGCCAGGCAAATAGGTGGGGAAGTAGTTCCTCCCGCCATGTGTTATTATAGCAGCTTAAAGGGTAGTGGCGGCAAATGCCGCACCTGTTTGGTTGAAGTTTCGAAAGGTTCTGAAAAGGACCCTCGTCCCATGCCCAAATTGGTCGCTTCCTGCAGCACAACCGTCATGGACGGAATGGAAGTCAAAAACAAAACCTCTGAGCGCGTGGTCGATGCGCGAGGTGGAGTCGTTGAATTCTTGTTGCTGAACCACCCCTTGGATTGCCCCGTTTGCGACCAAGCCGGAGAATGCAAATTGCAAGATTTGGCTTTCGAACACGGCAAGTCCAAAACCCGCTACGAATTCAAACGTCGCGAGTTCGACAAGATCGATATTGGACCCTATATTCAGCTTCACATGACTCGTTGCATCATGTGTTATCGGTGTGTCCACACAGCCAATCAATTGACTGACAAACGCGAACACGGGGTTTTGCACCGTGGTGACGCTGCTGAAATCGGAACCTTCATCGAGAAATCCTTGGAAAACGACTTCATTGGAAACGTCATTGATGTGTGTCCAGTAGGTGCGCTGACCGATAAAACTTTCCGTTTCCGATCACGCGTATGGTACACCAAACCCATGGACGCCAACTGCGAATGCAGCAAATGCAGTGGCAAGGCGGTATTGTGGATGGTCGGCAATGAAATTGCTCGAGTAACCGGTCGCAAAGACGAGAACGGCGAAGTAACCGAGTTCATCTGCAACGAATGTCGCTTCGACAAAAAAGACTTGAGCCAGTGGAACGTCGAAGGCCCTCGAAAAATCGAGAGATCATCGGTCATTTCAGCTGGACATTACGAGCAAACGGCTCCTGAACACACACCCTTATTGAACAAAGCCTAATGGACGCAGCACTGTTAATTGAAAAATCGGTTTTCGTCTTGATTTTGACGGCCATCACCTTGGGAATGGCTGCCTACATGACTTACGGAGAACGCAAGATTGCCGCTTTCTTCCAAGATCGCATTGGTCCTGATCGTGCGGGCCCATTTGGTGTATTGCAACCTCTAGCCGATGCCGGTAAATTGTTTTTCAAGGAAGAATTGATTCCGAAAAACTCCGAGCGTTGGATGTTCATTCTAGGTCCGGGATTGGCCATGGTAACGGCATGCATCACCAGTGCGGTCATTCCCTGGGGAGATACCTTGCCGATTGGAGACCGTTTGGTGAGCCTTCAAGTAGCCGATATCAACATCGGTGTTCTTTATATCGTTGGAATCGTTTCCATTGGTGTATACGGAATCATGATTGGCGGCTGGGCTTCCAACAACAAATACTCCTTGTTCGGTGCCATTCGCGCCAGTGCCCAAATGATCAGTTACGAGTTGAGCATGGGTCTAGCTTTGATCGCTGTCATCATGATGAGCGGAACTTTGAGCTTGAAAGAAATTGTCGAACAGCAACAGGGGTTGAACTGGAACATTTGGTATCAGCCTTTGGGATTCATCATCTTCTTTACCTGTGCCTTGGCTGAGTGCAACCGTGCTCCCTTTGACATGGCAGAGTGCGAAACCGAACTCATCGGTGGTTACAACGTAGAATATTCCTCCATGAAGTTGGGTTTCTATTTGTTTGCCGAATACATCAACATGTTCGTTTCGAGTGCGCTGATGGCGACCGTATACTTGGGCGGTTACAACTTCCCCGGCTTGGATTTGATTGCCAACCCAACCCTGTTAGCGGTAGCTCAAATTGCCGTCATGTTTGCCAAAGTGATCTTCTTCATCTTCGTATTCATGTGGATTCGTTGGACCTTGCCCCGATTCCGCTACGATCAATTGATGCACTTGGGCTGGAAAGGATTGATTCCTTTGGCCATTGTCAACATGCTGCTCACGGGAGCCGTAATGTTGTTCTTGGCTTAAGACCTGAAATACTTTTCTTACGAAAGGCCTTGGAAATGCTCCAGGGCCTTTTCCATTTTCATGCCCCGAGAACCTTTGATAAAGGCATACTGAGCATCGATGGGATGCGTATCCAACCAAGCCAATAATGCATCAGCTGAATCAAAGACCATGGGGAAGGAGCCAGCCGCCTTTTTAAAACGTGGACCACACAGATACAGGTCACAGGGGGCCTGTTCCCACAGCCATTCCAATAGTTCTTTGTGCTCCTGAATCTCGGTTTCCCCCAATTCGAACATATCTCCCAAGAGAATGGCCTTGCTTCCGTCCAAGGTCATGAAATCTGCCAAAGAGGCTCTCATGCTGCTAGGATTGGCGTTGTAGGCATCTAAATAAACCTGAGTCTTGGGCGTCTCTATCCACTGGGAGCGATTGTTGGTGGGAACATACGAACAACACTGCTCAGCGGCTTGACGGGCATCAATCCCCATCTCCAAACCCACCGAAATGGCCGCCAACATGTTGTACAAGTTGTATGAACCTCCCAATTCGGCTTGAAATGCACCGACCGACTGGCCCTTTACGATCAATTCAAATTCCAATTGTGGCATGGCCTTCAAAACCCGACCCTGAATCGATGCGGTATCATGGGCAATGGAAAAACGAGTGAGATGGGTCAAGCGCTTGGACATGTTTTCCAACCAGGCATCGTCAGCATTGACCATGGCTTTGCCTCCGCACTCTTGCAATCTCAAATACAATTCGCTTTCCTCGCGAGCGACAGCCTCAACCGTGCCAAATCCTTCCAAATGCTCCTTACCAATGTTGGTAATGACCCCAATTTGAGGAGCGAACAAGGCACACAATTCTTTCATCTCCCCAGGGTGATTGGTACCCAATTCTACCACAGCGACATCGTGTTTCTCTCTCAAGGCCAACAAGGTCATGGGAACTCCAACATGATTGTTGAAATTGCCTGGAGTAGCGTAAACTTTGTATTTCAACGCTAAAACACGATGAACCAATTCTTTGGTCGATGTCTTGCCGTTGCTTCCTCCGATAGCTACAAACTGAATGTTCAATTGAGCCGCATGAAAGGCCGCAACATGCTGAAAAGCCACCAGGGAATCTTCTACCCAGAAAACGGAATCATGACCATGAAATTCGGGATTGTCGGTCACTACATAAGAGGCTCCTTTTTCCAAAATTTCAGCCACTAAATCGTTGGCATCAAATCGCTCACCCCGCAGACAAAAGAAAAACGAACCTACCGTGATGGAACGGCTGTCTGTACAATATTCCAAGCCACAGGAAACGAGTTGTTCGTAAATGCGGTCAATAGGAGTAGCGATCATACTTCAAAGGTAGGTCGTCTAGAAAGATTGCCCATCAACACTTAACTTAGATGTCCAATGCGTAAGCTGCTCATAACCTTACTTTCACTGGTTGGAATTGCCCTTCAGGCACAACCTGCTTTCCGCGTTCAAAAGCAATACCCCATTGATGTCAACGGCTCCAGGGTGGGACAGCCATTGACAGGAGGCTGGAACAGTCCCCAATTCCAAAGCATGGACATCAATCAAGATGGCCGATCTGACATGCTGGTATTTGATCGATACGACAACCATCTGGAAACATGGATTCGCGACGAAAAGGGTCAGTTGGTTTGGGATATGCGCTATTCAAGAGCCTTTCCAAGTGGGTATTATTTCTACAAGTTGGCTGATTTGAACAGCGACCAGAAATTGGATGTTTTTACCTTGAGCGAGAGTGGAGACCTCTTCATCTACATGAACAAAACCGGCGCTTCAGACAGCGTTCCTCAGTTTGAGATTCGATTGAATACCTACGGCGAAGCCGGCCCTCAGTTTTACCGCAATCAATACGACAGTACCTTTTTCATTTTGCACAACCTGTTGTCCTTTTCCAATACCGATATGCCAGACATCGTCGATATTGATGGAGATGGAGACCTGGACATCGTGAAATACGACCCATGGAATCTGACCTATACGGAATTTCGTGATGTAAGAGCCGAAAAGAACTGGAGTTCAGACACCTTTGAATTCCAAGTCATGGATGTATGCTTTGGATATTTCAATGAGGGATTTGATAACAGTGTTTTGCTCGGGGAATGTCCTTATCAAAACAAACTGACTCCTCGTCATGCGGGTGGGAGCTCCTGTTTCTTGTACGACAAAGACGGCGATGGTGATATGGAGATGGTCATTTCCAACATTGGCTTCAAACGCTTTACTTACTTGGAAAACGGCCGTTTGGACTTCGGGAACTACTACGACACCATGATTGCGGTCGACACCTTGTTTCCGTTTAAAAACGGTGAGGATTTCCATGAATTCATTTTTCCAGCCGGATATTTGGCCGATGCCGATGGGGATGGAGTTCGCGATTTGCTGATTGCTCCCAATGGAAGCGCTGATGTGCAGGAAACCCATCAAGTGAGTTTTTACAAAGGTTTATTGGTGGGGAAGGAAACGAAATGGTCTTTGCAAACCCATGATTTCATGGCTTCTGAACGTTTGGATTTGGGTGCTCGAACAGCACCCTGTTCCATCGACGCTGATGGAGATGGCGATTTGGACATTGTGGTGGCTAGCAATGGCGATTTTTCCAAAACTCAAGGTCTGGCTGATCGTCTCTACCTGTTTGAAAATTTGGGAGCCCCTGATTATGCACTCAAATTGATGAATACCGACTATTTGAATCTGTCGGATTCGGCTTGGTCAGAAATGATTCCCTGCACGGGTGATTTGGACAACGACGGCGATTGGGACATGCTCATAGGCTTGGGGAATGGTCAGGTTCACTGGTTAAAAAACGACGCTGCTACAGGCCAAAAACCCCAATTTGTTTATTCTGGCCTTCCCTTAGGCGCTTATCCTGTTGGGTTCGATGTGGTGAATGCAGCTCCGTGCATGCACGATTTCTCAGGTGATGGCAAAACAGACATTTTGGTGGGATACTACAACGGCAAAATCTCTGCCTTTGAGCAAGGAAATGCACAATCATTTACCCGCGTCAGCCAATCAGCCTGGGGCGTTCGTGCAAACGAATGGAAAACCGACCGCGAACCTCCTGGATTCTTGTCATTCGGCTATGCGGTTCCCCGCATCGCTGATTTGGATTTTGATGGCCAAGAAGAATTGATCCTAGGTACTGCCCAAGGTTTGATATACCGTTACAGCATAGAAGGTCACGCAATAACAGATTCATTATTGCCCAACACCCAATGGCTGTTTGAAGCCGCTTTGGGAGGCGATTCCACTGTGCCTTCATTTGGGTTTCGAGTCATTGGCGAGGCCGTCGATTTGGATGCCGATTCTATTCCTGAGTTGATTTACGGCAACGGCAGAGGCGGGATTGGATTGGCCAAAAGCAATCAAGGGCGACAGATTTCTGCTACCCAAAGTTTGAAAAAGCCAGTACAGGTTCGCGTTTTCCCCAACCCACACAGTGGGATATTCCTATTGGAGCGCGAAGATGCAGCGAACCGCTTATCGCTTGAATTATGGGATTGTACGGGGCGTAGAATCTGGTCAGGGAACATGGCAACAGGTGAGCGAAGCTTGTTGATCCAGATAACCGATGCAAAAGCAGGGGCTTACTATTTGAAAGCTTCAAATGGCCAAACTCAGGCTTCTTGGCCGATCATCATGATACAGCCGTAACGACCAATCCCTCAGAACCAATCTGCCAGTGCTCCTGGCAAAAGGAGTATTCTTCTTGGCGGTTGGAGGCTACGATGATGGATTGATGTTCAAGGCACTCAGAAACCCACAAACGGTACAATTCTTCACCCTGTTTATCCAAGTTGGTCAGGGGTTCATCTACGATAGACAAAGGTACATCAGCCCAAAGCGCTAGAGCCAATTTCACACGCTGTTTCATGCCTGACGAAAAGGTGGAAATGGGCTTTTTGGCCACCTTGTTGCTATATTGACAATCAGCGATAAACTTAGTCAAATCGAAGCCCTTTCTAAATGGAAGCACCTTGTTTTGAAATTCAAACCACTCGGTCAAGGTCCATTCTTCTGGAAGTTCCAAAGCCGGTGAAGAAAGAGATAAGCACCCCAAGGGACTGGGCCACTCCTGCTGCCCTGCGAACCATTTGCACGACCCTTCACTGGGCACCAACTGACCAGCCATCATCAAGGTCATGGTTGACTTCCCCGAACCATTGGCCCCCAAAATGGCCAAACTACTGCCTTTTTTGGCTAACCATCGCTGGGAAACACCTCGAAAAAGCCACTGATTCAAGAAGCTCTTTCCGGCATTGTCCAAACGAAGTTCTAGGGTCATTTTGCTAAATAGCCCTTCATGATGCCCCGATCCGATTCTCTGATGAATTGCAAGATCTCATCTCGCTCAGGAGTGGGGGCAAATTCTGTTTCGATGGTTTTCATCGCCTTGCTGGCATTGTGTCCTTTGACAAACAAGGTTCTATAAATGTCCTGTATCTCGCGAATCTTTTCATCGTTGAAATTGCGGCGTCTCAAACCGATGGAATTCACACCTTCGTAACTCAGGGGTTCACGAGCAGCTTTGGTATAGGGAGGCACGTCTTTGCGAACCAATGATCCGCCGGAGATCATGGAGTGTTGACCCACTTTGACAAACTGGTGCACCAAAGCCGCCCCGCCCAAAATGGCCCAATCGCCAATGGTCACGTGACCAGCCACTTGAACACTATTGGCCAAGATGCAGTTGTCTCCAACCACACAGTCGTGCGCCAAGTGCACATAAGCCATCAACAATACATTCTTGCCGACTTTGGTGTAGCCCAAAGCCTTGGTACCTCTGTTGATGGTTACGTATTCGCGAACCGTAGAATTGTCGCCAATGATGGTCAGGCTGTCTTCACCGTCAAATTTCAAATCTTGAGGAATGGCGCCGATCGAAGCACCAGGAAACACGCGAACGCCTTTTCCAATTCGGCTTCCCTTGAAAATGGTCGCTCCTGACATGATGTGAGAACCTTCTCCGATTTCTACATCACCGTGAATGGTGACGAATGGGTCAATAACGACACCCTCGGCAATCTTAGCGGTAGGATGAACGTAGGATAGGGGTTGAATCATGTTTAGGATATTTTTACGACTTGGGCCATCATTTCGGCTTCACATACCAGTTTTTCACCCACCCAAGCGCGGCCTTTCATGACGCAAAGTCCACGACGAACGGGTTCGGTCAACTCCAACTTCATGATCAAGGTGTCTCCAGGAACCACTTTGTCCTTGAACTTGGCATTGTCAATCTTCAAGAAATACGTGCCGTAGTTCTCGGGATCATCAACGGTGCTCAAAATCAAAATACCACCGCACTGAGCCATGGCTTCGATCTGCAAAACACCTGGGAATATGGGGTCTCCGGGAAAATGACCATTGAAGAAGTACTGATCGTAGGTGATGTTTTTCACCCCGACCACCGAAGTCTCATCGACCGACAACACCTTATCCACCAACAAGAAGGGATGGGCATGGGGAAGAAGCTTCATCACTTCTTTGGTGGTGTACAGGGGTTTTTCGCTGGGGTTGTAAGCAGGGACACCGCTTTGTTTGCGGCGCAATTCCTTTTTCATCACCTGCTTGATCTTTTTGGCAAAGGCCACATTGGAGGCATGACCCGGTCTTGCGGCCATGATTTGACCCTTAATGGGCATACCGACCAAAGCCAGATCACCAATCATATCCAACAACTTGTGTCGGGCAGGTTCGTTTTGATAACGCAAATCCAAGTTG
>JAQCBH010000034.1 GCA_027621365.1 Bacteroidota bacterium | reverse complement strand
AATATTCACCCATGAGGCAAACTTACGCAATGACTGGGATTAATCGCAGGCAGGAAGAAAGCGGGGCTCGGGCATGCCCGGAGTGGAGTCGTTCAAACGTTTCCGCATCCAAGCCACATCGCACCATTTCCCCTGTTTTTGTCCTGCATCTTTGTAGAGGGCAAAAGGCTCATAACCCAAGGCTTGGTGAAAGCCTTCACTGGCAGGATTGGGCAAAGTGATCACCGCATACGCCCAAACGAATCCGCGGTTGGCGAGTTCAGCGAGCAGAGGTTCATAAAGTCTTCTACCCAAACCTTGGCCGGGTTGTGACAGATAAACAGAGGTCTCAACGGCCCATTGGTAAGCGATGCGCTCGCGATGGGTAGCGGCATAGGCGTAGCCTACGATTTGGCCTTCTGACTCGGCCACTAAAAAAGGAAAGCGAGAAGCTATAGAATCCAAGCGCTGTGTGAAGGAATCGAGGCTAGGCACCTCGATTTCAAAGGTCACCGCGCCTTCCAAAACAAAAGGCCTATAGATGGCCAGAATCCCGGGGGCGTCTGACGACCTATAGGCCCTGATATGCAGGTGTTTACCCACAAACAAGATGGTTAGCGTACATCCATCTCGTCGAGCAAGTAACCGGCGCCGCCGAGCTTGTCAACGATGAACATGACGTAGCGAATGTCAACTGAAATAGTGCGCTGCACCTCAGGCAAGAAAGCAAAGTCAGAAGAAATGGCTTCCCAGTTTCCGTCAAAGGCAATGCCGATCAACTCACCCTTGCCGTTGATCACGGGGCTACCGGAGTTACCGCCGGTGATGTCGTTGTTTGACAAGAAGCAGGTGTGCAATTCGCCATCGGTGTCGGCATAGCGACCGAAGTCCTTGTTCTTGATCAAGGTCATCAACTCGTCGGGAGCGTCGAACTCGAAATCAGCAGGAACGAACTTCTCGTTGATACCGCGTGAGGTCGTGTAGTAGCTGTAGCTAACCGCGTCGCGGGCTTCGTAGCTCTTGATGGTTCCGTAGCTCAAACGCATGGTGGCGTTGGCATCGGGAGCGAATACCTGATCGCCGGCCATTTGGATTTGAGCACTCATGAACAAACGGGTAGCGCGGTCAATTTTGCCATTGGCATTGGCGTACATGCCGCCCAAGCCGCTGGGGTCACGCAAGGCGTTGTAGTAGTCGCGAACGATCACGTACAACAGGTCTTTGTTCAAGGCTTTGGCCGAAGGCTTGGCCAAGAAGGCAGCGTATTTCTCTTTGCTAGAGAACACAGACTTGGCCCACAAGGCAGCAGCCATGGCTTTGTAATCGCGCTTGTATTTGGTAGCCAAATCCAACAAGGACTGGGGCAAGTAGCTGTTGTCCAAATCTTCTACGATGTGCTTCAATACTTGCTCCAGTACGGCTTGTTCGATGGGGCCATAGAACTCAGCAAACGCTTCGTCTACACCGGCAGCCATCTGACCCGCCATGGTTTTGGCAGCGTCGGCCTGAGCTTTGTCGGCTAGCATAGCGCCCAACCCGCTGGCACGCAAAGCGAGCAACATGGCTTGGGAGTTGGCAATGCCGTCTTGCAAGTACACCTGGTACAAACCTACCTTGTTCAAGATGCCATAGGCCTCGTCAAACAAACCGGTCACATCGCCATACACAGCCTCTTGGCCGGTAGAGCGAACCCATTCTTCGAAGGCTTTTTCAGCGGCCTTGCGGCGCTCGTACATGCCAGGCTTGGACAGGTCGTGGGCTTCGCCGTTGAACTTGTTCCAGTAGTTGCCGATGCCCGCCAATTTGTCGGCATACATCAAGCGAATGTCTTTGTCAGCCTTCATGTAAGACTCGTAGATGTCCATGATGTCGCGGCGAACCTGAACACGCATGGGGCGCTCTTTTCCACCCAAATAGCGAATGCCTTCTGAGTAGGTGTAGCGGGTCGTGCGGCCGGGGTAACCGATGGTCATCGCATAGTCACCCTCTTGGGCACCAGCCAAACTTACGGGCAAGTGGTGCGCAGGGGCAAAAGGGGCGTTTTCGCTGCTGTAATCAGCAGGTTTGTTGTTCGCACCAGCATAGATGCGGAACATAGAGAAGTCACAAGTGTGACGGGGCCAGCGCCAGTTGTCGGTCTCGCCACCGAATTTGCCCACGTTCTCGGGAGGAGTGCCCACCAAACGAATGTCGCGGTACACTTCGTAGAACATGGCCAAGTATTGGTTGCCGTTGTAGAAGGAAGAGATTTCAACCGAGTAGTTGCCCTTGTCTTCGCCCAAGGCTTCCAACAAAGCGGCTTGAGTCGCCTTGATGTTGTCGTTGATGGCTTGGGTACGAGCGGCTTCGTCGCCGTTGATTTCTGTACCGTTCAAGATCTGAGAAGTCACGTCTTCGATTTTGCGCAACAAGCCAATGTTGAAGTTGGCGGGGCGCTCTTGCACTTTGGACATGGCCCAAAAGCCGTTGGTCAAGATGTTGTCTTGGGGGGTAGCCAAAGCTTGGATCGCTCCATAGCCGCAGTGGTGGTTGGTCAAAAACAAACCTTCGCTGGAGATGATCTCACCTGAGCAGAACATGCGACCCTGCTTGGTCATCAAGCGAACCACAGCGTCTTTTACCGAGCTGTTGTTGATGGAGTAAATGTCTTCGGCGCTCAACTGCAAACCTTGAGCTTGCATGCGGTCCTGGATCTTGGACAGCAGGGTCATGGGCCACATGCCCTCGTCAGCCTTCAGTGGCAACAAGGTCATCACTGCCAACAGACCAGAAATAATGCGTTTTTTCATAGTGCGTTAGAGTCTTGCAAGTTACGAATTCCGAAGCTCAATCAGGGCCTTCAACTCGTCGAGTGTTGCAATTTCTGACACGGGTTTGTCTTTGCGCCAGCGCACAAGGCGGGGAAAACGAACCGCCACGCCACTTTTGTGACGGCTGCTGTAGGAAATTCCCTCAAACGCCAATTCAAACACCAATTCGGCGTCGACACTTCGAACGGGCCCAAAGCTCTCCCGGGTATGGGCCTTGATCCAGGTGTTGATCTCCTTGAATTCGGCATCGGTCAGACCGCTGTAGGCCTTGGCAAAGGGCACAAAACTGCCTTCGTGCCGCACTCCCAGAGTAAAGTCGGTGTATAGGTTGGCCCTGCGGCCGTGGCCGCGCTGGGCATAGAGCATGACGCAGTCAACCGTATCGGGCTCCCGCTTCCATTTGTACCAGGCGCCGGCTTTTCGGCCCACGCCGTAGCTCGAATCTCGGCGTTTGATCATCAGCCCCTCGGCGCCCAGTTCAGCCGAGGCCGCCCGCTTTTCAGCCAGTTCTCCCCAAGTATTTGCGGTGATGGCGGCAGATAATTGGATGTGTTGCTGCTGATTTAGCAGCTCTTCCAATTTTTGGCGCCGCTGGCCTTGAGATTGGTCGCGCAAATCTTGGCCATGGAGTTCCAACAAGTCATACGCCATGAAAGCCACCGGGTAATCGCTGAGGGTTTTCTTGCCCGGCTTTTTGCGGCCCAGGCGTTTCTGCAAGTCTTGGAAGGAGCGCGGAGCCTGGCGCTCATGATCCCAAACCAATATTTCTCCGTCCAACACGCAGTCTTGACCCAAGTTTTGAATGTCTTGAAGCAATTCAGGGAAGGAGTCGGAAACCAACTCCTCGCCCCGGCTCCACAAACAGGCTTCGCCTTCGCGCAGAATCAACTGACCGCGAATACCGTCCCATTTGAGTTCCGCCAAAAAATCAGAGGCCTGGCCCAAAGTCGCCTCCTCGCCCTCTTCGATGGCGGTTGCCAAGAAAAAGGGGTAGGGTTTGCTGCGGTCAAAAGCCATGGTGTCTCCGCTAAACAGGTCGGCCCACTGGGTTTTGAATGGGTCCCAATTTCCGGCCAATCGGTGCGCCACTTCAGCCGCGGGCATATTCAAGTGCTGGCCCAAGGCTTGGGCCAAGAGTTTATCCGAGACACCGATGCGGAAACCACCGGTAATGAGTTTGTTTAGTAAGAACCTCTCCAAGGCATCTAAGCAGTTCCAAGCCTCTTGCAGCCTGCGTTTTTGTTCGGCTTCTTCGCAAGGCTTGAGCTCTTGCAAGAACTGGAACCACTGGGTCAAGGAACGGTTTTCTTGACCGGTTGGAGCCGGAAGCACTTGAGCGATGGTCTCGGCCAAATCACCCACAATGTGGTAAGACTCCTCGAACAGCCATTCGGGTATACCCGCTGCTTCGGCAGCCCAGGTTCGGAGTTGGGATACCTTGACACTGCGTTTGGGTCTGCGGTGGGTGAACAAAGCCACTACCCAAAGGGCATCGTCGGCCGGGGCTTGGGCGAAGTAATCGACCAAGGCCCGCACCTTGTTTTTGGTTTTGGTGCTGGAATCGATGTCCCGAATCAGAGCCGCAAAGCGCTTCACGATTCTCCTCCCGTTTTTTTGGCCTGCATCATCAAGGCCTTGTCCAAATCTTCGGCGGCATCATCCCCGCTGAACATGGTTTTGACCGTTTGGGCATTCAATCCCTTTTCTTCCCTCAGGTAGCGGGCAAAAGCCGCTGAAAAGCCATGGGTGACATAAATGTTTTCAGCCCCTGTAGCCTCTACGGCCTTGTTCAAAGAAGTCCAATCGGCGTGGTCAGACAGCACAAAACCCCGGTCCAAATTGCCCCAACGGCGCTGCCCGCGCATGTTCATCCAACCCGAACAATGAGCGGTTTCGTAATCTCCCCATTTCTTGAGTGCCGCCGCCCCGCTTGCAGCGGGCGGCGCAATGACCAAG
>JAQCBH010000026.1 GCA_027621365.1 Bacteroidota bacterium | reverse complement strand
GAAAAACTGAGCTCTAGAACACAGCTCGATCCCGACACCTACTTGGATTGGCACCGTCAGCGCTATTGATTGGGAAAAACTGAGCTCTAGAACACAGCTCGATCCCGACACCTACTTGGATTGGCACCGTCAGCGCTATTGATCAAGCAAACCAGCGATTCTTGAGCGCATAACTCACGCGAACCAAAGCCAGCAAAGCAGGCACCTCTACCAAGGGGCCAATGACTCCCACAAAGGCTTCAGGGCTGTTCAATCCGAAGACACCAATGGCAACCGCGATGGCCAATTCAAAGTTGTTGCCTGCAGCTGTAAAAGCCACCGCAGCGGCTTGGTCATAGGGGCGATTCAACCGCTTGCTGATGAATAGGCCCAACAAAAACATGAGCAAAAAGTACACCAACATGGGCAGCGCTACTTTGAGCACTAGGCCTGGCAATTGAACCAATTGTTCCCCTTTCAAACCGAACATAAGCACGATGGTAAACAACAAACTGATCAAGGTTAGCTTGGAGAATCGGGGCATAAACGTAGCCGAAAACCAATCCAGGCCACGGGCCTTGATGAAGATCTTGCGAAGGCTGTAACCCAAGGCAAAGGGAATTCCCAAATACAGAAGGACCGACTCGGCCACTTGACGCATGGATACTTGGACCACCGCGCCTTGAGCTCCCACTTTGGGCGCCAAATAGGTGATAAAAAACCAAGCCAAAGCCGAATAGGCAAAGACCTGAAACAAGCTATTCAAGGCCACCAAAGCCGCTGCGTATTCCCGACTACCGTCAGCCAGATCGTTCCAAACCAATACCATGGCGATGCAACGAGCCAAGCCTATCAAAATCAGACCGGTCATCAAATGGGGCTCATCGCCCAAAAAGACCACCGCCAAGGCAAACATGAGCACCGGGCCAATCACCCAGTTCAACACCAACGACAAGCCCAAGGTTTTGCGGTCACGCATCAGGGCGGGCAATTGACCATAATCAACCTTGGCCAAGGGAGGAGTCATCATCAATATGAGTCCCAAAGCCAAAGGCAAGTTGGTACCCCGCCAAGACAAGGCTTCCATTTCAGCACCAAAAGAGGGCCAAAGGTATCCGAGACCGATTCCCCCCACCATGGCCAAACCGATCCAAAGGGTTAAGTACCGATCCAAAAAAGACAGCTGTTTCATCGTTTGATTTGTTCAAAAGCCCAACGCATTTCGGCGGCAATTTGGCGACAGCGCGCGTCGTATACACTGTCTTCTTCTGCCGTACCATCACTGACCTTCGGGTCCTCATATGGAAGGGCCAATCGAAAGGAGGCACCTGCTACAGATGGGCAGGCCTGATCGGCATCGCTGCAGGTCATGATTGCGGCGAATTCCGAAGAAGGGTTGCTCGCATCATCAAAGCGCTTGGACCACAAGGACATGGGCGGCTGGGCCACGCGGTATACGGGATTGTCACTGATGTACTCGGGTTGGAGAATGGGCAAGCCTGCGCGCATCATGGCTTCAATGGTTCGAGGATTGCAAGCCGTGGCTTCGGTTCCGCCTGAATAAGTCGCAACACCCTTGATCCCCAATTGATCAGCGGCTACTTGCGCCCAAACTTGACCGAAGTGGCTTCGGCGGGAATTGTGGGTACAGATGAAGATCAAGGCAGCGGTATCCTGTTGATCCAATTGATTTTGAACCCAATCAGCCATGCGTTTCAAATCGGCTTGGCGAGCGGCAGGTATTTCGTCCATATCAGACGAGAGCGAATTCCAGTAGGCATTCATAGGATTTTCTTGTACAGGTGTAACGGAAGATGTGTCTTGAACAGGAGCTGAAGTGGGTTGGCAAGCGGCCAATACCCAAACAGCCGATAGCATCAACAATCGCATGCGGCTTGCTCCCATGTTTCCCATTCGTTAAAAAAAGACTCAAACTCCGATTGCATGGCTTGCAACCCGGCTTTATTCAGGCAATAGTTGCGGCGATCGCCCAAAATCTGTCCTTGTACAAGACCCGCCTGTTTCAAGGCCTTCAAATGCTGGGTAACCGTAGGTTGGGCCAGACCCAGCACCTCAACCAAATCAGCATTGATGCAGGATTCTTGTTTGAGCAGATGGCGCAAGATGGCCAATCGAGCGGGGTTTGAAAGCAGAGAGGCCCATTGCGCCAGGCGCACATCTTCCTGCTCTCGTAGTTCAGATTTGATCGTTCCCATTTGAATATTGCAATATTACAATAAGAAATCCAAGTAACAAGAGGTTCCTTTGCAAGGTGACCACAGCCCAACTCTTTGATGTAGCCATTGTCGGTGCCGGACCCGGCGGATCGACAGCTGCTCTGGGTTTGGCTCGAGCAGGATACAAGGTTGTATTGATTGATAAGTCCAGCTTTCCTCGGCACAAAGTCTGCGGGGATGCCATTCCAAACAACGCCATGCGTCTCTTGCAGGAACATTATCCGGATTTGGCCATTCGCATTCGCGAGGATGCAGCCTGCCCCATTGACGGCTATCAAGCCTTTTGGAAAGGTCGCCGAATCGCCCAGGGTTCTTGGTCCATGCAGGCCATCAATTCGGCGCGAAAATCGTTCGACCAAGTACTGCTCGAGGCTGCTCTTGAAGAGCCCAACTGCCAGTTAGCTGCACCTCATCGCATCCAAACCGTCAGGAGGCAAAGCGATGGGAATTGGCAACTCACCGACAACCACGGAGAGTCATTTTGGGCCAGAGCCTTGATACTGGCACAAGGAGCAAACGGTGACTTTCGGCAACAAATTGGCCTGCCCAACATGGACAAATCACAGTGGGGAGTGGCAGGATCCCAGTACCGAACCCATTGGAACCCCATCCCGAATCGCAACTTGTTCTTCATTCCAAAATCCATATCCTTGCCTGGATATTTCTGGATTTTCCCTGTTGGTAAGAACCGCTGCAATGTCGGTTTCGGGGTCATCAGCAAGCAGCCTGTCAAGCTCAAATCTCTCTACGAAGAGGTCTGCCAAAAAGACCCAAGAATTGCTCAATTCCTAGAAGGAACTGAGGCAGAAACTGAATTCCAAGGTCATAAAATCCCCATTCCATCTAAGCCCATTAGAAACTCCGCATCCGGTGTTTTGTTGATTGGGGATGCCGCTGAACTGGTCGACCCCTTGTACGGCCATGGCATTGACAAAGCCATCATTTCCGGGCACTGGGCCGCTGAAGCCTTGATTCAGGGATTCGAGAACAAGCATCTCGAATCGTTCGACGCCTATGAAGCGCAAATTCAAACGCGGCTATGGCCTGAAATGCGTAAAGGTTACCGCCGAATGAAATGGCTGTCACGCCTTATGCGCATAGTTTAACAATTCGTTAACCAGAGGCTCACAAAATTGTAACTCCCGAAGGAAAAAGATGCGGGATTCTAACGTGAACTTTGTCCATAATGGGCAAATCAAAAAGTGTTCAATCGGAAAATTGGATTTCCTTCGATCGGGAATTGAGTTGGTTATCCTTCAATGCCCGGGTTTTGCAAGAAGCTGACGACCCCACCGTACCCTTGATTGAACGCATTCGATTCCTAGCCATTTTCTCCAACAATTTGGATGAATTTTTTCGGGTTAGGGTTGCCAGTGTTCGTAGGCTTATTCAGCTAAAAAAAGGCGATTCCCATTCGGCACAACGCAAACTACTGAAGCATACGCTTGAGTCCATTCGAGAGACGGTGTTGTTGCAGCAAAAAGAATTCGATCGAATATTCAGCCAGGAAATCGTCCCTTGCCTCAAATTGGGCGGTGTTGAATTGGTCGACGACACTCAGTTAAATAAGACCGACAAACAAGCTCTATCAGCATATTTCAGTGACAAAATTGCTCCCAAACTATTCCCGCTAATGTTGAGGCAGGGCAAACCCCTTCCCAATTTAAAAGATGGAGAAATTTACCTAGCCGTTCGCCTATTCAACAGCACCACCCAATCTGTCCAATTCGCTCTAATTGAGGTCCCACAGCAATCGGTTGGACGGTTCATCCTATTGCCTACCAGCAGAGAAAAAACCCGAATCATTCTTTTGGATGATGCCATACGATTTGGATTATCAGAACTATTCAGCAGTTTGGACTTCAATGAGTTTACTGCTCATACCATCAAAATTACCCGGGATGCTGAATTGGACATCGACAACGACATTGAGGCCAACTACATCGAGCAACTTCGCAAGGGCATAAAAAAACGCAGCTTAGGCGACCCAACGCGATTCATCTATGATCAAGACATTCCGGCTGATTTGCTCGATTTCTTGCAGCGCCGATTGAACATTGACAAAGATGGAGCTATACCTGGAGGTCGGTACCACAACTTCAGGGATTTCATGAGTTTTCCTCAAGTAGGACCATCTGAATGGACCTACCCATCTCAAGTACCCTTACACAGACCGGAGCTTGACGCAGCCAAAAGTCTGTTGGACTACATTGAAAATCACGACGTGTTGCTGAATTACCCCTATGAGAGTTTTGCGTATGTAGTGCGCTTGATGCGAGAAGCGGCGATTGACCCTGCTGTGTTCGCCATACACATTTCCGTATATCGATTGGCAAAAGACTCCTCTATCGCTTCGGCCCTGATCAATGCAGTACACAATGGCAAGCACGTCACCATTGTCGTGGAATTGCAAGCCCGGTTCATGGAGGAAGAGAACCTCATTTGGGCTCGCAAATTGGAAGAGGCTGGAGCGAAAGTCATATTTGGAGATCCCGGTTTCAAAGTGCATTCAAAATTGATTGCCATTAGCCGACGCAAGAATTTTAAAACCAGTCACATTGTGCATATCGGAACAGGGAACTTCAATGAAAGTACGGCAAAAATTTATGGGGATCACAGCTATCTAACGGCTCGAAAACGAATCTCCAGCGAAACATTGAAGGTGTTTGAAATGATTCAGAATTTCAAACCTGAGAAATTCGCCTTCCATCAACTTTGGGTGAGCCCGGTGAATACACAATCCAAATTGACCGAATGCATTGAAAGGGAAATCAACCACCACCTTCAAGGAAAACTGGCTCGAATTGTACTAAAATGCAACAATTTGGTTGACCCCTATGTAATCAACGCTCTATATAAAGCAATTGCCGCTCTAGTTCCTTGTGATTTGATCATTCGAGGAATCTGCACCTTGACCATTCAAGCAGAATGGAAGCATGTGCGCGCTATTTCCATCGTTGATAGGTATTTGGAACACGCACGATTGTATTATTTCCAGAATGACAACAAACCCATATTGATGATGGGCAGTGCCGATATCATGCAGCGCAATCTTCGGCACCGAGTTGAAGTTTGCATGCCCGTATTGGACAAAACCATCAAAGCCACCTTGGTGGATGTTCTCAATTTACAGCTGGCAGATAATACAAAAGCCCGCAGCTTGGAAGGAAAGCAACGAAACAAAAAAGTTGCACTGTCTTCATCCACCAAAACTTTACCTGAGGGGCATTTGCAGGAAATGGCGTCATTTTCCGAACCAATTCAAAGCCAACAGCGGTTGCGTCAATATTTTGAGAAGGGCCTTGCCTGACCCCTTTCAAAAGAATAACTTGTGAAGCGTGAAGTTTGCTGCCATTGACATTGGTTCGAATGCCGTCAGATTGTACATTGCCCGACCACTGGAAGAATTGCCCAATACAGAATTCAAATCAGTTGAGTTCACCCGCTTGCCTCTTCGATTGGGTGACGACGTCTTCAAGGACCAAGAAATCAGCAAGAAAAAATCAGATTTATTGATCAAATCCATCCAAGCCTTTATGCTTTTGATGGAGATTTACAACGTAGACCAAGTCAGGGCTTGTGCAACCTCAGCCATGAGAGATGCAAGAAACGGCCGAAGGCTCACCAAAGAAATCAAGAAGGCTACTGGGCTGTCCATTGAAATTTTAAGCGGCAAGCAAGAATCCAAACTCATCCAGAAAGCCATACTCCACAAAACAGACCCTAGAAAAAACTATTTGCACATCGATGTTGGTGGAGGCAGTACGGAATTAGCCTTCATTCAACAAGGTCGAGTCAAATGCTTTGAAAGTTTCAACATTGGCACTGTTCGACTAAGAGAAAACAAAGTCAAAACCGAAGAGTGGAGCCGCGTTCACCGATGGCTCGATAATTTAAAATGGTCTAGTCTTTCACTCGACAGACATGCCATTGGAACAGGAGGCAATGTTGTAAAATTGGGGCAGCTTTCTGGAACCCCTGCTGGCGAACCCATCAATCACTTATTGCTGGAACACACCGTGCATTCCATCAAAAGCTTAACGCACAAGCAGCGGGTTTACGATCTAAAGCTGAATCCCGACCGCGCCGAGGTCATTGATTTTGCGGGAATCATTTATTCCGACATCATGAAACACTGCCATATTCAAGACATTGCAGCGCCCAATTTGGGTCTTAAAGATGGCATCATTCGGTCCCTTTGGCTGCCCTATTTAAAGAACTTACAGAGCCAAGGTTAGTCCCGAATTTCCAGTAGTCTCAATCAAAGCCATAGCTCTAGAAACCAATTCTTGGGTTTGGATGAAGTCAGGTCTCCGATACCCGATGTCTTGACTCAACCACTTTTGTACTTGCTGACCAAAATGAATGTTGATATCGGCTATTACCGGCACACCGAGAGACTGCAAAGCAGCGGCATTGCAAGCCTGTTCGTATTGTCCCTTGATAGGAAGAACCATGAGTTTCTTATTCAAGAAAAGGGCTTCTGATGGGGTCTCAAATCCGCCGGCGGTGAGAACCGCGTGGCAATCTTGCACGCTTTTTTGAAAGACTTCTTTGTTGGGCCGCTTCCAAGTAATGTGCCCATCAACCTCATCCGTAAGCACATCGGGATGAAACACTTGAAACCGATGGCGTTGAAGACTTATCAAGTACTTTCTCAATTCTTTTGAACCGTATTGAGGCAAATAAACCGTGGTGTGCCCCTCATCGACAGGCTTTTCCCCCCAGAATGCAGCGGGGATGACCGGAGTCAATATCCAGGGCTCATACGACTGAAAGTGAAAGCCGATGTTCATTCGACTAAAAGCAAAATACTTCAAAATGGACTCTCCCAACACCTGTTTGCTCTCGGGTCTCGGAGCATGTACAGACCGGAAAGAAGCCTGATGACCCATGTGAACAAACGGAACTCCCTTTAGGTGACAAGACAACGCTGTCAAGGGTTCAAAATCAACCAAAACCAAGTCGTAATTTTCCACTTGAATGGACCAAGCATGGCGCATTAGCTCAAGCGGCTTGATTTGTTTGAGCATGGAAGCATAATCGAGCCCCCCTTTGCGGCGGTAGTGCAAACTAAAACCATTGAATGCCCATCTAGGCTCTTTGGGCAGAGGCAACTGCGAATTGTTGCCGCTTATAACAAGGTCAATTTGACCGTACTCAGAAAGCGCAGGCCACATCTCCAACAGCCTCGAAAGATGACCATTCCCTGTTCCTTGAACGGCATACAATATATTCATGCGCTAAGAGTTTGAAGCCAGAAGGAAACCTCTTGAGTGCGAACCTCTGGCACTAGAAGGGGCTCAGATGGTTGATGCTTTTCTTTGTGTTCGAGCGGAGTATAACAAATGTTCCACTCCCCATTTTGGTATTCCAGGGCACTTCCATTTTCCAACCAATCACCGCTATTCAAATACAACACTTGGCCATGGTTATTCTTGACCATTCTTTTTTGGGGCTGATGAATGTGCCCACAAATGACCACATCGTATCCTTCTTGAATGGCCAATTCGGCGGCTGTTTGTTCAAAGTCCCCAATCCAGGCCACCGCTTTTTTCACTCCATTTTTCACCTTTTTGCTAAAACTCATACGGTTCTTACCCATTCCGAGTAAGATTTGATTGATCACATGATTCAATAATATCAGCAAATCATAACCCTTTCCGCCCAACTTAGCGAGAACCTTTGCCCAGCCCTTGGTAGTGGCGTCAAATACGTCTCCGTGAAAAATCCATACTCGTTTCCCGTCAACCTCCAGCACCAGTTTGTCATCAATGCTCAAATTACCAAGGCTAGTGCCGGAGTAACGACGAAGGGCTTCATCGTGATTCCCAGTTATGTAATGAACCTTGACACCCCGCTCACTCATTTTCAAAAGTTCGCGAATGACTTGAATGTGTGCAGGTGGGAAGTACTTCTTTTTGAACTGCCAGATATCAATGATATCTCCATTTAAAACGAGGACTTCAGGTTCAATGCTTTGCAAATAGGACAACATTTCCTGGGCGTGACACCCAAAGGTGCCCAAGTGAAGATCGCTGAGAATAGCAATGTCGATTTCGCGTTTCATTTGATTGGTTTTAACAAAAAAACTCTAGTCATGTAATTAGAGAATGAGCAAATTGTGGTATTGAGGTCAGCATTGCGTTACCGAAGAATCAAGGCAAAATTGACTTTGCTTTAAGTGTTTCAAAAATGTAATGCGGCCTTAACATTGGCGAAATATTGGAAGGAAACCTTTGCATCAGAAATCTTAGAAAAATTAAGACTATGAAACACCTCTTAACCATTGCTGCCGGCCTCACCATTTTGGCCACTAGCAGCACCGCATTGACCTCTTGCGGTAAAACTGACACGGTGATTGTAACCCCTCCCTCTAACGACAAGGTGGTGATCATCAACGAGAACATCAAAAGCAACACCACTTGGACGGCTGACAAAACCTACGTTTTGGCCGGTCGCATTTCGGTTGAAGCGGGCGCAGAATTGACCATTGAAGCAGGTACTGTGATCAAAGGCCAAGCAGGTTCAGGCGCAAATGCCACTGCTTTGATCATTGCCCGCGGTGCTAAAATCAACGCTGTAGGTACCAGCACCAAACCCATCATTTTCACCAGCATTGCCGATGAAATCGAGTCTGGATATTCATCGATCAGCAGCCCAAACATGGATGACAATTTGAACGGTTTGTGGGGCGGTGTTATCATTTTGGGCAAAGCTCCTGCTTCCTTGAAAGGGGATGTAACGGAAATGGCCATCGAGGGTATTCCTCCTACTGACCCCAACGGCTTGTACGGCGGATCAGACGCAGCTGATAACAGCGGTGTTATGAAATACATCTCCATTCGTCATGGCGGTGCCAATATTGGTGAAGGTAACGAAATCAACGGCTTAACCATGGGTGGCGTAGGTTCTGGAACTACCATCGAGAACATCGAAGTCATTTCCAACCAAGACGATGGAATCGAATTCTTCGGCGGAACAGTGAATGCCAAAAACTTGATCGTTTGGAACAGCGGTGACGATGCTCTGGACACCGATCAAGCGTTCAGCGGAAGCATCGACAACTTTGTGGTCATCTGCGGTGGAAGTACAGACCACGCGTTGGAAATTGACGGCCCCGAAGGATCTATGGAAGCGGGTCACAAAGTCAGCAATGGCACTATTGTTGGCAATGACGATTCTGAGTTGGGCGATTTTCGCAGCAAAGCCATGGGCGCTTTCGAGAATATCTACTTCTACGGATTTCCCGATCCTGCTGTTGACGGACGTGGTGATTTGTCTTTAAGCTCCGGGTCTGATTTGACCTTCGCCGCTGGAAAATTGACTTTCAAAAACTTGGAAGTAGCCTTGCCTTCAGGAGTCACTGACTTGACCAAGGTTTTGAAAGGTGGCGTTGCCGCAAACGGCAAAGCCGTAGCCGAAGGAGCCAACACCGTTGGAGCTTCAGTTACCACTTTCAAGGGTTGGTCGCGTTGCGACGCTGCGGGTGTTCTTCCCAACTAATCAATAAAAACTTTTAGAAAACCTGCACTTCGCAAGGAGTGCAGGTTTTTTTGCACAAACTCTCCCCATGAAAAATTTTAGATTCATCTCCCTGATTGCCTTGGCAATTTTCACCATTCCTGCATTCGGACAAATGGGCACGGTAAGAGGTCGTGTCTTCGATGAGTCTACAGGTCAATTTGTCAAAGACGTTCACATTCAATCCAATGATTCGAGCGCTACGGCAGTTTCTGATTTGGACGGCCATTTTGAGCTCCAGTTGAAACCCGGCCTTTATTCCTTGTTCCTTCAAAAAGAAGGATTTTTGACTGTCAAATTAACCGATGTTAAAAGCATCGAAAATGAGGTTGAATCGATTGGTCAAGTGAGCATTTCCCCCGAAAAAGAGGTGATCGGAGAAGTAAGCATCACCGTCAAATCCAATAAAAACACAGAAGAAGCCCTATTGACTGCCAAGCGCTTGTCGGGCACCATGATGGATGGCATTAGCTCGGCCAACTTCAAAAAGATTGGCGATGGAGATGCCGCTGGAGCCATGTCTCGAGTCACCGGCGTTTCCATCGAAGGTGGCAAGTATGTTTTTGTTCGAGGCCTAGGTGATCGCTACACCAAGACCACCTTGAACGGCATGGACATACCCGGTTTGGACCCTGACCGCAACACCATTCAAATGGACTTGTTCCCCACCAATGTGATTGACAACATCATTGTTGCCAAAACCTTTACTGCAGATTTGTCGGCAGACTTCACCGGTGGTTCAGTTGACATCAGTACCAAAGATTTTCCCGACAAGAAAAGCAGCAGCTTTTCTGGCGGGTTTGGGTACAATCCCAACATGCATTTTCGCTCAGACTATTTGAGCTACAAAGGAGGAAAAACCGATTGGCTCGGATTTGACGACGGTACCAGAGCCATCCCTACTAGTGGCCGCACGGATATTCCTCAATACGCTCAAGTGATTGCTAGCCCTGACGGTGCAAAAGGTCAAGAATTCCAAAGCATTTTGAGAGGATTCAACCCTACCATGGGTGCCACTCGCAATACGAGTTTCATGGACTTTAGCTTGGGCTACAATTTCTCCAATCAAAAGAAGCTCAGAGGCGGGCGCAAACTGGGTTATTCCTTTGCCGCCACCTACAAAAACGAAACCGATTTCTACCAAGGTATTGAGTACAACTTGTACGGAAAGAATCCCAGCCCATCGATCACTGAACTGTCTACCTTCACAACTCAACGAGGCGATGAAGCGAGCAACAAAGTGCTGCTAGGTGCCTTGGCAACGGTGGCTTTGAAAACCGCTGACAAAAAGATCAAACTCACCCTGCTCCACATTCAAAACGGAGAATCCAAATCAGGAGAATACTTGTTTACCAGCACCGATAACGGCGCTGATTTCAATGCTACCCAATTCAACTTGGATTACACACAACGCAGTTTGACAAACCTGCTGATACATGGCACGCAAAATTTCGCCAAGAGTCCTTGGAAATTGGAATGGAAATTCACCCCTACCCGTTCTTCCATCTCTGATCCTGACATTCGTTTTGCCCGCTTTCGCGAAGGTGATTTCATCATCTCCACTGAGGTGGGACTCCCCGAACGCATTTGGAGAAATTTGCTGGAGTACAACCTTGCCGGCAAAGTAGACATAGAACGAGAAACAGAGCGAAAGGGCCTCAAGGGCAACTTGAAATTCGGATTAGCCAGCACTTTGAAGTTCCGCGATTACAACATTCAGAATTTTCAATTTTCCATCGATGGCGTGGACTTCACGGGTGATCCCAACCAAATTTTCGTAGAAGAGAATTACTTCTCGGGCCAAAATATTCAAGGGCTTCGCTACACCCCCATGTTTATTCCCCTCAACCCCAATGCCTTTAATGCTCGCTCCAACTATCTGGCCGCTTATGCCTCCAGCGAAACTCCGTTGAACAAGCGAACCAAAATGATTTTGGGATTGCGCACAGAACTGTACCAGCAATTCTACACCGGAATCAACCAGGAAAACCCACCTCGTCAACTGCAAGACGAACGCGTATTGAACAATTTGGACTTGTTCCCTAGCGCCAACTTGATCCATGCCTTGAGCAAACGCCAGAACCTGCGTGTATCGGCTACGCGAACCATTGCTCGACCCAGTTTGAAGGAAATGTCATTCGCCACGATTCTTGACCCCATTTCTGGACGCACGTTCATCGGAGGCATGTTCCCTGAAACGACCCAAACAGGCGGAAGCAAGACTGAGTTGTGGGATGGCAACTTGAAACCTACTCACATCACCAACTTTGATGTGCGCTGGGAGAATTTCATGGACAAAGGCCAAATGCTCTCCATGGGCTTGTTTTACAAAGCTTTGCAAAACCCCATTGAAATCGTGCAATTCTTATCGGACCAGGGAAGTTTCCAACCCCGCAACGTGGGAAATGCCCAAATCTTGGGCTTGGAATTGGAGGTTCGCAAAAACCTCAAACAATGGTCAAAAGCTCTGGAAAATGTGACCTTCAACACCAACATCACCCTCACTCAGTCTAGCATTGCCATGACCCCGAGTGAAATAATGTCACGTGAATTGAGCGCACGTGAAGGCCAAGTCATTGGCGATCGCCGCTCCATGGCCGGGCAAGCACCCTACATCGTCAATGCTGGTTTGGCTTACGCGGCCAAAGACAAGAAGTTTGACGCAGGTTTGTATTTGAACGTGCAGGGGCCAACCCTGTTGTTCGTTGGATACGGAAACAGAAGCGATGTCTATTCCGTACCCTTCAATAGCTTGAACTTCAATTCCAATTACAACTTTGGACCTCAAGACCGAATGAGCCTTGGATTCAAAGTGACCAACGTATTGAACGATGTGAAAGAACAGATCTTCTCGAGCTACTTGGCCCAAGATCAATACTTTACTCGATTCAACCCCGGGCGCAATTTCAGTTTGAAATACTCTTATTCATTTTAACCCCGAAACCATCGGCCCTTTTGGAGAGTTTGGGCCTGATTGTCATAAAAAAAGCCCCGCTTCGGCGGGGCTTTTTCATTGAATTCTTTTGGATTTATTGTTCCGA
The DNA here is from genome assembly GCA_027621365.1 of Bacteroidota bacterium. Lineage (GTDB taxonomy): Bacteria > Bacteroidota > Bacteroidia > NS11-12g > UBA955 > JALRLA01. The sequence continues at coordinate 14,167 of JAQCBH010000026.1, read as the reverse complement.
AACAGAGGGGTATCCGCTGGCGAGCCAAGCATTCATACCTCCCTCAACGTTGGTCACTTTTTGAAAACCCTGATCAATCATATACTGTGAAGCACGGGCAGAACGACCACCTGAGCGGCAAATAACCACGTAACTTTTGCTCTTGTCCAAAGCGGCTATACCCGCTTCAAAATCAGCCCCATTGATATCAATCATGGTTGCACCATCAATATGGGCTTCGGCAAACTCGCCGGGAGTACGAACGTCAATCAATACGTGTTCACCGCTGCTGATCATGCCCTGAGCCCCTCCGACTTGAATATTTTGAAAAGATGCAGAAGCCTCAGTTGTCGCTGTTGAGCTAGACTCGGCACTTTGACCTTGACAAGCGCCCATGCTCAGAGCACCCATCAACAAAAGAGAAGGAAACCATTTCATAGATGCAATAATGCGACAATTTCACCGAGGTGTATGTATCTCAAGTCACATAGCTCAAGAACTCCTGCTGATTGCTTCACGCAACTCCTCCACTTGTCGATTCAAGGAATGGAAAAATTGCAATCGCTGCTTTTCTCCAGCTTCGCTGATCAGAACCCCTTTCTGCCTCATGTTGTCCAACCAATCCATGGTGAATCGATTGAAATCGGCATTTTTGGTGCGCATGAAATTGAATGTATGGTAGCCCAAATAACTCGCCATCGCATGCCTGGACTTGAGGGCTACCGTATTGGATCCGATCATCAAGTCACTGCTGTACAATCGAAACGGCACATCGGTAAACTCATTGTTCAGGGGATTGTATTTGCGCCCTGCTTGGGCTTGTTTATTCAAGGTTTCCACCAACTCAAACAAATCTTGACACAAACGAAGCGGTAATTCAGAAGTACGGAAATACCCCGCTTCCCAATAGTAGCGAATTTGTTTCAGGGTACTTTTCAAGGTGTCCTCGTTCCATATTTCATGGGTTTTGACTCCTAAAAAGGCGGCTCGGGCTATGGGTACCTGTTCCACCCAATGATTGGGAACCTCTACTTCTTCTACGCGGCGACCCACCATATCTTTTGCCCCCAAAATACTCTTGTTCCAATAGACCATTTTGAAGCGAGCCAGTTCGTAAAAAAAGAAATTGTAATAAACGGGCAGGTCTTCTGCGGCATAGACAATCTCGAATTCCGGATCACTGCGCATGCCCATTACATCGGCTACAATGACCTTCAAATACTGGGTAAAGCTCTCTGAATCACCTCCGAGTGAATTGGTTCGAAAAGCGACCATATTGGGCTGTTGCTCCAGCACGGAAGCCAAGGGCAACTCAAAATGAGCGCAGATAGCGAGGGTTTCTTCTAAACTGATATCGGTTTCGCAGCGCAAACGGCGGTAAATGCTGTCCAAACTGAGGTTCAATAATCCGGCCAATTCTTCTGCGAGATTCAAATGGGACGGACACATTTGTCTCAATTGAGCCACGAAAAATTCCTGGGGCTTCATGCAAATGGTTGGTTTGTATAAGTAATTTACTAAAAATCTATTGTGTAGGCATACTTTTTTTGCGAAAATCCGTAAGTTTTTTCTCGAGGGCTTTCATTACCTTGAAACCATGACTCAATTGGACTCATTGCGCATAAAATCCCTGGAATCTTATCACCGTGAATACGACCTAAGCGTTCAGGACCCGAAAAAATTTTGGGCCGATAAAGCCAAAAGTTTGGAATGGTTCACCCCCTTTCAGGAGGTTTTGAACTGGAATTTCCAAGAGCCTCAAGTTCGATGGTTTGAGGGAGGCACCTTGAACGCCTCTTACAATTGTTTAGACCGGCATTTGGCCGAGCACGGAGATGAAGAAGCCCTAGTATGGGAGCCCAATGACCCAACCAGCCCGACGAGGCATTATACCTACCGCGAGTTGCATGCCGAAGTCGAAGCCACCGCGGCTCTTCTCAAGGAAATGGGGGTGAGCAAAGGCGACCGAGTTTGCCTCTACATGGGCATGGTTCCCGAATTGGCCATTGGCGTTCTCGCCTGCACGCGAATCGGAGCCATACACTCTGTCATTTTCGGCGGATTTTCGGCCCAATCAATCGCCGACCGGGTCAACGATGCGCAAGCCGTGGCCATTCTAACCTGTGACGGCGCTTACCGCGGGGCCAAAAGCATACCCTTGAAATCGGTGGTCGACCAAGCCTTAGAACAATGCACTTCGGTACAACGAGTATTGGTTCTCAAACACATTGGTGGAGACTGCCCGATGAATACGAACCGAGACCGGGATTGGCTAGAAAAGCTGAATGCACTTAAAAAAGAAGGCCGTGCCCATTGCCCAGCAGAGCCCATGAACAGCGAAGACCCCTTGTTCATATTGTATACCAGCGGCTCTACGGGTAAACCAAAGGGCGTTGTTCACAGCACGGCGGGTTATTTGCTTTGGTCCCAGTACACCTTTCTCAATGTCTTTCAATACCAACGACCCCAGCTGCACTTTTGCACCGCTGACATTGGCTGGATCACAGGCCACTCCTACATCGTCTATGGCCCATTGCTAGTCGGAGGGCGTACCTTGATGTTTGAAGGCATTCCAACCTGGCCCGATGCCGGTCGCTTTTGGGATATCGTAGACAAGCATACTGTTGACATTCTCTACACCGCTCCCACCGCCATTCGAAGCCTGATGGCCTGTGGTCTAGAACCCCTTCAATCCAAGTCTCTCGCCTCTTTGAAAGTATTGGGGACCGTGGGAGAACCCATCAATGCAGAAGCTTGGCACTGGTATCACGAGCACATTGGTAAATCTGAACTCCCCATCGTAGACACCTGGTGGCAAACCGAAACCGGTGGCATTTTGATCAGCAATTTAGCCGGTGTCACAGAGGCCGTTCCAACCTTTGCCACCTTGCCTCTTCCGGGCATTCAACCCGTCTTGGTCGATGAGAATGGCCAAATCTTGGAGGCTGCTGAGGCCAGAGGGAATTTGTGCATTCGATACCCCTGGCCAGGCATGATACGCAGCACTTGGGGCGACCACGAACGCTGCCGCCAAACCTATTTCAGCACCTATCCCGGCCTGTATTTCACTGGCGACGGATGCAACCGCAATGCCCAAGGCCAATACCGAATTACGGGCAGAGTAGACGATGTCTTGAACGTCAGTGGCCACCGCATTGGAACTGCTGAATTGGAGAATGCCATCAACCAACATCCCAATGTGGTGGAGTCAGCAGTTGTAGGTTATCCTCACGATATCAAAGGCCAAGGCATCTATGCCTACATCATTTGCCAAAGCCTGCCGGTAGAATCAGGAACGGCTCGCAAAGCCATTTTGGATACTGTGAGCCATTTGATAGGCCCCATAGCCAAGCCCGACAAAATTCAATTCGTTAGCGGATTACCCAAGACGCGAAGCGGCAAAATCATGCGCCGCATCTTGAGAAAAATTGCAGAAGGCGAATGGGAACAATTGGGTGATACCAGTACACTACTGGACCCAACTGTGGTTCAAGATATCATGCAAAGCCGACTGTAAGCCTTAAGGGCTTACTAAGTTGACACTGATGTTGAAATACAGCGGATTGGTCAAACTCTGCTCCATGGCCAAGGGCTGATCCCCAAAGAAACCCCTGAAGAATTCTTGACCGTCAGGCAATTGATCGGCATTGAAGGAATAGTTGTAGCGGTAACCGAACTGAGCCGAAAGCCAGATAAAATCCTTCAATGAACGTTCGTAAACGAAGCGAAAACGCAACTCCCCACGGCGAATCTCCAAATCGTTTTGGGGCATCATCGCGCGGTACATGCGATAACTATTGCCCTCTAATTCGTATCCCAAAAACAACATGGATCGAGGATTAAAGGTTCGACGAACGTGAGCCCTTGCAGGGAAGAGCACTTCTGTACCCCAGGTGTTGGCCACATTGGTTGAGTTGTACAACAAAATGGGAATGTAATTCAACTCACCCACCCGGTAGGTTCGAGCCACACCGTAACCCCACATTTTGCGATCACTAACGCGCTTTCCGTACAGAGCTGCCGCCGAGTATTTGGTATACTTCAAGGGCATGATATCAGAAAAACCGTAATCACCATTCAAATCACCTGAACCTTGAAACAAGAAAAACCGCGTTTCATCAAATGGTTTAAACACGGTGAGATTCACGCCCGTGGTTCTCAATCCGTATTCGTTCAAACCTGTGGCTACGGGATTATTGGCACCTTCGGCTTCAAGCGCATACGATTGATTCCAGTAATTTGCCCCTACTTGAACAATGAGATCATTGCGAGAAATCACAGGCACATTCAAAGCCAAACGCATTCCATTGGAACGAGCAAAATCAGCTTGGTCATAGTTTTCCATGAGCTGACCACCCGGAGTATTGGCGCTCGTAAGGCTGTACCCCATTTGATAATCGTATCCAACTGAAATCAACTTAGAAGGACTTAGACCTTCAATTTTATTGGTACAGTAAGCTTTGGCACCAGCATCGGCGTACGAAACATTGTCGTACATGCTGTAGTCTTCATCTTCCTCAACCGGCAGGCTATCAACCTGCGCCCAAATTGGGCCAAACGAAAAGGCCGTAAAAGCCAAAATCCAAATACGCGGCTTCATCAGTTACGCTGAATCTGAAGACGCTTCCAAACATCGGTACGGCCAAAGGCTGAAACACCAATATAGCCGCGAATGTCCAAAGTATTGGCATCGCGCATGTTGATCGTACAGCTGTAGGTGCTACCGTTCAAGGGGTCGTAAATGGTTCCACCTGTCCACTCATTGTTGCCACTGTATGTAAAGTCTTTAAGCATACGGTAACCTTTCAAGGGTGTAGATTGCAGAGCAGGATCAGGGTTATTCTTGTCCACTTTGGGCAAATTGGTTTCAGGATCAATGGGTTCTTTCAACCAAACGATCTTTCCAAAATACTTGGATCCAATTTTTTCTACTTTCACACGAGCGCGGCCGTTGCTGGGCTCCCAAACACCGAGCAATCGATCACCGTCGGTATTTTGTTGAGAAAACGAAGTAAATACAGTACCTGTCAGTACTAGGCAGAATGCGATCAGAATATTTTTCATCTTTATTTCTTTATTTCTAGGTCAAATACAAAGTCTCCCAATAGGGTCACATCTTGATCCAAATCTTGATTGATTCCCAGTTCCATGACCAAATAGAATTTTCCTTCTTTGAAATAGACCGAAGGATCGGCCTCTGTGCTCACTTGCAAATCAGCTTCATTCGCCCCAGCTGGCACAGGATTCAAAACAGCCATTCCAGACATGTCGGCTTTCTCACCAACCATAGAGAAGGCCACAGAGCCCAACATGGACAACCCGGCAGAATCACCTGCATGAACATGCACAGACTTCAACGAAGCGCCACCCACTTTTCCAAGTAAATTTTCATCCAACTGAACCTCGTATTGTGCAGTCTCGGAACCCTCAAAAACGGGTCCAGAAACGGTAAATTCCACGTTTTCCAAGGTGTAATCTTGGTGTTCACCTGATCCCGAACAGGACCACAAACCCAGCGTTAGTACCAAGGCTAGGCTCCAAAGTAGTTTTTTCATCGTTGTCAAAAATAACCAAAAGACAATAGCACACAAGCCATTTATTAGCCTCGCTTCTTAGACAAAATATAGGGTCTTAACAAACCGCATTGGGGTTGGGGTAATTGTCGCTCTGGTCTTCAAAGGTGTTGTCCAAGCAAACAAAATCCTTTTCAATGAGCAAAAACAACTCACCTCCTTGGGGCAGCGGCAATATGTGCTGAAAACCCACCTCGTCGCTATTGACCCATTCGTCGGCAATGGCTTGCGGCATATACACTTCTACCAAACCACCTTTCCATGCTGCAGCCAGGGTATCGTGCTCTTCAGAGCGCAACAAGGCATAGTGAAGTTCACCACCCACCATTTGGGTTGATTCAGAATACCGACCAGTAGCCCCGAAAGTTTCTACCTCGGTTTTGGTCAAACGCAATCGAATGGAGTTTCCTTTGATCCTGATTTTCATACTTCTGAAATCAAAAGTACACACTAAGCGCGAATTCGTTCAGCTGCCGAATAGACATTGAAACGATGAGCCTTGGTAAATCCAACCAGGGTGATGTTGAGCTCTTCTGCCAACTCAGCGGCTAAGCTGCTTGGTGCACCTACGGCCACAATCACGGCTACCCCGGCCATGCTCGCTTTTTGAATGAGCTCAAAACTGGCTCTCCCACTGAGCAATAATCCTCGGTTCACGACGGGAATCAGCCCCGAAGAAAGGGCCCATCCGTTGAGTTTATCGAGCGCATTGTGCCGACCCACATCCTCGCGGGCTTGAACAATGGCACCCTGAGCATCAAAAAAGGCCGCAGCGTGAATGCCCCCCGTTTGCTCAAACGCATTTTGGTATTCCTTCAAAGCCAAAGGCAACTGGGCAATGGCTGAATTGGCCACCAGAAATGGCTCTGCTTTGACCGATATGGGGCAGGCAATTTTGACCGCATCGATGCTTGACTTCCCGCACACCCCACAACTGCTTGTGGTGTAAAAGTGACGTTCCAATTTGGCCGCGTCAAAGGCGCAATCATCAGCAAGATGCACCGTGATTCTTTGACCCAACAAGGCCTCATCTTCGCTGCTGGTCTCATGAACAGACAGCACCTGATCGGCCGAGCAAATGATTCCTTCACCGTACAAGAAACCCAGTGCCAAATCAGGGTCATGACCGGGTGTTCGCATGGTGATAGACAAGGCTCGCTCCTCTTGCTTGTGGCGAATGCGAATTTCCAATGGCTCTTCAACCGCCAACAAATCGGCTTTGTGGTCGGCCTTCCAAACATCGTCTGATTGCGTCCGAATTTCTATCGAATGAGGTTGTGTTTGGTACTTGCTCATGGCTTCTTTACTGGCAGGGTATCAATGCTCTCCAAACCCATTTTCTCATCGTAGGGCAGAATCAAGGCATCGCATTGGCTCAAAAAGGCTTTCAGAGATCGACCCCCTTGGTTGAAATACAATAGTAAGGCTTGCAAATCAGAATGGGTATACAAGGCCACCAAGGGTTCCAGGTGCTCGCGTTTGGGAAGTTTACTATCAGGGTTCGCAGGAGCAAAACACACCGAACGCCCGCTCACCCGGTAGGCTGATACCAATCGACTGAGGGCGTAATCCTTCAAATGGGGGTAGTCCACTCCCAAGACCAGCAAAGCCTTTTGCGGAGCCATAACAAGAGCACTCAAAACACCAGAAATGGGTCCATGGCCGGCAAAAACCGGAGCATCGTGCACCCGTATTTCCCGCTCCTCCAATACCAAGTCCTGCCCCTCAGCGGCGCTTAACCAACAAGAAGCCCGGGGTTCCAATGCGCGGTGCAATTGACTCAGAGCATATCGATACTGCGGCTGGCCATGGTAATCCAGTTGGGACTTGTCTGTACCCATGCGAGAACTCTGGCCTCCCATCAACAGCAATCCCGCCACCTCTAACCTATTCGGAAACCAAGGTCCTTGGTTGATGATGCACTCCTTCAACTGATAACGAGCAAGAAAGTCCTCTAGCAAGTAATCGCGCACCACAAAAAGCACACGCCTGCCGGTTTGGCCCGGTTGCCGCATTTCATCTATGAACCCCGACAATCCCGGCTCCATTCCACTGTTCAAACGCAATTCTAGCGGGCCTACTTCGTCGATGATCAGCGTCTGCAAACTCTGATTCCCGCTCCATTCTGTCATTTGTCGCTGAACCCAGTCAAAGCCGGATTGACGAAAACGAAATCGCCCGATTTCCAACAGGTCATCGGGATCTATCTCATCCTGAGCACCCCATTCAAACAGAACTTCGGAAGCCGTTTGGACGTCCCAAAATACGCGCGTTTTGCGGCCATTCTCCTTGACTCGATCCGGGCTTAGGCATCCGCCGATAGATCCCTGAGGCTGGGTCTGAACCCAAGATTCCAAAAGGGTGGTTTTGCCACACTGAACGGGAACCGACAATATGTGAAACTCAGCGCTCATCATCAGAAGCCGCTAATACCAGCGCCGATTCGACGGCGGCGAACATGCGGCTGACCTTGCCTTTTTCGGCATGAAATTCCCAACAAAACCGGAACAAATCACCCTGAGATTCTACCCGAGTAAGCAGGGACTGAACCTCTGGACTCTGTTGCTTTTTCTCCAAGCGCTGCCGCCAATACCGCATCGCCATTGGGGCCAAGCCATACAAAGCCACACTAAAGGCCAAGGCTCTGATGACAGTCGACCACGCTTGGTAACTGGGCAAAAGGTAAAACACCAATACGGCCAGGGCGAGCAAGATCCATCGAAAGGGTTTGGAGCGTTTCTTGGCCCGTACTTCTGGCACCGAACCTACCCAAACAGAGAAGGCCCTCTTCAATTCCTCTTTTTGCGCAACAAAACGCTGAGGCCAAAGGGATATTCGATAAGCCAGGTATAAGCCCCACAAGGCGTACAAGATCACATAGGAACCGGCCAAGGCATTCAAACCCAATGGCACCTGGGCCAATTGTTTGGATACCGAAATCATCCAAATATCCAGGCTCTCCCAAAATTCTGTACCAAACACCAAGAACAGGATCAGCAATTTTTGCAGGGCTGATTCCAACATGGCGATGACCGCGAACAATAGACTCGCCCATCGAAAAGAGGGAATCAGTGAATAAAGTGCGGCTGCCATCAACCCTTGAAAGCCGACCGCGATGTACGCAGTAGGTGGCGACTGGGGACTGACCAAGAGCTTGACCAGCATCACCCATAAAGTGGCTGCCATCAATTGCCGGCCCAAGCCTCTACCGTGAACTCGGCCCTTTAAAACGGCCGCCATAGCCGCCAATGAAGCCACGGCTGCCCCACCTATGAAAATACCGGTAAATGGCAAATGAAAAGCGTGCATCAAACCGCCTAAGCCCGATTCAACGAAGGCCCAGAAGGCCACCAAGCCCCAAAGGGAAGGATGAAAGCTCTGTCGATTCACGGGGTGAATTTACACATTGTCTATCGTGAATGACCATTTTCAGATCTATTAGGCTTCACCCCCTACACCGCTGGCTGCAGTACTTGACCTCGTCCCAGTTCTTTTCCCATTTCTTTCGCCAGGCAAAGGGCCTGCCGCAGGTGAGGCAAATCTTGGTGGGCAAATGCACTTTCTTGACTCCTTTCATCGCTTCGAAAAGGTTTTCATCAACTTGGGCTCTAGTCGTTTCCAATAGGCGAAAAACGAACGAAAATCACCCTGAACCTCATCAATCATCAAACGGCGTGGGTCAGGCTCCCCTTGATAGTGACGAGCGAGAACGTGCTCTCTATACATTATGGTAGAACCCTGGGCCACTTGTTTCAATTGATTAAAAGAACCCACAAAGGTTTGCAATCCGGGAATTAGGGCGGCAGCGTCTAAGGCAAATGACAAGACCTTGCTTGAAACCGGATACTTCTCAAAATGCTCGGGCTCCAATAAAAGCACGCGATTGGCCGCCTGATCGCAGCGCCAAGTAGGTGACAAATGGTAATAGTTGTAGACCAATAGGGGCAGATTCGCATTCCATTGCAAAGGTTCAGAAGCGGGCAGTTCGGTTTTCAAATCAAAAGGCCTGACCTCAGCCAATACCGTTGGAATACCCTCTTCCAACAACTCTTCATAGGCCTTATCCAAATAGGTTTGGCGCTGGTGACTACTGGTGTAATGGTTTATGTTTTCCTGATTGGCGACGTAGGGTTTGGACGAAAAGGTACCGGCTACCCATTGCCAAGACAAGGCATTAGACGCCCAGTCCCCATCAAGCAAATGAGCATACAAGAACCTCGCTGATTCCCGCCAATGGCTGCGAGCCATGTGGCAAGCCAAAAAGGCGGTATACAAGCGCAAATGATTGTGCATGAGACCGGTCTCAAAGAGATTCCGCAATCCCTCATCGATGGCATCGATGCCCGTAGAAGCGCCCAACAAAGCGGCGGGCACCCCCTCGCGTTGAGCCGTCACTTGTTCTTGGCGAATGTCTTGGTTGATAGCATCGCCCTTGTGTTGCCAAACCAATTGGTAGAAATCCCTCCAGGCCAGCTGCTGCAAAAAGGGCTTGGCTTGGTGGTAGGACCAACCTTGCTCCAACAAGAGGTCCATGACCCAGCGCGTATCAATGATGCCGCGAGAGATGTAAGGACCCAACGCGGTTACAGAACCGTTTAGGAAATTGCGGGACCTCCCGTATTTCATCGGGTCAAAGGCCCGAAGCTCGGCTTCTATTTCTGTGATAGTTTTCATGAATGTTGACCCAAAGAGTCCAAATAGGTTTCGGCGCGCTGCAACAAGAGGCTGCGTTTTTCCTCGCTCATGCGGTCAAACGACTTGACCATGACTCCCATTCGCGGATTTTGCAAAAAGAAATCCCGGTGCACATGAATGAATCGCCAGTACAGCGCATCCCAGGTTTCGCACCAAGGGCCTTTTGAAAAATTGCTCATGCGCAAGATATAAGCGCTACCGCTGATATACGGTTTGGTGCTCATCAGACCGCCATCGGCAAATTGACCCATGCCGTATACATTTGGCACCATGACCCAATCGTAGGCATCAATGAACAACTCCATGAACCAGCGGTACACTTCATCGGGGTCGAACTCACAAAGCAGCATAAAGTTGCTCAGCACCATCAACCGTTCAATGTGGTGGCAATAGGCATTGTTCAACACCTTCTTGATCACCGCATCCAGCGCATCAATTCCTGTATTTCCTGCGTAAAAAGTTGCTGGAATTTTTCGCGAAAAACCCCAATAATTCCGGGTGCGCTGATTTCGACCCTGCGCTTGGTACACCCCACGTATGAACTCGCGCCAACCTATGATTTGGCGTACAAATCCTTCGGTTTCGTTCAAACCAATGCCTTGTTTTTGGCTGGCCTCCAAAACCGCGTCTAGCATTTCGGCAGGAGACAACAATCCTACGTTCAAGTACGGAGTGAGTAGGCTGTGGTGCAGCAAGCTGTGACACTGTTGAATGGCGTCTTCATAGCGGCCAAAGGCCCACAAGCGCTGCTGCGCAAAATCATGCAATGCCTCAAGGGCTCCTTCTCTAGAACTTGCATAGGTCCACTCCCCTTGAACAGCGCCAGGAGCATTGGGGAAATAGGTTTTTATGTAGAAATCTGCCTCTTGTTGATACTCATCAGTCTGCACTTTTGGCAAAGGAGGCGGAACCCCATCTTTGGGGTATGGCAATCGATTTTCCTCATCGAAGCTCCACTTCCCACCCAAGGGCTTTGCTCCATCCATCAATAGATTGAAGCGGCGGCGTTGCAGCATGTAAAAAGAAGCCATGCGGTAATGGGATTTGACCGAAAAATCTTCACCCACTTGGGCTTCGCTTAACAAAAACTGAGGAGCCTCTTCCCATTGCAATTCCAACTTGGCTGAACGAGCAGCTTTCAACCATTTTCGCTCCAACCAATCATCGTGCAAACGAAACAAACACAGGGTTTGTATCCCCGAAATTACCCATTGTTGGCATAGTTCATGGGCATCGAGCACCTGGCCTTGGCATTCGTAATACGAAACTTCAAAACCTAGGCCGCGCAGTTGATCGGCATGGCAACGCATGCTGGCCCGATGAAACTGCAACTTCTGCTTGTGAAAGGCATATTGGTTGAAAAACAAGGGGTCTTCGACCAGCGCCACCTGGCTAGGGCCTGCTAAGTCTCGGTACAATTGGTGCGGAAACAAAACCCTCAAGGTATCAATGGGCATAGATGGAAAACAAGCCGGCCTATGGTTTTGTTCAGCAAGAGCCCGCCGAATGAAACGAAAAGCTCCTAGGTTTGTTTGTTAGAAAATGAAGCCCCAAAAAGCGATTGTCATCGGTAGCGGAGTCGCAGGTTTGGCCTCCTCCATTCGCTTAGCAATTCAAGGTTACGAGACCCACGTTTACGAGAGTTACGACAAGCCTGGGGGAAAACTGAATGAGCTGACACTGGGCTCGTATCGATTCGATACAGGCCCCTCCCTTTTCACGCTCCCCTCCCTCATCAAGGAACTGTATGAGCTTTGTGGGCAATCGTTTGAGGACCAATTTCCCTTTGAAAGACTGGAGACCACCTGCCGCTATCATTACGAGGACGGCACACAATTCAACGCACATGCTGACCGCAAAACGTTTGCTAAAGAACTTGAACAGCTTGCCCAACCTCAAGAGATTGATGCCTTTTTCAAGCATTTGGATCGAGCCGAATTTCGCTATTCCAGAATGGCTCCCATTTTTTTGGATCGCAGCCTACACCGATGGAAGAACTATGCCAACCTGGAAACGCTGCAAGGAATAGGGAGCATTCCCCGGCTCAATTTGTTTTCTGATATGAATTCCGAAAACAAGAATCAGCTGGGCAATCCCTATTTGGTTCAGTACTTCAATCGATTTGCCACGTACAACGGCAGCGACCCTTTTCAAGCCCCGGCCCTGTTGAACATGATTCCCCATTTGGAGCACAACATTGGCACCTTCTTCCCCAAAAATGGGATGTACCAAATCGCACAAAGCCTGTATGATTTGGCCTTGTCGCAAGGGGTTCAATTTCATTTTAATACCCGAATTGAAGAAATCCTGCATGACCCGTCACGGGTATACGGGGTTCGAACCCGTCAGTCAGAAAAGCCCATTTTGGCCGACTTGGTGGTCAGCAATGCCGATGTGCATAGCACCTACCAACAACTCATGCCCAAGGCAAAAGCGCCCAAACGCTTGCTCAGTCAAGAAAAATCCAGTTCGGGACTGGTGTTTTACTGGGGAGTCAAACAACGCTTCCCCAAGCTGCAATTGCACAACATTTTCTTCAGCCAAGATTACCAGGCAGAATTCAAAGGCTTGTTTGAAACGGGCGAAATTTACGAGGACCCCACCGTGTACGTGCACATCAGTTCCAAATGCAACCCCAATGATGCCCCGCTAGACGGTGAAAATTGGTTTGTCATGATCAATGTGCCCAATACCAAAAAGGCGGCAAAGCCCTTAGACATACCCATGATGCGCGGCCTAATTCTAGCCAAACTGAGTCGAATGCTCGGTGTGAATGTGGAGCCCTTGATTGAATGCGAGTCCTATCTGGACCCCGAAACCTTGGAAAAGCGAACTTCATCGTACGCCGGTGCCTTATACGGCAACGCCAGCAACAACCGTTTTGCGGCGTTCTTGCGGCACAAAAACTACAGCAGCGACTTGAAGGGTCTCTACTTTTGCGGCGGAAGCGTTCATCCCGGTGGAGGGATACCCCTCTGCCTACAAAGTGCTAAAATCGTCGCTGACTTGGTGGCCCAAAGGGAGCGCAATAACTAAGGGTTTACTTCCCGATACAAAAAGTGAAATAAAATACCTAAATCACTATATATAACATAATTAAATTTTATTCAATGTCAAAATAATGTGATTTAGCAGCAAAATTCAATAAAAACACCTTCCTCAAAATAACTAAAATGAATCTGCATTTTCTCATATCTTTGGCTTAGATGTCTGCAAAAAGTTTGTTGTTGATGGTTATAGGTTGCTTTTTTGTTGGGCTTGTCAAGTCTCAAACAACATTTTCTTCAGCATATTTAACCACAAGTGGAAGTGAATTCTCTTTGGATTTTCAATGTGGTGAAACTTATTCAAACAAAATAGAGAATATCAAATTTGGAATTTTACCATTGATAAAACCTAATTCAACCAATACCGAGATACTCACCGCTTCACAGATTTATTTTTCTAATCCCTCTAATGGCGGATTCTTAGATGGATACAGTAACCAAAGGACTGTACTTGTTATATTCAACTCAAATGGTAGAAAGGTTCTTGAGTGTCCAGTTTACAAAGAGTTCAATATCAATACCAGTAGTTTATCAAAAGGTATTTACACCTTGCAATTCACTGATGGAGGTAAAAAAGAATTTTATTACAAATGGTTAAACTAAAAATTTTCAGTGCATTAGTATTTGCAACCGCTTTTTTTCACACAGCATATGCCCAAAATGGCATTCATTTGCAGTCCATAGTTAGAGATAAGGCATTTGACATTTTACCAAACACGGATGTTTCATTTAGAGTTAGTGCAATTGAAAAGCAAGAGTTCGGGAGCCCAGTTTATGTTGAAACCCAAAAAGTCACGACTAATGATTTTGGACTGGCCAGCTTTTATTTTGGTAAAGGCACTTCCTTGATGGGGCATTTTGACAGCATTAAAT
>JAQCBH010000025.1 GCA_027621365.1 Bacteroidota bacterium | reverse complement strand
TGCTGGGGCAAATTTCGGGTTTTTTCCCCGCATTCTGTGGCCCTTTCTGCATCTTTGTGTCATGAGCGACAGCCGTATCATATTGGGCATTGATCCGGGTACCAACTTGTTGGGTTACGGCATCATTCGGGCCGATGGCAAAAAGGCCGAGTTGCTCAGCCTGGGTGTATTGCGCTTGGGTAAAATTGAGGATCATGGCCAAAAGCTCTTTCACATTTTTGAGCGCATCGTGCAATTGGTCGAAGGGTTTGAAGTTACCGAAGTGGCGATTGAGGCCCCGTTTTATGGAAAAAACGTACAGAGTATGCTCAAGTTGGGGCGGGCTCAGGGAGTGGCCATAGCGGCTGCCATTTCCAAGAAGTTGCCCGTCTATGAATACGTTCCTCGCAAGATCAAGCAGTCGATTGCCGGCAATGGAAATGCGTCCAAAGAGCAGGTATTGGCCATGTTGACGGCTGAATTCAAATTTGAACAGCGGCCTGAGACCCTTGACGCTTCAGATGGCTTGGCGGCTGCGCTTTGCCATTTGTACCAGTTCAGCCCCCGCAAGTTTGGAGAGAACAAAAGCGGTCAAGCGACCGGCAGCGGTCGAGGCAAATCAAAAGGGTCTTCTTGGGCTCAATTTCTCAAGGACAACCCCGATAAATTGGGTTAACGTACCCAGAGGGGTAGACGTTGGCCTCGCTCATCCATGCAGAAATAGAATCCGGGATTTGCAGGCAATTTTCTTACATGCGCTCTACCGCGTCAATGCCCAAAACGGCCAAGCCATTCTTTAAGGTGTTGGCCGTCATTTGAGCCATTTTGAGGCGGCGCTTCATGAGGCCCGCATCTGGTTCCTTCAAGAAACTATGCTCGTTGTACACTCGGTTGAAGGCCTTGGCCAAATCCAATAAAAATTGGGCGACCAAAGCAGGGGAATATTGTTCGCAGGCCTGAGTAACCGCTCCTGGGAATTGAGCCAAAACCTTCAGTAAGGCAGTTTCTGTTTCTGAAAGAGCGAGTTGGGTGTCGGCAGCTTCGTTCCAACTGGACGGAGCTGTGCGCAAGATGCTGCGAATGCGCGCGTGGCTGTATTGAACAAAGGGGCCTGTGTCGCCTTGAAAATCGATGCTTTCGGCGGGGTTGAACAGCATGCGTTTCTTGGGGTCTACCTTCAAGATGAAAAACTTCAAGGCCGACAAAGCCAGTGTCTCGTAAAGAGCGTTCAAATCTTCCTGAGCCAAGCCGTCGGTTTTGCCCAAAGCTTCAGTGGTTTCACGAGCGGCGTCCACCATTTCTTGGAGCAGATCATCGGCATCGACCACCGTGCCCTCTCGGCTTTTCATTTTGCCAGAAGGCAGGTCTACCATGCCGTATGAAGCGTGGTACATGCCCGAAGCATAGCTGCGGCCCAATCGTTCCATGATCAGGAACAATACCTTGAAGTGATAGTCTTGTTCATTACCAACTACGTAAATGCTGCGGTCAACTCCAAACTCTTCATACTTCAGTTGAGCGGTTCCTATGTCTTGGGTGATGTAAACCGAAGTGCCATCACCGCGCTGTACCAATTTTTCATCCAAGCCGGCATCGCGCAAATCAATCCAAACACTGCCGTCTTCTTTGGCGTAAAAAACGCCCTTCTCCAGGCCTTCTTGCACCAAGTCTTTGCCCAAGGTGTAGGTGTCGCTCTCGTAATAGAATTTGTCAAACGAGACACCCATGCGCTTCCAGGTCGCATCAAAGCCTTCGTAAACCCATCCATTCATGGTTTTCCAGAGGTGTAGAACCTCTGGATCGCCGGCTTCCCATGCTCTGAGCATGTCTTGGCAAGCGAGCATCAATTCGGATTGATTGCGCACCAATTCCTTGATATCGTCTTTGAGCTTGCTGATTTGCTTGTCTTCTTTGGCCGCTTCCAATTTGGACCAAGCCTGTTGGTAGCGCTCTTGAACGGCGGGAGAATGGCCATTGTATTGGCCCTGAAGGGCGAGTTCGATGGTTTTTTGGGTTTGTTCGCGCAAGGCGTTTTCAAAAACCACGTAGTATTTGCCCACCAGGTGGTCGCCCTTCATCCCAGAACTGCTGGGAGTTTCGCCATCCCCAAATCGCTGCCAAGCCAACATGCTTTTGCAAATGTGTATGCCTCGGTCATTGATCAAGTTGGCCATCACAACCTCGTACCCGCTGGCTTTGAACAACTGCGACAAGCTATAGCCCAAGAAGTTGTTGCGCATGTGGCCCAAATGAAGGGGTTTGTTGGTGTTGGGGGAAGCGTATTCCACCATGACCTTTTGGTCTTTGGAACTGCCGTGTCCAAACTGCAAGTTGTTCCATTCTCGGTCCAGAAAAATGGACCAATTGTCGGCCTTGAGCACCAAGTTTAGAAAGCCCTTGATCACATTGTAAGAGGAGATCAGAGAACCGGAGTTCATCAGAGCCGCACCGATTTCTTCTGCTGTGGCTTCTGGGCTTTTTCGAGAGGCTCGCACAAACGGGAATACAACCAAGGTAAAATCACCTTCGAATTCAGGTCTTGTTTGGTCCAGTTTAGGCGCCTGTTCCCATCCATACAGAGAATTCAATACGGATTGGATTTCCAGGCTTAACGCACTCTCAATGTTCATGGGTTTGCAAAGGTAAGAATCAGGTAGGGTTTTCAAGGGTTCTTGGGCCCCGAATCGCGCTGAAAAAGTTGCACAAAATGCAACTAAACATGGTGGTATCCGGTTCCTTTTGCAATCTGGGAGGCGCGATAGAGTTGTTCAATCAAAACCAAGCGGGCCAATTGATGCGGAAAGACCCAATCGCTCATTCTCAAAAGTTTGTGGCGTTTGCGGGCGGCTTCGGTGAATCCATAGGCGCCTCCAATAGCGAAAATGATTCGACCCCGGGATTGATCCAACTCTTGTTCGAGCAGCTGCGAAAAGGTCAGGCTGTCGCAACGAGTGCCTCTCTCGTCCAATAAGTACAAGGTGTCGCCCGGCTTGGCGAGTTTTTCAATGGCCGCCGTTTCTTTTTCTTGCTGAGCTTGAGGGTCGGTGACTTTGGCCGCTGGAAGCAATTCCAACTCGCATTTGTACTTGCCCGTCAGGCGCTGCAAATAGGTTTGGCAAAGCGCTTCAATTTCGCGATTGCGGTGGTTCTCGATGGCGACGACCAGCAGTCCCAATTAGTTCTCGTTGAGGATTTCCAAGATTTTATCCAACTGAGGCGTGAGCACGATTTCCGTGCGGCGGTTTTTGGCACGACCCTCAGGGGTGGTATTGTCGGCAACCGGTTGGGTGTCACCGCGTCCCACCGCAGCGATGTGCGCCGGATCCATACCGCCAGAGATCATGATGCGAGCAATAGAAGTGGCTCGCAGCACACTCAAATCCAGGTTGTCTTTGATGGTGGAGCTCTTCATGGGGATGTTGTCGGTATGTCCTTCAACCGCCACGCGCACATCGGTTTGACTTTTGAGCGCTTGAGCGATTTGCAAAATGGCTTCCTGTCCCTTGGGGTCTACGTCGATGCTTCCGCTCTTGAACAAGAGTTTTTCGGGCAGAATCACGTATACCTTTCCGTTTCGGAATTCGACGGCAATGCCTAGGTCAGAGAACCCCGCCAAGGCGGCGGTAATGGCTTCTTTCAAACGGGCTACCGCTTCCTCTTTGCGGCGCAATTCGGCTTCGAGCTCTTTGACTCTGTTGCTAACAGTTTCCAGTTCTTTGCGCAATTTTTCCAGGCGCATGCGCTCGGCTTCAGCCTTGGCAAGAGCGTCGTTCAGCTCGAGCTCCTTGGCCTGCAAGGTTTTGTTTTTGGCTTCCAATTCGGAGGCGAGGTTTCGACGCTGTTGATCCAAGCTGCTGCCCAAATTTTGGATATAGGCATTGTTCTCTTCCAGCTTGTTTTCGCAAATCAGGATGCTGTCATTCAAGGCAGAAACACGCAATTCGAGCGCGGTTCTTTGAAACTGCAAATCTTCCAAAACCCCGCTGAGAGCTAGGTTTTGGTCGTTGCAGTCTTGGAGTTTCACGGCTTGGGCTTTTTCCAAAGCGGCCATTTGATCCAATACCAGTTGGTGTTCTTTTTTGCTCACGCAGGAGCTGCTCAGCAGCGCTGTTGCGACTGCAATCCAAAGCCATTTCATCAATGACGAAACTACAGCGTGCCCGGCAGGGCGCGCCGCCTTTCTCTTCACATGTGCCGTGAAGTGGACACTATCCCTTTACCAGTTAACCTTGTAATAGAACAAGGGCAGCAGACCCAACTGATAATCGGTTTTGATGTAAGGGGCCTCGTTGATGTACGAGTACTTCAAAATATTCTGGCGATTGGTCGCGTTGACCAAGTCGATGGCGATTTCGTGAGACACCTTTTTGGCTTCGATTCGGTAGGCGATTCGCACATCGAATCGGCGGTAAGGATTGCCAAATCGAGCCGTGTTTTTCAAAGCGTCAACTTCGATGAATTCGCGGGCGTTTTGTGAAGCAAGGGTATCCATCGGTGAATAGCGACGAGCGCCTGCCATAGTCAACTTGCCACCCAGGTTCAAGCTGTTGCCATTGCCGAATACCCATTCTTTTGCGAACAGAGCATTGGCCGCGTAATCGGTGTTGAAATCGGTGTTTCTCCAAACCCCGTCGCTGCCTTGGTATTTGGCATCAAATACGGAAGCGGACAAGAGGTAGTAGTAACCCGCATTGAAGAAGCGTTCAATGGTCAATTCAGCGCCCATGTTGCGTCCTAGACCCGTATTTTGAAGGGTGTCAGGGAAGAAACGGCTGAAGCCTGAACCCGAGTTGGCCAAGCTAAATGAGGAGGACTGCACTTCCACGGGAATGCCGTTCAAGGATTGCTGATAGGCTTCTATTTTGATGCGGCTTCCAGGCTTCAGAGTGTAGTCCCATCCGCCGACCAAATGGCGACTGTAGGTCAATCCCATTCCCAAATTATGGGGAGCCATATTGCCGGGCATGCGGTAGAAATAGACATAGGGAGATTGAGTCTGAGCATGCAATCCGTAGCCCAAATTGAAGGCCGATTTGTTGCTGAATTGGTAGCGCAAACTGGCGCGAGGCAACAAGGGAGTAGGGGTGCCTTTGTCGCGTTTTAACCCCGCAATGTGGGTGTAGCGAACGGGTAGGTAGCCCCATCCAGCGACACCGCTTACGGCTTCGCCTTGGGGGTCGTACAAGGTGGTCAATTGGGCCTGAACACCGGCGGTAAGGGTCAAGCGGCGATCCAAGCGGTATTTCCAATTGATATAAGGTATAGCGGTCAGACTTTGAGCGTCTGAAGACCAGCGGGTCGACCACTTCCAATAGGTATCGGGCTGAGCGGGATTGTAGTTCAAACCGCTGTCGTGGAAATGGTAGAAGTATTGATTCAACTGCACCCCGTATTTCACCACCGAGCGATTGCTTATTTTCTTGTTGATGAAGAAATGTCCTTGAAGGGAGCTGACCACAAAGTCGTAATCCAAGTTGGGCACAAGCGAATCGATGGCGTAGCGAAACAGGGTTTCTCCGTCGCGCTCGAGAGTGTCGGTGATGCGACGAAACACCAATTGGTGGTCGGCGCGAACGCTTTGGGAAGTAGCCGACACGATGAACTTGGCGTAGCTGTTGTTGTTCAAGGGCTTCATGTAAGAAGCGCCAATGACGCCCATGTTCGAACCGAACAACTGATCGCGGTCATTGTCTCCATATATATTGGGAGAGCTCTCCAATTGGTCTGAGATGAGAATGTCAATCTGGCTCTTGCCGCCGATACCAAAGAAATCCAGGGTGGCATTGTCCTTCATCGGCACATGAACCTTGAAGAAGGCGTCTTGGTAAGCGGGAACCGCATCGGTGCCCACGGCAATGTTGAGCTTAGAAAATAAATTCAGGGTGGAGTAGCGGTACCCAGCAATGAAAGAAGCCCCTTTTTTACCCAAGGGAGCTTCGGCGTTCAAATCCCAGCCCAAGAATCCCAACTGAGAACTGAATTCAGCCTTCTCGTTGTTGCCATTTCGCATGCGCAGGTCGAAGGCTCCTGCCAGCGAGTTGCCGTATTCGGCTGGCATGGCCCCGGTGAAAAAGTCGGAGTTGGCCAGCATCTTGTTGTTGATGATGCTCACAGGGCCTCCCGTAGTTCCCGGAATGGCAAAATGGTTGGGATTTGGAATGTCGATGCCTTCCAATCGCCACAAAATGCCTTGAGGGCTGTTGCCGCGCACGACAATGTCATTTCGTGAATCATCGGCACCTTGAACACCGGCGAAATTGCTAGCCATGCGCGCTGGGTCACCTCTAGAACCAGCAAATCGATCGGTTTCTTCGACCGTAAAGGCTCGGGCGCTGATCAGCGCCATTTCGTTTTGGGCGTCACCGCTATTGCGTTTGACTTTGATTTCAACGGCCTCTACAACCTCGGCTGAAGAGTTCAACTCCAGTTGGAGCACCATCTCTTTGCCAGCCGTCAAAATCAGGCCTTGAGCCAAGTACAGGTCATAGCCAGGAGCAGAAACTTGAAGCGAATAACGCCCTACTGCTGCTTCGGCGAAACGGAAATTCCCGTCGCTGCCCGAGCTGATTCGTTGAATGTCTGCACTGCCTTCGGCGCTCAGCATAAGGTCGGCTTGGCCAATGGGCCTCTGGGTCTCTCGATCCAACAGCGTTCCACGCACGGTTTGGGTTTGGGCAAGCAAAGAACTGGATAGGGTCGCCAAAAAGAGCAATACGGCACATACGCGCTTGATGAAAAAGCGATTCATAATCAAATTGTTGGGAGGAAAAGAAGGGTGAAAAACCGCATTTCGTGTAAGTTTTGGCTTTCGAAACTAAACAAATTGAAAAAATTTTGAATTTGCGGCAGCCCCTGTATTTACTGAGGTTTTCGGCTCGTAAGATACAAAATTTTCTTACACAAAAGGAAAATTTTTTAAAAAACCGTGAACCATTCTGAACTCGACGTGTTCCATCATGAAACCAATTAACAATCATATGATTAACACATTACTTTCTGCTGAAGCTTCCAACACTGCGTTGGATCTTCTCACGGGTACGGGGTTGGCATCGTACACGGCCTTCACCTTCTTCGTAGGCACAATGGCCATGATGGCTGCCTGCGTCTTCTTCTTCTTTGAAATGCGCAACGTAGACGAGCAATGGAGAACTTCCATGCTGGTTTCGGGTTTGATTACCTTCATTGCGGCAGTTCACTACTACTACATGCGTGGTTTCTACATGGACTACCAAGAGTCTCCCACCTTCTTCCGTTATGTGGACTGGTTGTTGACCGTTCCCTTGATGTGCGTAGAGTTCTATTTGATCACAAAGAAGGCCGGTGCTAAAATCGGTTTGCTTTGGAAATTGATCTTGGCCTCTGTGATCATGTTGGTGACTGGATACTTCGGTGAAGCCGTTGATCGCGGAAACAGCGTAATGTGGGGTGTATTGTCAGGTGCCGCTTACTTCTACATCGCCTACTTGGTATGGTTCGGTGAAGTGGCTCAATTGGCTGCTAATGCCGGTCCTGCTGTTGCTAAGGCGACCAAGACTTTGGCTTGGTTTGTATTGGTCGGTTGGGCTATCTACCCCTTGGGTTACATCATTGGTACTCCCGGTGGATTGTTCGGAGCCTTCGGTTCTGACATGAACAATCCTATGATGGATGTCGTTTATAACATCGGTGACGCCGTAAACAAAATTGGCTTTGGCTTGGTGATTTACGCCTTGACTCAAAGCAGCAAAGACTAACAACAGCAAATTGGTTGGTTGTTGTTAGTGTTACAACGAAAAAGGGTCGGTTTTGCCGGCCCTTTTTTTATTGGTTACTGATGGCTTGTCCTTGTTGGTTTTCGAAATGAAAACTGGATAGCCCCATAGAAGTATCGGGCTTTAAGCGCAGCCAATGCCCGTATTGTCGGAACCAACGCATGCGCTGAGAAGGGAATCCGCTTTTGATAAATCCGGTCAACAAGGGGTTGGCTTTTAAAGTGAGCTTTTCCAAGTTGAGGTTTTCCCACAAATAGGTGACTTCGTTTTCCAATCGATCGATCAATTGCATGCTCGAGTCGATACGGCCGCTGCCGTTGCAAGTAGGGCAGACTTCGCTGGTGACAATTTCCATGGCTGGTCGAACCCGCTCACGCGTGATTTGAACCAAGCCGAATTTGGTCATGGGTAGAATGTTGTGACGCGCTCGATCCGTGCTCATGGCTTGTTTCAATGCCTGGTGCAATTGGGTCTTGCGTTTGGGGTCACGCATATCAATGAAATCAATGACGATGATTCCACCCATATCTCGAAGTCGAATTTGGCGAGCCACTTCATCAACGGCTTCCAAATTGATTTTCAAGACATTGTCTTCTCTATTTTGGGGGTCATACGAAGTGCTACCGCTGTTTACGTCGATGACGTGTAGGGCTTCGGTATGGTCGATGACCAGATAGGCTCCACCGCTAAAGGGTACGTTTTTACCGAATGAGGCCTTGACCTGACGAGTCACGCCGAATTGGTCAAAAATGGGAGTCTTTCCTTGGTAATGGCGCAGAAGTTTGTTGGGATCGAGCCCAAAGCGCTCCAAAGTCTTTTTCAGCTGATTGTGCAAATCCCCGTCGTTGACAGAGATTTGGCTAAAGCTATCGTTTAAGATGTCGCGCAGAAGAGTTTCGACTCGATTGCCATCACCCAAAATCTTGGAACCGGGTTTGGCTTTGCCCAAGGCGCGAACCATGTCGTCCCACTTTTTGAGCAAATCGCGAATGTCTCGATCCAATTCTTCCAGAGCCACCCCTTCAGCCACCGTGCGTATGATGATGCCGAAATTTCGAGGCTTCAAGCTATTGGCCAAATCTTTCAGTCTGGATTTCTCCGACGGATTGCCAATTTTCTTGGAGATGGAAATCTGTTTGGAAAAGGGGACCAAGACAAAAAAACGGCCTGCCAAAGACAGGTCGCAAGTTATCTTGGGGCCTTTTGAGGCAATGGGTTCCTTGATGACTTGAACGAGAATTCGTTCACCCGCTTTTAGGACTTGGCCTACTTTGCCTGTCTTGACGGTTTGTTCCTCAAGATCAAAATTGTCCAGGTCAGCGGCAAGTTTGGAGTTGCCGTCCAGAATGGCTTTTGTGAATTTTTTGACAGATCGAATGTTCGGTCCCAGATCAAAATAGGTCAAAAAGCCATCCTTCTCGCCCCCGACGTCGACAAAAGCCGCGTTCATGGAGGGCGATAGCTTGCGCACCCGACCTAGGTAGAAATCTCCTACTTGAAAGGTGGAATCAACAGATTCTTTGTGAAACTCTGCGAGCTTTCCATCGCTCAATAGCGCAATCTCAACCCCGGCCGAGTTTTTTCGAATGATTAACTCGTTGGCCACTGGTTAATAGGCGTAAGTAATAAGAAGATTACTTCTTCTTATGACGATTCTTGCGTAGACGCTTCTTGCGCTTGTGGGTAGCGATTTTATGACGCTTTCTCTTTTTTCCGCTTGGCATATTTCTAAATTAATTCGTTTGGTTCTGCGTTCGTTGTGCTTTTACGGCCAAATCCAAGAAAATCTTGGCGTTGGTCGAGTCTCCCAAAAACCCATAAAGGTCGCTTGTTTGGTACAACCAAAAAGGATTTTGAGGCTGCAAAGATACCAATTTCTGGCATTTATCGAGTGCTTTTTGCCACTGTTGGCTCTTTTTCAGCAGGTTTAGGTGGATGAAATGGGTTTCGATGTTGCTCGAATCCATGGCTAAGGTTTCTCTGAGTGTTCCCAAAAATTGCATGGGAGCATTCAGATACTCACTTTGGTAGATGATCAAAGCATTGCGCAAATCAATGTCTTTGGGGTTTTTCTCAAGCCCGCGATCAATCCAAATTTTGCCTTGTTGGAACAAAAACGCCGATGCAGTCGGTATGTCGATGTTTTCGGCGGCCGAGAAAACCAGGTTTCTAGCCACCTCAGTGTGATTGCTGCTGTCGCCAAAATGGTCGGCCAAGTCTGCCATGAGAAGGGCGGCAAGCGCCGAATTTTCGGTCTCTCTCGCCCAGGACAAAGCATATTCCAGACTGTCTTTGACCCAAGTGTTGGGGTCGCTCGTTAGAATCTGAGCGACCCGATCACTGGGTTTTATTTCCGTAAAAAGGGAATTGTAAAAAGTAATTCGATCGATGGGATCTTGAGGCAAATCTGAACCCAAGCCTTCGGCCATGGGGCCGCTTTTGGCGGTCGTGTCTATTTCGGATGAACTTCCCTGCCATTTGGTGGCTAGAAAAGAACAACTAACAATAGCGACAAGGGCCAGAGGAAGTCGCAAAGCAACTGGTATCTTCACACTTCCAAAGGTCGGGATTTTTTTACAGCTTTTCGTTCAAAACCTTGCTCTCTTTCACCTGATTGGCGAACTCTTTGGCAGGCTTGAAGCGGGCAACGTAATGAGCAGGAACAACCAAGCTAGTATTGCGCTTAATGTTGCGAGCGACTTTGGTTTTGCGCTCTTTCAATTCAAAAGTTCCGAAGCCGCGCAAATAAATGTTGTTGCCGGCGATCATGGAATTCTTTACAACCACAAAAAGGTTGTCAATGGTGTCAGCGATGGCCGTTTTTTCAAGACCCGTGCGCACAGAGATTTCGTTTACGATTTCAGACTTTGTCATGATTTTATGCTGCAAAACAAATACCTATGGGCGTGATTTGCATCATTGACCTTGGAAAGAGTTATCCCGAATTTGTTGACATGGTATGGCCTGAATCACAGGCCCTTGCCTTGGCGTGAAACCCAAAATCCCTACCACATTTGGATTTCTGAAATCATTTTGCAGCAAACCCGCGTAGAGCAAGGCCGGATTTACTACCAAAAATTCATCGACGAATTCCCCGAAATCTTGGACTTAGCTCAAGCCGATGAACAAGCGGTTCTCAAGGTCTGGCAAGGCCTGGGCTACTATTCGAGGGCTCGCAACTTGCAGAAAGCCGCCCAGATCATCGTTCGTGAAATGGGAGCTGTTTTCCCTCATGAGTATGACCGAATGTTAAACCTCCCGGGTATTGGGGAATACACGGCTGCGGCGATAGCATCGTTTGCGTTTGGTCAACCCTTTGCGGCCATAGATGGCAATGTAAAAAGATGGTCATCCCGCTTTTTTGGGGTTGATGTGCCCATTTCAAAACCGGCTTTTTCTAAGATGGTAGGCCCATTGTTGCAAGAAGTTATTGAGCAAACGTCTCATCCCGATCTGTTCAACCAAGCATCTATCGAATTGGGATCTCAAGTTTGTACGGTGTCCAACCCGAAATGTGAGGATTGTCCCCTTCAGGCGTCTTGTTATGCCTTTGATAAGAAGTTGCAGAATCAACTTCCTGTTGTAGTAAAGAAGAGCCAACCTCAGGATTGGAATTTGCATTTTTTGGCGGTTCATCACCACAATGAGGTATTCATCGTCAGAAGACCAAAACCGGGCATTTGGGCTGGTTTGTACGAATTTCCCAGTTTGACATTGCCCTCCCATGAAAAGGGGTTTCCAGCTGCATGGAAGCAGGTCCTTGGAGGGAATTTGGACATTCTTCACATTCAGCGACAGGTTCATTTGTTGAGTCACAAACGAATTGAAGCGAGCTGCTGGAATGTCAGGTGGAATGGGGAAGAAAAACCCAATTTTAGGGTAGCTGGAACTCTCCTGTTTGATGCTTCAAATGCGCTTGATGAAAATTCAGAACTTTGGATATCTTTGAATGAGATTGACCGGTATCCCGTTCACCGTTTGATGCAACATTTTTTGACGAACAATCCGCATGATTAACAAAGTAATTCTTTTGGGGAGATTAGGAAAAGATCCCATCATTCGTCGCCTAGACAATGGCAGAGTAGTGGCTAATTTGACCTTGGCAACCAACGAGTCTTACAACCGAGACGGTCAGAGAATGGAGTCAACAGAATGGCACAATTTGGAGATGTGGGACAACCAGGCGAATACGGCTGAGAAGTACATGAAAAAAGGAGATCTCTTGTACGTGGAAGGGAAAATTCGCACAGATCGCTATACCGATAGCGAAGGTCAGGAGCGTCAAGTGCGCAAAATTCGAGTGACCAGTTTTCAAATGATGGGCAGCTTGCTTTCGGGACCTCCAAAATCAAATGATCAAATGGGTGATTCTTCTGCAAATTCGGGTTCAAACGAGGCAGGAGAGGATTTGCCCTTTTAAGAACCATGGACGACCCCTCAGTTTCTTCCATCACTCTGCTTTCCATTCTTAGGCCCTTAGATCCAAGTGCTTGGAGCCAACTGATGTGGCTGGGAACTGGCATGTTGCTGTGTTTGGGTTTGTCGGCTTTGTGCTCCTCTTCTGAAAACGCATTTTTCTCTCATAAAGAAAGCGACCTTGAGGGCCTGCGAGAAGACAAATCGGCCTCGGCTAGAGCCTTGTTGAACTTGCTCGAAAAGCCCAAGCAATTATTGGCTACCATATTGGTTTTGAATAGTTTGGCCAATGTGGCCTTCGTGTTATTGTTTCTGTTCTTTAGCCAGCTCTTATTCAATTTTGAAGACAATGCTTGGTTGCAATTTGCCATCGAAGCGGTAGGCGTAACCTTAATCATTTTGATTTTTGGTGAGGTAATTCCCAAGGTTTATGCTACTCAGCATTACCGTCAGTCGGCTCGTCTTTTGTCCTTGCCCATGAGGTTTTTTCAAGGAGTGCTTTGGCCCCTGACGTCTGGTTTGGTTAAAATGGGCAGTCTTTTGGAGAAGCAATCCAAGCCACAATCATCTGAATTGACTCCAGAAGAACTATCTGAGGCCATTGATATGACCAGCACCGAGGCAGATGCTGAGCAAGAAAAAGAGATACTGAAAGGCATTGTCAATATGGGCAACATACAAGCCAAGCAGATAATGGTTTCTCGCTTAGATATGCTAGGCCTCGATGAGTCATGGCCCTTTGATAAGGTCTTGGAAACTTTTCGCGAACACGGGTATTCCCGCATGCCCGTTTTTCGAGGTAGTGCCGACCAAATCATCGGTATATTGAACGCAAAACACTTGCTGCCACACCTGGACAAACCCGATTCGTTTGAGTGGCAATCCCTTTGCTTGGACGCTTTCTTTATTCCAGAAAACAAGCCCATCGATGATTTGTTGGCCGAGCTTCGTCAGAAACGAACCCATTTGGCCATCGTGGTTGATGAGTTTGGAGGTACCAGCGGGTTGATCACCTTGGAAGATATTTTGGAAGAAGTATTGGGTGAAATGGATGACGAATTTGATCGCGACGAAGCTCTTGATGTGCAGCGCTTGAACGCCTATACCTATTGGTTAGAGGGTAAAGTTCTACTAGTTGATTTCATACGCGAATGCGATTTGCCACTGGGAATTTTTGATGAATTGGAATTGGAGAGTGACTCTGTTGCGGGCTTATTGACGGAGCAATTGGGTCGCATTCCTCGAAGAGGGGATACATTGACCATCGCTGGTTTGGTATTTTTAGTTACTGCAGCTGATCCCCGTAGAGTGAAAAAAGTAAAGGTGACTTTGCCTCACGAAGCCCCTTCGACCTCCTCGATGGCATCCTTGTTATTCGCTCTGATGCTAGCATTAGGACTGGCTGCCTGCAGTGGTGAGGAAGCGTATGTTCCCAAGCCAAAAGGCTATCCTCGAATGTTCTTGCCAGAAAAAATATTTGTTGATTACCGCGAAGTTGGTAGCCCCTTTGAGTGTCGCATTCCGGCTTACGCACAAATGGATTTTGATACGGTTCACGCCTCTCGTGACCCTTGGTACAATTTGCAGTTCGCAGGCTTCAATGCCACTCTGCATTTGACCTATTACCGCGTTTCGGATTGGCAACTGTTTGATTCTTTGATGTTCGACAGCCGTCGTTTGGTTTACAAACACCTGCAACGAGCCGATGACATTAGTGAACTTCCTGTGAGTCAAATCAATCCCAACTTGCGCGGATTGGTCTTCGATATTGTTGGAAATACGGCCACTAACCTCAACTTCTTTGTAACTGATAGTTCACGAAATTTTGTGAGAGGGGCTCTGTATTTCAATCAGCATACCAACATGGATTCGATTGCACCTGGCTATCGATTCATTAGACAGGACATTGATACCCTGTTGGCTAGCTTTCGGTTCAAGAATTGAAGCTTTTGGCATAGCTCTTGCCTGAAAGCGATGAGTATTGTGTTAATTGCAAAACCGCATGAAGAAATTATTTGCACGCATCGCGAAAGTCAGCCTGTTGGCGGCCGCTCTTATCGGCCTCGGCATGCCCTTGCATGCCCAGAGCAGCGGCAGCCGTAAGAAAGCTGAAAAAATAATGGCTCAAGCCAACGGAGCCTTCGACATGGGCGATTTCAAAAAGGCCCTAAGCTTGGCAGAAAAGGCATCTTCTACCGATAAATCCTACTCCGATCCTTACGCCTTGCAAGCGGCCATTTATGAGTATTTCAAGGATAGCGGACAGGCCATGGAAGCCCACCGACAATGCATTGCAGCTGATCCGCTGTATCAACCGGCCTATTATTTTGCCGCCTCGTATTTGTTTCAATTGGGTCGCCTTGATGAATCTCAGTCCTACATGGATGCGATGAAAGTTGCCGCCGAAATTGACGGTTATAACCCCAGTGATCACGCTGGATCGCGCGGCATGCAAGCCCGTATGGTAAGGCTTCAGGAGGGTTTGGATATGGCCATGTCTGATTTCATGCAGGTCAAGGATTTGGCTATTGAAAACTTAGGGAATAAGGTCAATTCCAAAGGCCACGAATACTGGCCCGGCCTTTCGATCGACAGCCGAACCTTGGTGTTTACCCGTCTGATGGACATGCAAGAAGATTTCTATGTGAGTTACTGGCAACAAGGAGATTGGACGAGCGCTCGCGCGGCACCCGGTGACATGAATACCAATGAGAACGAAGGCACTACGGCCATGAGCAGTGACGGCAGAACCTTGATTTATACCGTATGCAACCAAGGGGGCTATGGTTCTTGTGACTTGTTCGTGAGCCGACTCGTTCCTAATCCCAATGGGCCTGATCGGTGGAGCGCTAGAGAAAATTTGGGCCCTGTCATCAATTCACGATCTTGGGATGCCCAACCTTCATTATCAGGTGATGGCCATACCTTGCTATTTGCCAGTGCGCGACCTGGTGGTCTGGGAGGGAAGGACCTATGGATGTCAACCTTGCAAAACGGACGTTGGACCGAGCCTAAAAACTTGGGAGCACCTGTCAATACGACTGGCGACGAAGAAGCACCTTTCCTTCACTACGATGGAATGACCTTGTATTTTTCTTCAGATGGGCATCCTGGTTACGGGCAAAAAGATTTGTTCGTCAGCCGCAGAACCGCTGGTCTATCTTGGTCTGAACCGCAAAATTTGGGTCGAGGCCTGAATACGCCCAAAGACGATATTGGCATTTATATAGATGCCAAAGCCGAGAGTGGGCTCTTCGCTTCTGACCGTGAAGGGGGCGAGGGTGGCCTTGATATTTACCGTTTTCACGTGCCCCAGACATTGAAGCCAATGGCTGTCACTTATGTGCAGGCTCGAATTTTTAACCGCATCACAGGCCAACCTTTGGCGGCCCGTTTGGGCCTGGTGGAAGTGGCAGCCAAACGCACCTTGTTAACCGATAGTACCGAACAGGTGTTGGTGCCTCTGGTTCCCGGCGGTAATTACGCTTGGAACGCCTATGCCGACGGATTCATGTTCCAATCTCTGAACTTTCAACCCACCGCCCAAGGCCTGGATTCGCCTTTTGTGGTTGATATTTTCTTGGAACCTGTAGTGGTCAATCAGCGCTTGGTGTTGGAAAATATTTTCTTTGATACGGACAAGAGCAACCTCAAACCCGAGTCAGAAGTAGAGCTGGCTCGCGTGATGGATTGGTTGAATCAGAACCCAAAGTTGCACATTGAGATCAGTGGCCACACCGATAGCGAAGGCAGCGAAGATTACAACTTGGAGCTGTCCAACCGCAGAGCGGGAACCGTGGCTCGCTACCTGATTGAACAGGGTGTCAATGCGCAGCGTATTCAGTTTAAAGGCTACGGTGAAACCCAGCCCATTGCCAGCAACGAAACCGAACAGGGTCGAGCAAAAAATCGCCGCATCGAAATGAAAATTATTAATTTGTAAATATGCTGAGCGATAAAGACAAAAAGAGAATCAAACGCGCTTTTGCCAACAAACGCTGGCCCGAAGTGGCTTCAACCAATAGCTGGAGCATATTCAAAATCATGGCCGAATTGGTCGATGGCTACCAAAACCTAGCCCGTATTGGCCCCTGCGTGTCCATGTTTGGCTCGGCCCGAACCAAGCCTGGAACCCGCCACTACGAATTGGCCCAAACCATAGCCCGGAAATTGTCAGAAGCCGGGTTGGGTGTGATCTCTGGAGGTGGCCCTGGCATTATGGAAGCGGCCAACCTCGGAGCCAAAGAAGGAGGATCTGCTTCAGTAGGACTTTGCATCAATTTGCCTTTTGAGACCTCAAACAACGAATACATTGACAAGGATAAGGCGCTGATGTTTGATTACTTCTTTGTTCGCAAAGTCATGTTCATGAAATACGCCCAGGGTTTTGTTGTGATGCCCGGCGGATTCGGCACCATGGACGAACTATTTGAGGCACTGACCTTGGTTCAAACTGATAAACGAGCCAAGTTTCCCATAGTCTTGGTCGACAAGGCCTTTTGGCAGCCCTTGGTGTCTTGGATTGAACAATCCTTGATCGAAGAACATGCCTATGTTTCGCCAGGCGATACCAAACTCTTTCATCTGGTTGACTCAGCTGAAGAGGCCGTTGACATCGTCTTGGATTTCTACTCCGAATACAGCCTGAAGCCCAACTTCTAAGCTATTTTTTATTCGTGGTCCCAGCTTTCTTGTTGAATGGGAACGGGCCAATCCTGACCTTGATGGTCAGAGGGCAAAAGCGGTTCACCCGCCATCACCCAAGCGGTAAACCACAGACTTGATACGGTATTCACAGAGGTGGTGTATTGTTCGATGATCGAGGCTAAAACCCTTTGTCCATAGGTTTGGGCGAATGTCCAAGAGGCCATTTTCTTGCGCGTTTTTCCCTGCCAGACAAAGGCGAATTGAGCCGGCACGGGAACCGATCTTCTGGCCACTCGCTCTGCTTCTAAGGTCTGGCTAGCGAGTTGATGGGCCTTTTCTACTCGCTGGTGCATATAGGCCGGGATGTCGTACACGACGCTACCTTGAGTGAGCATAGATTCTAGTGTGTCTTGATAGTAAAAGGGCAGTTCGGTTTCCCATAGGACATGAATGCCCCATTGATTGGTAAACTGACCGTTGTAATTGCTGTGCGTGTGCAAGGGTACATTTGCATCAGCGGCATAATGACCCAAGTCGGCCGAGTAGCGAAGTATGGCCTCCATATTCTGATGCTCAAAAGCCCATTGAAGTTTTCGAGTGTGAATCAAACATTGGTAGGGGACGATGCCATGGGCATATACAAAAGAATCTCCAAACCGAGCCAAGGCCGAATCCAAAAATAAGGGAAGGCTATCCAAGGGCAGAGCTTGGTCGTAATGATCAGCGTCAATGAAGTGGCGACAAGCTTCGTCGGCCGCCGCGTAGCGGCGGCTGTCGGCGTCGGTGGCATGCATTTCCAGATAGGATTGGTGAACCATATAAAAGGTTTTCAATGGTTCTGGCAAGGATTCGCAAGCCTTGCGGTTGATCGATCGGTGCATGGGAAATCCCCATTCGGCCCCATCTAATTGCTCCCCCTTGTTGCGCGCTTCCAAAAAGAGCGGACATAGAAAGGAAACCAAGACCCCCAAGCGGAGCTTGTACAATCTGTTCATGACGGAGAGATTTATTGTCCCGAAGCTCTAAGCAGTTTGGAACGGTACAGCTGTATGGTATTGTGCAGACCCAAATACAAGGCATCGCAAACCAGGGCATGGCCAATGCTCACTTCGCTTAAAAAGGGAATCTGTTCTGCCAAATATTGCAAGTTTTCCAAATCAAGGTCATGGCCTGCATTCACGCCCAAACCGCATTCACGAGCCCTTAACGCGGTCTGAACATAAGGTGCGACGGCTTCCTCTTTGTTTCGTTTGTAACCTACAGCATACGATTCTGTGTACAGTTCGATTCGGTCAGCCCCCGTTTTAGCAGCTGCCTCCACCCAGTCGGGATTAGGGTCCAAAAACAAACTAACCCGGCAACTGGCCTGGTGCAGATCCCGGACCACTTCTTTTAAAAAGTCTTGGTATTTGGGCGTATTCCAGCCGGCACTGGAAGTCAAAACCCCTGGAGGGTCGGGAACCAAAGTCACTTGAGCCGGCTTGGCCTCTTTGACTAGATCTAGAAAGTCGGGGCTGGGGTAACCTTCAATGTTGAACTCAGTTGACAAATGAGGCTTAATGTCTAGCACATCTTGGTAGCGAATGTGGCGCTCATCGGGCCGTGGATGAACCGTAATGCCTTGTGCTCCGAATGATTCGCAATCCAAAGCGACTTGAAGTACATTGGGGTTATTGCCCCCACGGGCATTGCGCAAGGTTGCAAACTTGTTGATGTTGACGCTCAGTTGGCAAAGGGAGTTCAGGCTTTCCATTGTACTTGTGCAAACATACGAAGCATTGAGGCTTCTGATGTGGAAGGAGATTGATACAGAAATTGCCATTGCAATTCCACCTTTTGACCCAGGGGCCAACGGCAAGCAGCACTCACACAAAGGCCATTTCCCGACACGGGTCGCCAAGAAGATTGGTAGGGCAAACTGGGCAAGGAGGCCCATTGCAGGGAAGAGCCTCTGAATAGCACCACGCCTAGGCTTTGTTTGCCCCACTTGAGCGTACCATTCAACTGGGCTGAAGGTTCATGATGAGAATTGGCAAAATCAATGGTTGAAGGCTTGTTTCCTGTCAATTGAGAGACCTGTGCTTTGATTTGGAAAAAGCGGTTGTGGAGGGAGGACGGGAGCGCCCAGCGCAGCTGGGCGCGGCATTGAATCAAAACTTCAGCGGCTTGGCCGCTGGCCCGCCATTCCCATTTCCAAGCACTGAGCTGACCTGCTGCCGCTTTACGTTTCTCTCCTCCCTGGGACAAGCGATGTTCCCATTGGGCTGTTACCATCGTTTCTACAGGCAAACGCCATTGGCTTGCCCACTGCCATCGACTCCAGTTAGGACCGCACAAAAACAGCAACTTGCCCGAAGAGCCCTCAGGGAGATCCTCATCGGAATCCAAACCAATTTGAGGCTTCTCGCTGCTCGACCGGCGGCTGAATTCAAGGCCCCAGTCGGCCCATTTGCTCAAGGCTTGGCTGTATTTGACAATGGTGCGCGGGGCTTCAAAACCTTCTTTGGCCCATTCAATACTCACGGTTCCCATCCCCAATGGACCAGAGGCCCATAGGCTACTGGCCATCATCCAAGGGTTAGGGAGCTGATGTTCAGTCGAGAATCGAGAAAGGCCAAGGGCCGTGCCCATTTTCCAATGCGGAAGATGAGCATTCCCATTTCGTATCCAATTGTAGCTGCCGAAAGCGATCAGCGATTGTTGGCCCAGGTTTCTTTTTCGCTCAAGACTAAGGGGTGTTTGGTGTTCACCACTGCGATCAATCGATTTCAATTCTCCACCCTCCCAGCGGGCATCCCATTTTCGCCTCCCCAAGATGCATCCCCATTCGCAAGGCCCTTTTTGAGATGTATATCCAACTCCTCGAATCGCATAATTTTCACGCACTCCTCTGTAAGTCTGCAACAACTGCGGATGCATCTCCAATCGAATGGGTTGCAAACCTCCAAATGCCGGCTGCCCCTGCCCCCAAACCAAGCCTTGCCCAATGAACAATTGCATGTCTCCCACGAACCACTTT
Organism: Bacteroidota bacterium; assembly: GCA_027621365.1. Classification (GTDB taxonomy): domain Bacteria; phylum Bacteroidota; class Bacteroidia; order NS11-12g; family UBA955; genus JALRLA01. The sequence goes on along the minus strand of JAQCBH010000025.1, from coordinate 8,153 downwards.
TTAGCATGGGCACTGAATCCAATATAATCCAAGCCTTTTTCAAATGCATCGGTTTGCAGGGCCAAACTGGCGCTCGCTTCTTTCCCCTTCCAATACACCCGAGTCGACTGAGCCCAGGCCGTCCCAACGGCGTGGACAGGCGCGGCTGCGCCGCGCCCCCAGCTGCTGCGCAGCTGCCAGTCGCTCTCTCCCAAACCCAGTGTCTCCTGCAGGTCAATCACAGTTTGTCGCGGCTCCCAGTTATCTTGGGCCTTGAGCAGTCCAACCCAGCAACCCATCATCAAAACAATCGTTCGAATCATGCAGCAAAGGTGCTTGTCACCCCCTGCGGTAGTCGTGAATCAAACGCTTAGTTCCGGAAGAACCTAGGCTTTAGGTAGGAGTTTAATTGCGCCCGCCTCACTTGGTCACGGATCGATGCCAACCCAATGCTAGGCTAGGTCTGAGTTGACCGTGATAGCGCAAGGCGGCTTGCCATTGCTTCCATTCCATCACTAGGCGCAGCGGGTAAGGTCCGCTTTCGAAGGCCAAAAGGCTGTGCCAGTTTGATTCGCGCCAATCTTGACGCCAGCCTAAGGCCCAAGTAGCTTCATCGGCAAACAAGCCCAATTGAACTTGCAGGGTAGTACCAATTTCATCCGGCAGGCAAAAGTGGTAGCCCCCAATCAAAGACTGTGTCCGTGCCGGGGTCAATGATCGAGCATTGGAAAGAGGGTAAGAAAGTGAAGGAAATGGCTGGGAATTCCATCGCAGCCAATAGGTCGATTCGTAAGCCACGGCAAGGGAGTAACTCGGAAGGGCTTTGTCAAGGCTGCGAACCTGATCCAGGCCCATGGCGACTTCCAAGTGCCAGTCGCGGTTGAGGGAGAGGTGGGTGCCCAGATCGATGTGACGCTGCGGCAAATCAGGGCTGCCTTCCTGCCAGGCCGAGGCAGAAAAATGGATGGTTGTTGCTCGGATGGCCATGCGATACAGGTCTGCGGGGCCGGCGGCGAGGTAGGATTCGGCAGCCGGAGTAGGTGAATTGATAGGCGTTTGCCAAGCCCCCAAGGCGAAAGGAGTACTTGCGATTTGTGCAAATAATTTTGGGAAAAGTATGAGGCACAGCCCCACTCGTTTGATCATTCCAGCTGCTTTTTCAAGTCCAATAGTTGTTCTTTGAAGGCTCTCAGCTGTTTGACCAATTCCAGTTTAGGATCACTCAAATCCGCGCCCCGCTTGATTTGCTTCGAGGCTTTGGCCAAATGCATGCCCTTCTCCTTAACAAGATACTGAATATTCTTGAGCAGGTCTAGGTCTGTCAGGTTGTAAATGCGGTCGCCTTTTTTGTTCTTCATCGGCTTGATTTGCGGGAAATTTTTCTCCCAGAACCGCAGGGTAGAAGGCGGCACGCCGAGCATCTTGCTCACCTCGCCAATCTTGAAATACTTCTTAGTTGGGGCCGTCTCCATGGTGCAAACCTACACTTCTCCGCGTGTATGAACAAGCAGTTGCGTGCTTCTCTTTTGGGAGGATAATACGGTGGTTCCGGGTGCGCTGTGGCTCGCAAGGTCTAAGCCTCAAATCAATCGAAGCGCGTGGATTCTTGTTGAGCTTGATCCAGCATTTCTTGGTATTCCTCATCAGTCAAATCGTTCCGGTAAAAAAATGCTGGATTTAAAGGGTTGTTTTTGTACCGAACTTCGTAATGCAAATGAGGGCCAGTTGAACGGCCCGTGCTGCCGATGTATCCGATTAGCTGCCCTCTTACGACTTTGGTGCCTGATTTTATAGCAAATCGGCTCAAATGTCCATATAGGGTAGTATATCCATATCCATGACGAATGACGATGTGATTTCCATACCCCCATCGGTCCGATTGAACTTTTTCAATGATCCCATTTCCAGTCGCATAAACTTCCGTGCCCGTCTCGGCTGTAAAATCCATACCAGCATGAAAAGAGGTGGTATGGTAAAAGGGGTCTTTGCGGTAGCCAAAACCCGACGCCATGCGACGGAGTTTTTTATTGGCGACTGGCATTATTGCTGGGATGGCATCAATTAGATCTTGTCTATTTTTAGCCAATTTATTTAGTTCCTGATAACTGGTCATTTGGGTTTCTGCCAACTCTTCCAATCTTTCCATTTTTGTTTTTAAGCGGTGCAGAATTTTGCCATTGGGTAATTTTAGTAATTCTTTGTAATCTGTACCTCTTGGATCTCGTTTTTGAGGAGGGTCTACATTGTAAATGGCTCGGTAAATGTTGACATCACGAGATTGAAGGGTGCCCATTTTTTTTTCTAGAACGTTGATCTGATTTTCTAAGATGCTTAATTCTGCCTTTAGAAGTCGATTTTGATCTCTTATTTGACGATCAACCGGTGTATACAAGTATTGGTCAATTAAATAGACAGATGAACCAATCAATAATATGAGGAATGAAATCATCCCAGCCAGACGCCAACGAACGTATTCCGACTTTGGGCTAACCCTTTCGAACATAAGGGTTTTAGGATTGTATACATATTTTGATGACCGGGGCATTTTGGGTCCTTAAAGTCCCAAAAATAATGCCAAGAAGCCCTTATTGGGTCTTTTGAGCGTAATGTTCGCGGTAAGAATGGGCTCTTTGAACGTATTCGTCTACGTTGCTTTGAATGCGCTCCAGGGTTTCGGGCCCTAGGGTTTTGACCACTTTGGCGGGCGTACCCAGCACCAAAGAAAAGGGAGGGATGATGGCGCCTTGGGGAACCAAGGCATTGGCGCCTATGATGCTTCCATATCCAACTTGGGCATTGTTGAGTACCACAGCATTCATGCCCACGAGTACATGATGCTCCAAGGTGGCTCCATGTACAATGGCTCCATGGCCGATGACGCAGTCCGGGCCAATGGTACAGGGATCACCGGGGTCAGCGTGCAAAACAGCGTTGTCTTGGATGTTGCTGCGCTCACCCACCGTTATCTGATCGGTATCGCCCCTGAGCACAGCACCGAACCAAATCGACACTTGCTCACCCAAGCTGACGCGCCCAATGGCTGTCGCATTGGGCGCTAGGAAACAGTCTTTCCCCATCTGAATGGGCAATTTCAAAATCTCGTTTAGACTTTCAGGCATAGGAACTGCCTCAAATATGCTTTTTTTGCATCGATGCGCAAACTCTTTACCGGTATTTCCCAATTGGCAGGCCATTTGCCCCAAGGCGAATCGTTCCGTTCAGGGGCTCAAATGAGCCAGATGGAACCCTTGAAAGACGCCTACCTGTTGGTCGAAGAGGGGATCATACTTGAGCTGGGTTCGGGAGAAGCTCCTAGAGCCGATATCATCGTTGATTTAGGCGGAGTTGAGGTCATGCCAGGATATGTTGACTCGCATACCCATGCTGTATTTGCCGCTCCTCGTCACGAGGAATTTGCCCTTCGTTTGAAAGGAGCCTCATACGAGGAAATCGCCGCTGCAGGCGGCGGCATCTTAAACTCAGCCGCCAAGATGGCCCTGATTTCAGAAGAGCAGTTGTACCGGCAATCGGAAGCCTTCGTGCGCAACATGATGGCCCATGGCACCACCTGCTTGGAGATCAAAAGCGGTTATGGCTTGAGCATCGAATCTGAATTGAAAATCTTGCGGGTAGCCAGACGCTTGCAAGAAAATTTGCCCTTGACCATACGCACCACCTTTTTGGGTGCCCATGCCTTCCCCAAAGAGTACAAGGGTAGGGAAGATGACTATGTAAAATTGGTGATCGAAGAAATGTTGCCCCGCGTGCTTGACCAAGGGCTAGCCGATCACATCGACGTATTCTGCGACCGCGGGTTCTTTACCGTAGAACAAACCGCCCGCATATTGGAGGCCGGCGCGCGCGCAGGCCTCCCCGCCAAAATTCACGGCAACGAACTCGGCCTCACCGGTGGGGTTCAAGTTGCGGCTGCTCACGGCGCCTACAGCGTAGACCACTTGGAACACTGCGGTCCCGATGAAATTGCTTGTTTGCAGCAAAGCGAAGTAGTGCCCGTGGCTCTGCCCGGAACTTCCTATTTTCTGGGCCTGCCCTATACCCCCGGTCGAGAATTGATCGCCGCTGGCCTGCCCCTGGCCATCGCCTCTGACTTCAATCCGGGTTCCAGCCCTATGTTGAGCATGCAAGCCGTTGTGGCGCTCGCTTGCACCCAGATGAAACTCATGCCCGAAGAGGCACTTTGGGCCTCGACGGCCAATGCAGCTCGCGCCCTTCGTCTGGAAGACCAACTAGGTTCCTTGTCGGTAGGCAAGCGCGCCGATTTCTGGACCACCCGTAGCCAAGATGCCTGGTTGTCGATTCCCTATTTCATGGGCATCAACCACGCCCAACGCGTATTCATTGGCGGCGAAGAGGTGACTTCGTAGAAGTTTGGTCGTCAAATTATTGCCACCCGTACAAAGCCTGTTTCATAGGAGAAATCGGGTTGTATCTTTGCCCCATGCCTTATCCTGAAATGCTTGTAGCGCCCATGCGGGCTGAATTGACCAACCAAGGTTTTACCGAATTGAAATCGGCCGATGAGGTTTCAGCGGCTATGGATTCCAACAACGACACCGCTTTGGTAGTGGTGAATTCTGTCTGCGGATGCGCAGCAGGTTCTTGCCGTCCCGGTGTATTGAAGAGCTTGCAGGGCGATAAAAAGCCCGCCCAATTGTTCACCGTGTTTGCTGGACAAGATTTGGATGCCACCAGCAAAGCCCGTGAATACATGATGCCCTATCCCCCCAGTTCTCCCGCAATTGCTTTGTTCAAAGGCAAGGAATTGGTGGCCATGATTGAGCGTCACAACATTGAAGGCCGCAGCGCCGACATGATTGCCGATGCTTTGCAAGGCGCTTACGCCGAGCACTGCTAACCTCATTTTTCTATTGCTTATATTTGAGGCAGCCCCAGTGGCTCCCTTTTTTATGTTCTGGCGGAGAATCCTATTCGTTTTGCTGGCTTCGGCTGGTTTGTTGAAGGCCCAACCCTTGCCCAATACTTGGAATCATGAGCAGTTGGGTACGGTAGCATTTGTTCAACTAGAGCGGCCCATTTCTGTAGAGAATTGGCCCGTCTTGGCCGAGAAACTGGGTGCGGCTCAAGGGAGTACTTGGCGGGAAATTTCCCGATTTACCGATGAACTGGGCCAGGAGCACATTCGCCTTCAACAGGTGGTCTCTGGCGCTGATGTCTATTTTGGCGAAGCCATTCTGCACCTTCGTGACGGTCAAATTTTCAGGGTGAATGGTGCCTTGGTCCCGGCCTCTTTGTTGTCTTCCGATCCGGTGAAGAATTTGCTCGATCAGCAGGCTGACTTGCAGGTCTATTTGAACCAACAACCGGTAGTTCGCTGGGCTTGGGAAGACGAAGGCTTGACCCGTTTGTTTCAACAGGTTCAAGGACGAAGTGATACGAGTTTTTATCCGCAGGGAAAACCGGTTTGGTACGCGCCGGTAAACCGTTTGGATCAGGCGCACCGCATGGCCCACCAATACAAGGTCTATGCGGCCGATACGGCCTGGGCCCGCGAGGTGTTTTTGGACGCAGGAACCGGAGCCCTTTTGGGTGAGCACGAATTGATTCACCACACCGATGTAACGGGCAAGGCCAAGACCAAGTACTCCGATACGCAGTCGATGGTTACTGATAGTACTGGTGCGGGGCAGTATCGACTTCGGGAAGCGGGTCGGGGAAACGGTATTGAAACCTACGACATGAACAACGGAACGAACTACAATTCAGCCGTTGATTTCACTGATGCCGACAACTTTTGGAACAACGTAAATGCCCAAAAGGACGAGGTGGCGCCTGACGCTCATTGGGGGGCGCAAGTAACCTTCGATTACTTCAAAAAGGAGCACAATCGAAACAGTTACGACAACAACAACGCGAAGATTTACAGCTTCGTGCACTACTCGTCAAACTACAACAACGCCTTTTGGAACGGCTGGTGCATGACCTACGGCGATGGGAATGGGAGCACTTTCACGCCCTTGACCGCCATCGATGTTTGCGGCCATGAAATTGCCCACGCGGTGACCAGCAATACGGCCAATTTGGTCTACAGCTACGAGAGTGGAGCCTTAAACGAGAGCTTTTCCGATATTTTTGGCAATGCCGTCGAGCAGTACGGTCGGCCGAATGATTGGAGCTGGCGCATAGGCGAAGACATGACCCCTTCGGGTAATGGCATTCGCGCCATGGAGAACCCCAACTTGTTCAACCATCCCAAGTTTTACAAGGGAGTGAAGTGGTACAGCGGCAGCGGCGACAACGGCGGTGTGCACTACAACAGCGGGGTACAGAATTACTGGTTTTATCTGCTCAGCGAAGGCGTTTCGGGTACCAACGAAAAGGGTTGGAGCTTTTCCATCGACAGTTTGGGCATGGAAGAGGCTGGCAAAATTGCCTACCGAAACCTCAGTGTGTATTTGACCAAGTCGGCCCAGCACGCCGATGCCCGTACTTATTCCATCATGTCTGCCACCGATCTCTATGGCAATTGCTCGCCTGAGGTTATTTCGGTGACAAATGCTTGGTGGGTTTGCGGGGTCGGGGGCAAATACGACTCGACCTACGTGAAAGCCAATTTTCGTTCCGATACCTTGGTCTGCCGAACCGGTCAATCGGTACAGTTCGCCAACAAGAGCGAGAACTTCATTTCCTTGACCTGGTACTTTGGCGACGGCACGACTTCGACGGCGCTGAATCCTACCCATGCTTACAGCAATTACGGCACTTATGACGTGTCCTTGAAAGCGGTGGCCTGTTCAGGCGCCCATACCGATTCCATTTTCATGGCCGGCCAAGTGCAGGTTGATTCGATGGCCGACCTCTGTTTTGGGGTCTTCCTGCCCGAAAGCGGTCGGGATACCGCCAGTCGTTGCTTCGGATACATCTATGACGATGGAGCCGACGGCACTTACAACCCCAATCGCAACACGGCTTTGGTGCTGCAAATTCCCGGAGCCGATTCGCTGCGTTTTCGCTTTTTGTTCTGCGATTACGAAAGCGGATACGACTCCTTGGTCTTGTTCAAAAACGATGAATCATGGGCCAACAAATTGGGCCGTTTGACGGGTACCAACCCCGCCTTGCAGGGCAAGGCTGTGGGTAGCTGGCACCAGTTTGCGGGCAATACCTTGATCCTAAAGAACTATACCGACCCAGCGGTCGAAGGCGCGGGATTCAAGATCGAATTTGAGGGCATTCGACCTTCCTTGTCGGTCTCTCTGCAGCCGTCTGTTGATACCCTGATTTGTTACGGAGATAGCGTCTTGTTGAAAGCCATAGGCAAGGGCGGATGGGCTCCCGATTTCTTGCACTACTGGAACGGAGTTCGAGGCGGTTCCCAGAAATGGGTAAGGCCTTTGACCGATTCCAGTTTCGTTTTGCGTTTGCGCGATGCCTGTTCTTGGAACGAGGCTTTGGATACGGTGTTGGTTCAGGTTCGAGAGCCCCTGTCTGTTTCCTTGGCACCTTCTGATACTGTCTTGTGTTTGGGCCAGTCGGTTTCTTTGAAAGCCACGGCTTCAGGTGGATTGGCCTCTGGTTACAGCTATACCTGGAACCCAGCCATGGGTCCGGGTGCTTCCGTTTCGGTTTCTCCGTCGGTTTCTACTTCCTATCAAGTCGTCTTGAACGACGGTTGTACCGATCAACCCGATACGGCTTCGGTTTGGGTTTGGGTAAAGCCGGGCTTGGACATTACGGGCCCTAACGACACCCTAGTTTGCATTGGCCAATCGGCCTCCCGTTTGTTTGCCGCCAATGGCGGGGATACCTTGGGCTATACCTGGTCTTATTGGGCCTTGCCCTTGGGTACTGCACCCAGCGGTTCGGGATCTTCTTCTTCGGGTCTTTCCATGTCGGTCTTGGAGTCGGTTTCGGATACCCTGGTGCTTTGGACCCGATTGGACGATGGCTGTTCGGTGGCTTCGGCTTGGGATACGGCTCTAATTTATACGTATCCTGCTTTGAGCGGTCTGGTCTCTTCTGACACCACGATTTGCGTGGGTTCTTCGGTTGATCTTTCTGTTCTGCCAATTGGCGGTTTGGGATCGGGTTATTCGGCCTCTTGGACGGGCGGTCTATCGGGGCTGTCTGTTTCGGTTTTGCCCGCTTCTTCTTCGGTGTATTCGGTGGTTTTGAGCGATGGCTGTTCTCCTGAT
>JAQCBH010000024.1 GCA_027621365.1 Bacteroidota bacterium | reverse complement strand
GCTTTTTTGAGATTCATTACAAGACACTTGAGAGCATACCCCAGCAGGAAATAGAGACTGCGGTCAAGGATATGGTGTTTCGTTTTTTGGATTCACCCGCCTGGGAGCGATTGTTGGCACTGTCTGATGTAGAGCTTCAATCGGCCATCATCGAACCCGAAGGCTATGGTGAAACCCGTGTGGGGGGATTGAAAGCCTACTGCAAGGTCGATTTCTTGATTCCGCAAGGCGACAAGGTGCTGATTTTGGATTGGAAAACCGGCAAGAAAGACCCCGATAAGTTCAGAAAGCAACTGTTGGGTTATGCCTTGTTTGCCACCGAAAACCTGGGAGTTTCTACTCAGGACATCGAAGCTTGTGTCGTCTTTTTTAAACCCGAGTACGAAGAAGTTGCGCTTGATTTGCAGGCCGAAGAGATAGCCAGTTTCATTCAAGTCGTGGCTAGTGAAACACAAGAGATGTATGCCTTGACCACTGATATCGAGAACAATTTGCCGCGAGACAAGTCGGAATTCGAGATGCTGCGCGAAGGGCACGGCTTGTGTGCTTATTGCGAGTACAAGGAATTGTGTGGTCGATAACCTAGTTTTGGTCATGCGGTATTTGGTTTTGCTCTTTTCTCTGTTAGTCGGTTCGGTTTCCGCTCAACTTCTCCCCAATGGTGAGTATTGGGAGGGGAATGCCATTTATTGGGCCTCGAATGACACCCTGTATTGGGAGAATCAGATTCCGAGTTACCACATCGTCGCTCGAACCACGCGAGACACCTCTAGCTTGGAAGGGCGAATTTTGATACACGATACCTACCGCATCACCTTGAAGTATTTGGAAGGTGGAAGGGTGAGTGATTTGCGCTACATCCAAAAGACACTCAAGAACTTGTACATCGATCGCTACGAGTTTTTTGAAATTGAAAAAGACAAGGCTGCCCTGAGAATGGAGATGGTATCGGTGAGTGGGGAGGTGCCCACGGCGGGCTATTTCCTGGCTAGGGCAGGCAAGCGAGCCACCAATTCCTTGTTGATTTCTGCGGTGGCCATTCCCGTATCGTTGGTCAATCCTGCCTTGGCTGCTGTGGTTCCGGCCTTGGTGGTCATCAATCAAATCGGGGTCTACAAAGACCTGAAACGCGCGGGTGTTATGTTGCAGGAGCAAGGCATTTGAACCCAAGTGTATGCCCGAAAGGGCATTTTTTTCCTTGTATTGTGTAATTACATTGTAATTACGAAATTGCCGCTATGAAAATCCCAGTGGTACCGATTGGCAACTCCAAAGGCTTGCGATTGCCGGCCTCTGTGCTCAAGAAAATGGGGCACCCGGAGTATTTTGAGTTGGTCGAAGAGGCAGAGGGCCTGCGCTTGCAGCCTGCCAAAAATCGCCGAGCTGATTGGGAAGTCGCCTTTCAAACAGGTACAGAAACCAGCGTTCCGTCCAACAACATACCGGTAGAGCCATGGTATTGAGGCCCTATGACATTCACTGGGTGGAGTTGGATGATCAAGTTCAGCGGCCCTTTGTCATTCTTTCCCCGGTAGAAATGAATGCGCATTTGTCTCATGTATTGGCAGCGCCTTTGAGCAGCCAAGTGCAGACGTGGCCCACTCGTGTGGTCTTAGATGAATGGGACTTTCACAGCGAAGTGGCCCTTGAAGGGATGTGTCGAATCGACAAACTACAGGTGCAGGGGCGCATGGCCCGACTGAATGCCTTGGCCATACGAAAGGTCAAGGCGGTACTGAAAGAAATGCTGGTCGATTAAGCTTCGGCCAACAAACGATTGAGCGTAGCGCTGGGTCGCATGATGCGGTCGGCTTTTTCGGTATTGGGGCGGTAGTATCCGCCGAGATCAGTAGCTTGACCTTGAACAGCATTCAATTCGCCAACGATGTTTATTTCTTCAGCTGACAGGCTTGCAGCCAGAGCGTTGAACGCTTGCTTCAAATCGTTGTCCTGATTCTGAGCGGCCAATTCCTGAGCCCAATACAGAGCTACGTAGAAATGAGAACCGCGGTTGTCCAAGCTGCCAATCTTGCGTGTTGGGCCTTTGTCATTGTCCAAGTATTTGGCCGTAGCTGCATCCAGCGTGTTTGCCAATACCTGAGCCTTCTGATCGCCGGTAACCTGAGCGTAATGCTCAAAAGAAACGGCCAGGGCCAAAAATTCGCCTAGGGAATCCCAGCGCAAGTAGTTTTCGTCGTACACCTGTTGGGCCAACTTGGGGGCAGAACCACCGGCACCGGTTTCGAACAATCCACCACCGTTCATCAGGGGAACGATGCTCAGCATTTTGGCCGAAGTTCCCACTTCCAAGATGGGGAATAGGTCGGTCAAGTAATCGCGCAAAACATTGCCCGTTACCGAGATCGTATCCAATCCCTGCACAATGCGCTCCAATGAGAATTGGGTGGCACTGCGAGGATCTTTGATCAGCAATTCCAAGCCATTGGTATCGTGTTGGGGCAAGTATTGATGCACTTTGGCAATCAATTCGCGGTCGTGTGCGCGGTTCTCATCCAGCCAGAAAACGGCAGGAGTTTGGGTGGCCTTGGCGCGGTTGACCGCCAATTTGATCCAATCTTGAATGGGGGCATCTTTGACCTGGCACATGCGGAAAATGTCGCCGGCCTCAACGCTTTGAGTCATCAATACGCTGCCACCAGCATCGATGACATCGACACGGCCAGCGGCTTTCATTTGGAAGGTCTTGTCGTGAGAACCGTATTCTTCAGCCTTTTGGGCCATCAAACCTACGTTGCTGACACTGCCCATAGTAGCGGGGTTTAATGCTCCGTTTTTCTTGCAGAATTCAATGGTAGCATCGTAGACTCCGGCGTAGCAACGATCGGGAATGACGGCTACGGTATCTTGGGTCTTGCCTTCGGCATTCCACATGCGGCCAGATTCGCGAATCATGGCGGGCATGGACGCATCGATGATCACATCAGAGGGTACATGCAAATTGGTAATGCCTTTGTCGCTGTTGACCATAGCCAATGCGGGACCGTTAGCTATGGCTGCTTTCAAGGCCGCATCGATTTCGATGCGTTTGCCTGCATCAAGCGATTGAATTTTGGCATAAACATCACCCAAACCGTTGCGGGTGTCTACACCCAAAGCAGCAAAATCTTCGCCGTATTTGGCGAATACGTCACCAAAAAAGACTTCGACAAAAGCGCCGAACATGATGGGATCGCTGACCTTCATCATGGTGGCTTTCAAATGCACGGAAAACAAGGTGCCTTCAGCTTTGGCCTTTTGCATTTCTTCGGCTACAAAGGTTTTGAGTTGAGATAAGCTCATGGTAGCCGTGTCGATGATTTCACCAGTCTGCAATTTGATGCCGGCTTTTAGGATCTGACTCTCGCCAGATTCAGAGGTGAACACCAGGTCTACCGAAGTTGAATCGTTGGTGGTCAACGACTGCTCGCTGCCGTAAAAATCACCGCCCATCATGTGGGCTACACGTGACTGAGAATCAGCACTCCAAGCACCCATGCGGTGGGGGTGTTTCTTGGCGTATTCTTTGACCGCTTTGGGAGCCCTGCGATCGGAATTTCCTTCGCGCAAAACGGGGTTGACGGCTGAACCCTTTACCTTGTCATAGCGGGATTTGGCCTCCTGCTCTTCAGGTGTTTGGGGATTTTCGGGGTAGTTAGGAATGGCATACCCTTGAGCCTGCAATTCCGCAATGGCCGCTTTTAGCTGGGGGACCGAAGCCGAGATGTTGGGCAATTTGATGATGTTGGCCTCGGGTTGAGTGGCCAATTGGCCCAATTCAGCCAAGTCATCGGCAATGCGTTGTTCGGGCTTCAGATACTCTGGGAATTGACTCAAAATACGGCCAGACAGACTGATGTCGCGGGTTTCGATTTCAATGTTTGCTTTTTGGGCATAAGCCTCGATGATGGGCAAAAATGAATAAGTCGCTAAGGCAGGAGCCTCGTCTGTCAGGGTATAAATGATGCTGTGTTTGGCCATGGGTCTCGCTAAATCGGGTGCAAAGATACGATTTAGGTTGCGGCCTTAGAGGCCTTTGATGGCTAATCTCTTGGCTACAGCCCTGGGCATTTGTCATGCAACTGTAAAATGACGCAGCGAACTAAACGAAAAAGGTACTTTTGCCGTCTTAATCTCGTTGCCGCGTAGCGGCAGGACTCTATGACCATTACCCGTTCGCCAAAGCTCTTGGCTTTATTCCTGTTATTCTTGAATTTTTCAATTCTGATTGGTCAGGGTGTGAATTATGATTTCTTCGACAAAGAGTATGCTGTTTATTCCCCTGGAAATGGCACGGGGCTCAATCAATTCATTCCGTACAGCGTTCGTCAAATTTACACCGCAGCGGGTACAAAAACCGACGCCTACACGGTTGGCGGCATCGTTCGTCGAACCAACAACGATTTGGAATTCTATGCCGCTCGTTTTGACGACACTCATGCCTTGGTTTGGTCCAATCGCTATGGAACCAATCGCAACCAGACAGGAGAATTCATAGAAGTAGCGCCATTTCCGGGCGGTTCTTTTGCTCTTTGTGGAGAGTCGTTCGAGGCTGGGGCTGTCAATGCCAATTTGGGAGCCATTTTTGCCGCGAATGCCGATGGATCCTTGAAGTGGTCGCGCATTTTTGCCAACAAAAGTGCTGCTGGTCGGGCTTCGGGTCTCAAAGGCGTTTGTTTGAGTGGAAAGTACCTGTATTCAGCCGGCTTTGATGCCCAATGGTCCAGCAAAGAACAGGTGGCCGTTATCAAATTGGATACCAATGGAATTGAGCAATTCTTTCGCCTGTTTGATTTTGGAGAAACCGTTCAACGGGCCTACTCCATTGGAGAGTCTGGCGGAACGGTCATAGTCGTCGGTCAATGCGGGGCCAACAACAACAACTTGAAACCCTTCTTGTTGTTGCTCAATACCGATGGTTCGGTTAAGGCGGCATTCAAAGGAAACAACAACGGGTTGAACACCTACAACAACTTGCTGATCAACGGAAATACCGTTTGGATCAGCGGCCGCACCAATTCAAGAGGCAACAACGATGTACTGATAGCCCAATTCAACCTGAGCAGCCAAACCTTGGCCTGGACGGTGGGCATGGGGACCAATCGAAACGATTATCCGTCGGCGATGGTGTACGATGGCTCCTTGTGGGTCGGCGCCCAAACCGACAACACCTTGCCGCGCACTCGACAAGGCTTGTTGGAGTTGAACCCTGCCAACGGGGCCTTGAAAGATGGTTCCATTCTATACTTTGGATATACCCAGAATTTTGATGCTGGACGCTACTCCTACGCGTTGGACAACCGGCCCTCAGGTGGTATCAATGCGGTAGGCCGACCTTCCAACTTTCAAACCAGCTTCGCCCGCATGACCGTGAGCCCAGCGGCGAATTCTTGCGGCATGAATGACTACACCTGGACCTCGTTCGCCTTGAATCGCCCTTTGGTTTCTTATTCGGTCAAAGATTCTACCGTCAGTGGAGATTTTACCAGCGATTTGGGCTTGTCTTTGACGGCTGTATCCTTGAACGAAAATGTGCAATGCAACCAAGCCTGTCCATTGCCCATACAAGTCTTGAAAGACACGGTCTACATGTGCAAGGAGATCGGTTCTTTGGCGGTTGATGGCACTCAGCCTTTGACAGCTACCTACTCTTGGGAGAATGGAACAGGGACGGCCACTCGCACCTTTTTTGCCGAAGGAACCTACTACCTTACCACTAGCAACCCTTGCGGCAGCCGCAAAGACACCGTGGTAGTGGTTCAAGATCAGGCCCCAAGCCATCCCGGCTTCCGCGATACCTTGTTTTGCACACCCACTTGGTCCTACTCGGTTGATTTGCCTGTAGCCAACCGCAAATACATTTGGAACAATGGGTCTACTCAGGCTTATCGAGTGTTCAATAGTCAGCCTGGCAAGTATTGGATGGAATCGATCAACGCCTGCGGCCGCCGCATCGACACCTTGACCTTGATTCAAGGTAAAGAGCCGATTGACTTGAATCTGGGTGACACCTTTTTGTGCGCAGGACAGGGTGGCAGCATCACCAAAACCCTCAATCCCGAACCTTTTGTCAGCTATCTATGGGACAACGGGACAACGGGAACCTCTCGATTTGTTGTGAACCCTGGAGTATTTTGGGTAGAGTCTAGTAACATTTGTGGTACGCGCAGGGATTCTTTTGCCGTGACGCTCAAAACTTTGCCCGCTCCTTTGACCAAAACCGATACCACCTTTTGCAACGGGTTTGTCGGTACCTATATCTTGGACGTGAGGCGCCCTGGATGCACCTATTTTTGGGCAGACGGTTTTACTGATTCCATTCGAACCTTCAATACCAGGGGTACCTTTTTCTTGTATTGCGAAAATGCTTGTGGTACAACCATTGATACGGTGACCATCAGTCAAGATACCTTGCCCCTGCATATGTTGGACAAAGAGGTTTGGTTTTGCAAGGGTCAGCCCTACACATTGAAGGCGACCCAGCCCTTTGGTGGGCCTTTTGATTATTTGTGGAGCAATGGCGCTCGCGCCCCCGAACTCTTAGTGGCCTACACACAGACCCTGATTTTGACGACCTCGAACGTCTGCGGATACATTCGCGATACCGTAATTGTACATTCGGAAATTTGCCCCTGCCATTACTACACGCCCAATGCCTTCACTCCGCACAACTTGGACGGATTGAACGACGGCATCAAACCCCAAACCGATTGCCCCATCAAAAGCGGCACTTGGTCGATTTATAGCCGTTGGGGTGAGTGCTTGGCCAAAGACATGCCCATCACCCAAGCTTGGGATGGCATGTACATGGGCAAACCCCTGCCCGAGGGTGTATACATTTACAAAATTTACGGTCTCTACGACGAAACAGTAGAAGCCTCTCGAATCATTTCTGACGCTGGAGTGATTCACCTTTTATACGGAAAAGAACAATGATGAAACCATACTTTTTACCTCTGCTTTGCTTGGTCCTTACGGGTCAGGCAATGGCTCAATCTGAAACCTACACAGAAGGTTTCGAAGCTACATTTTTCGGAGTACCCGCTGGCTGGGCCGGTGTGGGAAACACCAACCAATGGTCCCGCCAAACAACCGGTACAAGGCCAAATTGTTCGCCCTACAGCGGAGCAGCCATGTACCGTTTTGAAACCCGTTTTGGGATTACCCAAACCATCAGCACCCCCAAAGTAGACTGGAGCAAGCGTGGCACGAACAATACCTACTTCTCATTCTATATGTACCGAGACAGCCAGAACACAAACGCAGACAGTTTGTCGGTTTTCGTCAATACCACCCGCAGCTTGACGGGAGCCAAGTGGATCGGCGGAGTAGCTCGATACGCTTATGCCCAATACCCCGATTCCGTGCAAGAAGGATGGAAACGCTACAGCTTCGCCATTCCTGGTTCTTTCACCGGCACCGAGAACTACATCATGATTCGCGGAAACGCTGCTCGCGGCAATCGCATTTTCATTGACAGTGTGGAGTGGGAGGGTTACCCCACTTATTGCGAAGGCACCCCAACCGCCGGTAGCATCAGTACCAACCCCAAATTGATTTGCACCAACCAAGGTTCTGCCCAATTCACCCTGAGCGGAATGACCACAGGATCGGGCATCACTTATACATGGCAATATGCTGATTCCTTGACCGGGGCTTGGACGACCATCAACACCCCCAATTCCCAATGGCAAAGTGGAAACATCAACCGCAGTTTGTATTTCCGTTGTATTGTGAGTTGTGACAAGTCAGGTGAATCTGATACGACTGATGCTTACTATCTGTTTGTGGATGTCAACAATGAAATCTTAGGACCCAATTTTACGGTTACTCCCGCCAATACCACCTTGTGTGCTGGCGCTGATCCTGTGGGAATCAAATTGACCATTTCTGATGGCCGCAGCATGACCTACAGCTGGAATCCCACTGACGGCATTCAAGAAATCACCGGTGACAGTGTGTTGGCCAATCCCTCTACCACCACCGTTTACCAAATTGTCGGTGTAGATTCTATGGGTTGCAGCACTACCCGTCAGGCTCGTGTAACCATTGATCCCGGGCCAAACGTGACCATTGCGGCGGGTGACACCAATGTCTGCGAAGGTTCAGCTGTCACCTTGACGGCCAACGGCTTCGGCTTCGGCATTACCTACGAATGGAGCACAGGTGAAACCACCCGTACCATCAACTTTACGTCTACTGGGGCCGATACGGTTTGGGTGAAAGCCAGCAGCAACGCAGGCTGTTCCCGTACGGTTTCTCAGGTGATAAACACCGTGAAAAAACCCGTAGCCGATATGACCTATACCCAATACGATGATTCGTTCAACTTCTACAATGCTTCTGTGAATGCCGCGGGTGGTGTAGAATGGTATTACGGAGATGGCAACGAGAGCCGCAAGGAGAATCCTGTCTACAACTATGGCAAGGCCGGTGGCTTTACCGTTACATTGGTGGCCAAGAATCCTCCCTGTGCGGCTGACACTGCTTACTTCGATGTAGAGTCTATGTTGACCAACGCTACTTTGGATCTTCGTTTGAGTGGCATTGAAGTTTCTCCCAACCCCACTTCTGATAAGGTTTGGGTAGAGTCAGCTGAACCATTGATGGGTGTTCGCTATGCTTTGTTCTCCATTGACGGCCGATTGGTCTTCATGGGCGATGAACATTTGAGCCCCAGTTTGTTCTCGGTTGATCTGAGCGGAGTGAATCCTGGATTGTACTTGCTGTGGGTAGAAGCCGATGGCAAACAAGGAGCTTACCGAATTCAAAAGCAATAAAGAGAAAGGGGCTTCGGCCCCTTTTTTTATGCCCTAGTGGTTTTTTCAAGAGGGTGGCTGCAAGCCTACTTTGGCTGCACCGAGGCTCAAACTCATTCGACAGCCCTTAACGAAGCAAGGTGAAGCTGGCCGAGCCGTGTCGTTTTTGCCCTACACCGGTCCAATGCAAATCGGCGTGAACGATGTAAACCCCATCGGGAACCAAATTGCCTTGGTAAGTGCCGTCCCAGTAAGGCTGACTAGGGCTGGATACGAAGAGCAATTGGCCCCAGCGGTTGTAAATGCTGAAGTCGGCGCGGTCAAATTCACCCACAGGGGCGTAACCGTCATTGCGCCCATTTCCATCAGGAGTAAAGGCGGTGGGCAACCAAAACTCAATCAAGGGATCAATGGTATTCAACGCCAAACTCGCTTTCTGTGTGCAACCGTTTGGATCGGTGACCATCAAGTTGATCAACATGCGCTGAAAGGCGCGAATGCGGGGGCTGATTTCATTGGTTTGGTCCCGGAATGAATCTATAGGGGTCCAATCGTAGCGGTAATCTCCCGGCGGATTAACGTTGGCATTCAAATTCGTCCAACTCCCGGTTTTTATACTCACTAAGGTGTCGATGGTCAATTGAATTTCAGGTACAGCGGCTACGATTTGCCATGCGGTATCGGTGCATTGGTTGGCATCAGTTGCCGTTATTAAGTAGCTTCCGGCAGCCAAGTTTCGGAAGGCAGAATGCTGACCATCGGGATCTTTTTCAACTGGGCTGAGGGGAGGAGTTAAGGTCCAACTATAGGCTGGGGTTCCCCCTTGGGTTAGGCATTCAATGAATCCCTTTTTATCACCCGCGCAATCGCCGCGAAATCCTGAAACGCTGATCAGTAGGGTATCGGGTTCTTGAATCAGCACATTGATGGAATCACGACAACCGTTTTGGTCAACGGCATAGGCCTTGTAGATACCCGCATACAAATTGGTAGCGGTGGGGGAGTTGCCCAATTGGGCTGGGTTCCAACTAAACGTGTAGGTAGGGGTACCCCCTGTGGCTTCAATCTCTGCATAGCCTGTAGGGGAGCTCTTGCACAGCACATCGGTGATTTTGGTGGTTTGCAATTGCAAGCGATCGGGTTCGCTTACTACGACGATAGCGCTGTCTACGCAAAAGTTTTGGTCGCTGACACGAACCTTGTATGAACCGGCTTTGAGCCCAGTAACTTGAGCGGTTCCCGCTCCTGATGGGCTCCAATAATAATTGAGTTTTTGCCAGGGTTTGTTCGTGCTGACCACTCGAGCTTGCCCATTGGCATAGCCAAAACAAGAGGCATCCAGCACCCAAATGGAATCCAATTTAACAGGATTGGGCTTGCGCGTTAAGGTGAAACTGTCTTGGGTTTTGCAGCCGTACCCATCGGTGACCTTTAAGCTGTATTTGGCTTCTTTATCAATGATGATGGTGGGGTTTTGACTGCCGTCTTGCCATAAGTATGTTGAATATCCTGGTACCTTTATGGTATAGCTTTGGGCGACACAAGAAGAATCAATGATGTCTGGCAGATCCAATACCGGTCGAATGATATTCACAAGTCCTGAGTCTTTGCAGGTCCCGTACTTATTGCTGATCTGCACCCAGGCTTTGCGGTTACTGGGGTCGAATTTGTATTTCGTGAGTGTCGTGGTATCCCCGTTGAACCACTTGATTTTGGTCGAAGTGCCAGTCGGGGCGTTAAACGTTACTTGAAGTGTGCTCGTATCATCCCAGCATTGGCGCCAAGGTTTGTAGGCGCCGTTAACTACCAGGCTGCACTCGTTCTCAAAACTCACAAAGAAGGAATCAATGCGTACTTGCTGGCGATTGCTCAAACCTCCTGTTGAGGCTGTAAATCCGAAATAAGTAAACTGCGATCCGGCAAATATGAAGTTGATCAAGTCGTATGACTTGCTGAACATTTGGACTCCATCCAACTTGCAAACAAAAGTTTGGGTATTGGCATCCCAGGTAAAAATGACGGGGTGCCATTGGCCATTTTCCAAATTGGCCACAGTTTTGGGCCCTACAATGTCATTGCTCCCACCGTGCGAGGTGTTTCCATTTTTGGTCCATGCCACATGGTCA
This sequence comes from Bacteroidota bacterium, assembly GCA_027621365.1. Lineage (GTDB taxonomy): Bacteria > Bacteroidota > Bacteroidia > NS11-12g > UBA955 > JALRLA01. The sequence goes on along the minus strand of JAQCBH010000024.1, from coordinate 23,132 downwards.
GCTGCGGGATCGCCGGGTAAGTTTTGGAAATCATCAAATTCAACCGTGACAGAAGGGCTAATGCCCTCATAACCTATACCTCCGCCTGCTGAACCGGCATTTTTGTTCTTATTCTGCAAAACGAAGGCGATTCCGTCGGCCCCACTGCCATCGTTGCTGCCAAAGTTCAATTGTGCGTAAATGCGAAAGTTTTCTTTCAGATCAATTCTGCGTTGGTTCCAAATGCTGCCATTGCGCCACCCAAGGTCGGGAGTCAATTCAAACAAACTGTCGGCTTGACGAATGGCATTTCCGTTCAATACAAACCCTTGCTGTGCCTTGGCGGTAAGGCCAAAGAGCCCCAAAAGGCTCAGTAACAAATATGGCTTCAGGCGATTGAACATGCTTGGCAAAGGTAGGGCCAACGGGCGGCCCTTGGGTTTATAGACAAAGTCTATAACGCTTTGGTTGCATGTTTCGTGCCATTTTGGTCGAAAACTTGTAGCATGATGTACCGGTCGCATTGAATTTCAGGCCTTGAGGCTATCTTCGAATGATGCGATGGCAAGCTGTTTTGGTGCTATTGGGTTCCCTGCTCTTGGGTTCGTGCAACAAGTTGTTCATCAGCAACATGGCCCATGTTGGTTTGCCTGATTCCGTCTACCGTGAATTGACCTCCTATGCCGATAGTCATCGCGTGATTTTGTATTCACCCACTGCAAAGACATCTTCTTCTTTGCTGATGACCCGACAAGTGTATGCGGCTCCTCGTTTTCGGGAATTTGACAAACAGGAGTACATGCATAATGCGATGGTGTTTCGCCGATTACCTGGAGATTCCTTGTCTGTTTTGCTCTGTCCCAAGGGACAGACATTTGATCATTCTGTAGAGTTGCCCTATCAGCTTTATCAATCTTTCGATGTTCCCAAGAAGCTGGGCTTGACCAATACAGTAGCTCCCGTAGCCATCGGCGTAGCAGCAGCCGTGGGCCTGAGCCAGGGAGATCTGGCCTCGGGTTTGTTGGGTGGATTGGGTATATTGGTTTTAGCCGCCTATGAGGATTTGTGTGGGTATTTATATGGCGAATTGGCCAACCCTAGTGCCTATTGGAATCCTGTTGGTATTGGTGCTCGGCCCTTGGCTGCGCTTGATTCTATCGGAGGCGATACCCTGGGTCAACCGAAACGGAGTTTGCCGAGTACAGTCATCACTTCCTACACTTTAGAGCGCATCAAAAAATCCCAAGCCTGGGTCAGACCTCAGTTGTGGTTGGCTACTGAACATGCGCTGTTTTCGCACCGGAGTGAAGAGATGCCATTCAAAGGGTATGGATACCCCTACAGGCCCAGTGCGCATTACAGCTTGGGGTACTCCAAATCGTTCCGAGAACATTGGGATTGGTCTACGCAATTTGGGTGGGAACATGGATTGTTTCAGCGGCACTTGTGGGAACCCACTCCCGATAAGCGCGGCTACCAACATGCAAGCTTTGCCACAGGGCCGGTCTGGAGAAAAGAAGGCGGAACCGAGCACCCCTGGGTGTTTCGATTGGGCATGTCGGCTCAATTGAATTACTTCATGGGCTGGCGAAGCAACAATGATTTTGATTGGTGGTCAGCAGAGCCGAGGGGCATCAACGATACTTTGGTGAATACCCCTAGTCAACTGAAGATGAATACCTACGTATTCACTTACAATTCGGAGCGAGCTAGCCTCTGGCCCCGTTTCGATTTCTCGTATGAGCGCCGCGTGAGCCCTCACAGCAGTTGGGCCTTGAGCGCTTCTTTGCAGCATTATGGGGCTCAATTGAGCTACCGGGTCTATTCCCGGGAATGGGACTTTAGTCAGCAGGGTACTGTCTACACCGAAATAGAGAACAATCGAGTAGAGGATTTGGTTACTAGATACGGCGTATTCAATATGGGCTTTCGCTATATTTACCACCTGAACATTCACAAATGAAAACCGCTTTAATGTTTGTTGTCGCCCTGATGGGTTTGGGCTTAGGCTCTTGCAGCTACACGGATGATTGGTATTATATAGATGTCAATACCACAGCTGAAGTGGTGAACCAACGTTCTCAGGACGTAATCGCTTATTTTCATTGGGAAGACCAAAAAGGCTATGCTTTCGATGAAACGGTTTTCATCAAGCCTGGCGAAAGCTACCAATGGTATCAGAGCCATTATGATTATGAGGGTATGGGGGTGCGCTTTTCGGGTTACCTCAGGGTCATCAACCGTTTAGGAGCTAATGAGACCGTCGAAAAAGTATTCGATGAAGAGTTTATTGGCGCTCGAGGCGATTATTCGGTTCGCTATGTAATCACCGCTAAAGATTAATCCCGACTGCTGCGCTTTTTGCGTTTTTTCTTGTGGGAAGAGCCTTTGGAATGGGCTCGTTTGCTCAAAGCTTCAAAGTCGGCCCACTGGTCTTCACTCATATCTTGCTGAAACTTCTGGTTTCGAATGGCTTTTGCCTCATCACAGAGCTCCTTGTATACTTCAGGAGCGTGAGGATACTGATTCCAAGCCTCAATTTTGGCGTTTTGATAGACGAGCTCAGCTTGATATGCCGCTCGCTGTTGTTGGTTGCTTAATTCCAACGGGCGAATCAATTGGGAGATTTTCTTGGAGGCTTTTCTCTCGCCCATTCCCCCGTGTTTGGCTAAACCTCTTAGCCACCTTGGGGTGCGATTTCCCCGAATCCAAGACCACAATTGGCTGAACATTTCTATTAGTGAAAAGCCTCGAATTTAGTGAACAATCGATAATCCTGGTTCTGAATCGAATTAGATGGCTAAAATCTGACCCTAAGCATCCAGACTTTTCAGGACAGTATTAGACAAATAAATTCCACAAGAAATCAATTACACAATTCTGATAAAACAGTTCAAACCTTAGTGAAGGTGCAGTGGTTTCTTTGCGAACGAATCATGAATCCTGAAGTCAATCGATTGCAAGAGAACATTCAAGCCCAAAAGTTGGAGGTTCTCAACCACCCCATTTACCAAGAACTCAATTCATTGGAGCGCCTTCAAACGTTCATGGAATACCACGTCTTTGCCGTTTGGGATTTCATGACCTTATTGAAACGCTTGCAACGGGAGTTGACGGGGGTTGAGTTGCCGTGGATGCCGAGCCCCAATCCCATTCTGCGACGGTTCGTGAATGAGATTGTACTTGGGGAGGAGAGCGACACCTTGCCCGATGGAAGAAGCCTATCTCACTTTGAGATGTATGTCGAGGCCATGAAAGCTGCTGGAGCCAACGAGCGGCCCATTTTGCAATTGTTGTCAAGCATAAAAGAAGGTCGCCCATGGAAAACAGCATTGCACGAAGCGCAATTGCCATCTGCCGTCGTTGAATTTGTCGAATTTCATGTGGGCTTGGCTGAATCAGCCCCGGTTCATGCCGTGGCTTCTGCTTTCACCTTTGGCCGGGAAGATTTGATACCAGATATGTTCCTGCCCCTTTTGAACGCTCTGCACCAAAATCACTCGGAGTTGGCCTCCCTGATTTATTACACCGAACGCCACATTGAATTGGATGGCGATGATCACGGCCCCTTGAGTTTGCAGTTGATGCAGGAGCTCTGTGCCAATGACAGCAAAAAATGGGAAGAAGCCGAGGCGTATGCATTGAAATCGCTCGAATTGCGCCAGAAGTTGTGGTCTGCTGTGTTGGACACATTCTGATAAGGGTCTTAGCCCCTCGGTAGATTTTGTATTTTTGAATCATGCTGAGTGCCTGGACTTTTGAAAAACGCTGCGCGGAATGGTTGAAAACCCAACTTGTCGACTGGGGAGTTGGACAAGAGGTTGCCAATGGTGTGAACCTGTTGGTGATGCTTGGAATTCTGATTCTAGCCATTCTCGTGGTCGATTTTCTCACCCGCCGGTGGATGCTGAGTTTCCTGACCAAATTGGCCGCGAATTCTGAAACTATGGTTGACGATGTGCTGGTGGAGAAGAGGGTGTTTCGGCAGTTGGCACATGTGGTGCCTGCCATTCTAGCCAAAGCCTCATTGGGCATAGTATTCGCTGATTTTCCAGGCTTTATCAATCCGGTGAAACATGTGGTCGATGTCTACATTGTCGTTGCCATTGTGCTATTTGTGCAATCGGTGCTGAGGGCCTTGAAGGTAATCCTCTCCGAAACAGAGTATTTCCGCGATAAACCTATCGGAGCCTATACCCAATTGGTGAACATCATCAACTGGATCATGGGTGTGCTGTTTGTCATCAGCGTTGTCAGTGATCAGCCCCTCTGGTCCTTGTTTACGGCTTTTGGCGCTTTGAGTGCCATCATCATTCTGACCTTCAAAGACACCATATTGGGTTTTGTGGCCTCCATACAAATTTCAGGAACAGACATATTGCGCATCAACGATTGGATCACCATGGAGAAGTACGGGGCCGATGGTAACGTCATTGAAATCAATATTACGACGGTGAAGGTGCGCAACTTTGATAAAACGATTACGACGATTCCTACCTATGCGTTTACGGCAGACTCATTCAAAAACTGGCGAGGAATGGAGGAAGGGGAAGGTCGCCGAATCAAGAGAGCCGTACACATCAAGATTTCCTCTGTTCGCTTTGTCGATCAGGCCATGTTCGAGAGATTCAAAAGGGTGCAACTCATTCACGATGCCATTGTGGCTAAGCAAGCCGAGATCGATGCATACAATGCCCAGAAGGGAGCTGATAAATCGATGGAAGCCAACGGTCGTCAGATGACCAACTTGGGTATCTTTAGAATGTACATGAATGCCTACATCGAGAATCACCCCATGATCAATCCCAATTTGGTGCGCATGATTCGTCAGCTACAAGCGACCGACAAGGGCATACCCATGGAGATCTATTGCTTCACGACCGATAGGGAGTGGGCCACTTATGAAGGAATACAAGCCGATATTTTCGACCACATTTTTGCTGTAGCGGGTCTATTTGGCTTGGATATTTTTGAGAGCCCCACAGGTAGGGACTTTGCCTCTCTGCGTCAAGCTTAAGCTTGTACTGACGCTAATCCGTCAAAATTATTCGTTTATCGGATTTCGATTCCTGTTTTGGGGGATGGGCACGGTTTTGGTGTTTACCCTTATGAATCCTATTTGAGTAAGTAGTGGTTTCATAGAGTTGGTTAAAGAAAAGGGCGGCCCATGGGCCGCCCTTTTCTTTGGGTATTCAATAAGGCAATTACTTGCGAATGAACGATACAGTAAACGTGCTTTGGAAGAAAGGCTCAAACACTTGGTACTCCAAGTTAGAAGCATCCAATTTGGTTACGGTATAAGGACTAGAAGAGCTGTCCAAAACCATTTGAGTTTCGTTAGAAGCAAAAGCCCAAGTTCCGCTTACGGTTTGGGGATCAGCAGGGTCGCACTTGGTGGCACCATCGTCTGTTACGTAGGTTCCATCAACTTTGTAAGTGGTAAAGTCGTCTTTCTGGCAAGCACTTACCAAAGGAGAGGCCCACAAATCGGTGATAGGAGTGCCGGTTCCAAAGGGATCGATACCAGGGTTAGCGGTCAAACCACTTCCGATCCAAGGACCAGCCGTCAACAACTCGGTTTTGGTGGGAGGAACGGGTTCCTCCTCCTTGCAGCTAGCTGCAAAAGTCAAAATCGCAGCGGCAAACAGAACAAATTTAAATTTCATGGTGGAACAAAGGTAAAACATGGTCTCATAAAAAAGCCCCTTCGCATGAAAGGGGCTTTGTCATAAAATGGTCTTGTCTTTACAAGGTGCTCGTACTGCGTTTGTTCTGCCAAAAACGAGCATACAAGCATCCGATGATGGCCCAGGGAATCAAACCGTCCAATAAGTGGGCCCAAATTCCATAACTCTGGTACCAAATGTGGTTCGTATACGATTCTACCAAAAAGGCAATGCCGCCTATGATCATGCCTTTGTAGCAGCCCTGAACCATAGACATGGCGCCCATTGAACTCAACAAATACAAAGCCATGAATCCGACTACCGTATTGACCAATAGTCCACGAATCATGTTCATGGGCATGTTGCTATTGTCAGCCTTGTGGTAACTAACCATGGCCCAAGGTTTGCCCTGGTAGTACTCCATGTTGGTCATGTCTTCGGGGCCTTTGGAATTAGGCGCTGAGGGATGAACAATGTAGGTGGCCTCTTCCAGATTTTGGCCGTTCAAGAATTCCATGATGGCATCTTGCTTATCGGTCAAGCGCTGTCCTTGTTCGTGTAGGTTAATGGCTCCATACGAGAGAAATTGCCAGATAAACAGTATCACTCCAGACAGGATGCCGGGTACAAGTAACTTTTTCATCGGAGTTAATCGAGTGCTTTGAGTTCGACAGCCGAGTTAAATCCATTGTCGTAGGTGCCCCACAAATCTTTGGCGCTCAATCGTGTGAGGTTGACCGTGGTCACGTCAGTTTGGTTGTCAAGCTGAAACTTTAACGACTTTTTCCCATCTCCCCAGGTCCAGGTTCCGTTGAATTTGTCGGTAATGACGTTGCCATTGAATGGATCGGTATACACCTGTTTCATGGTGTAGGTGCCGGTTTCGCTGAATTCAAATTGGTAAGATAGGTTGGTGAGAATGCGGGTTTCGTCTTTGACGACTTCCCATACTCGGCCGGTCAGACGACCGTCAGGGCTTCTCAAGGAGAGTTTGTTGCCTTCTTCGTAGCGGCAGGCATTCATGCCCAAGACTGAGATAGCGGCAAGGGCCAATAGGGTAAGAGTTCTTTTCATAAGCCTTCGTTATCCGAATTTACTAACATTGGCCTGACATTTCTATGTCCCGTTGAGATTTTTAGGGCTGATACAATTGGCCTCCGACTGAAATCCAGCATGGACCCTCGTCGGTTAGTATCAAATAGTATCCAGGAAACTGAAGCCCGGAGGCATCTTGGGCTTGGCAGTAAAGGGGCTTCTCCCCTTTGAATTCAATCGCTGATTTTCCGTTTTTAGATGTCAAAAAGGCACCATTGTCCAAGAGCATGACCTCGTCGTAAACCGCATTCAGTTCCCATCTTTCCACTAGTGGATTCCATACTCCCTTTTGGCCACGGCTTTCCAGTAGCAATAAATGGCTGTCTAGTGCAACCGGCACTTGGGTCATGGGCAGGCTATCGGGCCGTTGAATGCGACACCCCATCCATGAACGGTCGACCCATAGGCTGAAGGTGTCTGATAAGCCCTTATTAATGGTTAAAAAGCTGACATTTGAAATGGGGACAATGTTATCGTAGGGTTTTGAATTTTGAATGGATTCGCTTTGAATGGAATAAATGTAATACCCCTTTTTGCACAGCAATAGCAATACAGAGTTGCCCAATTCTATGGCTTCTACGATGGGTTCGGGTGTGTTGACGGCTTGGGCACTGTTGTTGAGCAAACGCAGCGCTGAGTTTTTGCCTTGAGGGCGGTAGACCATAGCGTGCTTGGGGTGAGGGCCTTTTGATGCAAATACTCGAATGCTCTTATGCTTGGCGGGTATGACTGAAGCGAATGATCGATTGATGACACCATACAGTCCCGATTCATTTTGGTAGACGGCCCATTCTCCTTGAAATGCTTCGATGTGGGGAGCCGAAAACCGAATCCCGCTGCTGTCCAAGATGGCTTTTGAATGCTCCAAGCTCAGCAAGGCCAAACCCCGGTCGAAGTCAGAAATTTCCAAATAGCGCTCGGGTGATAGGGTCATGGTTTGGGCATTCAAAATGGCTTTTCCATCGTCGAATTCGACGATCCAAAAGTGGGAAGCCATGCTCAGCTGTACTTGGCCAGATCTGGAAAAATTGCTTTCAGGGAATGACTGGTCCAAGAGTGAGTTTCCATTGAAATCATACAATCGCCATCCTTGAGAGGTTCGAGCAAACAATACCGAATAAGCCGTGTCTATCTTTAATTCTGAATAAGCCGGATTCAAAATCCATTGGTCGCTGGAATGGTAGCAGCCCCATTGGCCCAAGATGCGCACAAACAAAAGCTGAGGGCTCACTTGAATCAACTCATCGAAATCTGTGTAGCCCTGTTGGAGTTTGCGCTTTTCACCTGTTTTATTGATGTAGGAATAATGCCCGTTCCCCTGCTTGTCATTGACCAGTGTGAGTCCATGCTGCTCAAAAAAGGTAGCCCCGTTTTCGGTCCAAATGCTTCGGTTTTCTCTCAATTGAAAGGGCCAGGCAAAATCAAAACTGTCGTTGAGCCAAACCTTCAAACTGCTGGAGTCGACGTATCTGTAATGACGACTTGGGAGTAATACAGGAACAGGTTTGACTTTCGTATAGGCCAAGTAATACTGAGAGCGAGAGGCAAACTGCCCGCTGGGATAATCGTTCAAATAGCGGTTGTAGGCTTCTGGGTCGCCACTTTCTACTGCGGCGAAATAGGCCCGCTCATCGGCCTTTGACAAGGCCAACTCGCGATAGGGAGAAAACGGATAGGTTTCAAAATATTCTCGATAGGCTGCTTCGGTATGAGTGCTGCAGGCCGCACGCCACTCCCACTGGTGAATGCTATCCTGCAATGGACCTTTCCAACGAGCCGATGCTTGGTTCATAAAGGCCTTGGCCTTGTCGATATCAAAACCACTCAAAATGGGAGCCGCTTCTAAGGAATCGTGTTGGGACTGATAGATGGGCTGCCAGAAAAGACAGACGTTTTGAATGTGAGACCAAGAATCCAAGGCCTGTGACTGAATGTGACTAAGTGAAGCTAGGCCTGCACAGTATGTTTCCCAATCAGTCGGAAATTGGCGTTCGAGTAAGTCGTTTGACCGAACGCCGTATAGAGAATCCAAGAGTTCCCAATTTGCGGGGCTTCGACGGTGAAACGATTCTCCAGAAGCCAAGTACAAATGCAAGGCTGAATCTGCCGCCCACCAAGCGCTGTCCAAGTTTTGGTGGCGATCGGGCTCACTGAATGCCAAGGCCCATCCTAAGTAGTTGGACGCCGAAACAGATTTTGGGTTTTGACAAAGGCGAGCAAATTGAGCCAAAGCCTCCTTGCTGTGCTCTTGTTTCAATGCCTTCCAAGCCTGTTTTTCTTTCCATCGAATTACGGGGTTTTGGCCCCAGGCCGATAAGGGGGAAAGAAGCAAGGTCAGTAGGAGGAGTCTCACGGGCATAGGAGCAGCAAATCAAGTGCCAAAGGGCCAATGTATATTTGGAACATGGAATATACGAATCTCGGGAAAACAGGTTTGATGGTCTCTCGTTTGAGCTTTGGATCTTGGATTACTTTTGGCAACCAAATCGGTGATTCAATCAGCGAGCGTTTGATGGACATGGCCTATGAAGCCGGGGTGAATTTCTTTGACAATGCTGAGGTCTATGCCAATGGAGAGTCAGAACGAGTAATGGGTCGCATTCTCAAATCGCGTGACTGGAGCCGCGATTCGTATATCGTTTCGTCCAAAGCTTTTTTTGGAGCTGGGGCACAAGTTCCCACCCAAAGAGGATTGAGTCGCAAACACTTGGTAGAAGCTTGCCATCAAGCCCTGCAGCGCTTGCAATTGGACTATTTGGATTTGTATTTCTGTCATCGTCCCGACAAGGCTACGCCCATTGAGGAAACCGTTTGGACCATGCACAACTTGATTCAACAAGGAAAAATTCTCTATTGGGGAACCTCGGAGTGGAGTGCCCAAGAAATCATGGAAGCCCACATGGTCGCCAAGCAATACAATCTCATCGGTCCTGTGGTGGAACAGCCACAATACAACATGCTGGTGCGCGACAAGGTGGAAGTTGAATACAGCCAGATCTACAAAACAGTGGGCTTGGGGACGACCATTTGGAGCCCCTTGGCCTCAGGTTTATTGACGGGTAAGTACCAGAACGGCCAAGATGCTTCGGCTCGACTCAAACGCGAAGAACTGGGATGGCTGGCTGAGCGTCTTTTGCAAGAAGAGAATTTTCATAAGGTTGAGCAAATTGGACTTTTGGCCAACGATTTGGGCGTCGGCCTTCCTCAATTGGGAGTGGCATGGTGCTTGAAAAATCCCAACGTCTCTACGGTTATTTTAGGGGCCTCCAAGCCCGAACAATTGGCGGAGACCCTTCAATCAGAGCAGGTTTTGGATGCCTTGACGCCGGAGGTCATGAATCGATTGGAAGCCATCTTGGACAATAAACCAGAAATGCCTCCTTATTAATGTCACGGAAAAGCAAGGCGGTGGCTCGTATTTAGGATAAACGAAAGCCTTTTTGAGTCAATTGCCACAGTCCTGTCAAGTTGCACCAAAAGCACAATACGGGGCTGAAGATTCAGTTAACGAGTTAACTGGATTATCAAATTTAACGAGTGAGATGGAGTGCGAAGTGGGTCGTCCTGGTTACGGTCCTTGTGGGTTTGGCAGCATGCCAATCGGAGCAGAAAGAACTAAGTCAGCAACAAGCTGATTCAATAAAATGGGAGACAGATCCTCGATTTGCGGGCAACCGAGCCATGGTCAAATTGTTGGATTCGATAGCCGTGGTGGCCGATCCGTTCAAGAATTACTATTTGAGTGGCAAACGGGCCCAGCTGATGTTGGCCAATACCCCAAAATTTAACAATTCCACCAACATCATTCGCTGGGAGCAACGCTATTGCTTTGAGTTGTTGAATGCCGGGCAGGTAGATGACTGCATCAAAACCTTGACCAAGATGATGGAAAATTATCCTGGTGGTCGGGAAGCGGCCTTGTTGGACTCAGAGTTTAAACCTGTATTTGACTTGTTGGCATTGGCTTATTTGCGCAAAGGCGAGAACGACAATTGCTTGGCCAATCACAACAATAGCTCTTGCATCGTACCCTTGAAAAGCACGGCTTGGCACAGCAACAAAACCGGTTCTGAGAATGCCGTTTTGGTGTTCAATGAGATTTTGGGGCAGTATCCCGATGACATTCAATCGCGCTATTTGCTCAACATCGCTCACATGACCTTGGGTCAATATCCGCAGGGGGTGCCCGAAGCCTATCGCATGGATTTGGCGGCGCAAGAGAAGAAGGAGAAAGCAATGCAGCCCTTCCAAAATACGGCCATGGATTTGGGTATGGACGTCGACGGCCTGTCGGGCGGAGCCATCGTGGAAGACTTCAATAATGACGGCTACTTGGACGTATTCTGCTCGGGATATGGCCTTTACGACAACGTGCGCCTGGTCTTATCAGATGGAAAAGGCGGGTTCAGCGATGCCACCCAAAGTGGCATGCTCCAAGGCATTCGCGGCGGGTTAAATGCCAAGCAGGCCGATTACGACAACGATGGATTTGTCGACATTTTGCTGCTTCGCGGAGCCTGGCTCGACGAGGGCGGTGAATGGCCCAACAGTTTGTTGCACAACAACGGCGATGGCACTTTTTCGGATGTCACCATGGCTGCCCGTATGGTGGCTTACCGCCCCACAGAGACTGCGACTTGGGGAGACATCAATGGCGACGGATTGTTGGATGTCTTTATTGCCAATGAGAACAACGAGAAATACCAGTTTCCTTGTGAGCTGTTCATCAACAATGGAGACGGAACCTTTACCGAATCGATTAAGGCCTACGGCTTGGATCAGCAATTTGGATGGGCCAAGGCCGCACTGTTTTGCGACATGAACAAGGACGGAAAATTGGATCTGTACTTGTCTTCCTTAAAGGGCCAGAACCACTTGTTCATGAACCGCGGCATGCGCAATGGCAAGCCGGAGTTTGAGGATATTGCAGCCAAGGCAGGCTTGAAAGGACCGGAAATGAGTTTCCCAGCCATCATTATGGATTACGATCAAGACGGGTGGGACGACATACTCGTGGCAACTTTCCCGATTCCAACCTTGAGTCGGGTGGGCGAGGAGGTGGGCGCCGAAATGCTGGGCAAAGAAACGGGAGTGGAAAAGACCAAGCTGTTCCGCAACTTGGGCAATGAGCGTTTTCAAGAAGTGTCCAAACAGACCGGAGTCGATAAAATGATCTACGCCATGGGCTTCAATTTTGGAGACTTTGACAACGACGGATATTTCGATTTCTATGCCGGAACAGGGGCCTTTGAATTCAATAGTTTGGTGCCGAATCGGGCCTTTTTGAATCAGGCCGGACACTTTGTTGAGGTTACCTCTCAATCGGGTTTGGGCCATTTGCAAAAGGGTCATGGAATTGCTTTCGGTGATCTAGACAATGACGGTGATCAGGATATCTACACCACCCTGGGGGGAGCGGTTGAAGGCGATAATGCGCGCAATGCTTTGTTCTTAAACAGCAACAGTATAAATGATTGGATTACCCTGAAATTGACGGGTAAGACTATACCGCGCGATGCCCAGAATTCACGTGTCATTATTCACACTCTGCAAAAGGGTCAAGCCAAAGACTTTCACTTTTGTGTAGGATCAGGCGGAACCTTTGGGGCCAATTCCCTACAACTGGAAGCGGGATTGGGACAAGCTGGAAATACCGTAGATGTCGAGATTTGGTGGGGCGGAGACCCCGCTAAAAAGCAAGTATTCAAGGCTCTTGATACCCGTCATTTTTATTCAATAACCGAACAAGAACCAAAGGCAAAGATGCTAGAAGCAAAAGCAGTCGCCCTGAAGAGCGAAAACGGCAAGGCGAGTTGCTGCCACTAAGCCTGCTCCTTAAAATTGAGGCTGGGTGGCCAACAGTCCATCGACGTATTTGGAGCTCTTGTACAGTTGAGAGGGAACCAGATCTTGGGCGATGGGGTGTTCGGCGGGGGCCTTCAATTCAATGACGATGCGATCTTGGGCTTGAGCCGCTAAACCGTTGTTCGGATTGAAGTAAGACAAGTCGCTGTCTATGGTGATTCGTACGCTTTCGTCGGCATTTAAGAAATACAAACGGCGGTAGCGATTGATCAAACTGGGAGATTGGATTAGGCTATGGTAGAAGTCAGAGGCCTCGAGGTCTTGGATGCGCTGAGTGATGTGTTGAAACAACAATGCGGGGGCCATACTGGTGTCGAGCTCACCCAAGTCATGCGTCAATTTGTGGTTGACATCGTCGAGTTTGATTTTACGCTCGGCTCTCACTTTTTGGATTCCGGCAGCCTCGCCGTACCAGCGAAAACGGGTTTTGCTTCGGCTGCTCAAACCGTCAACATTGTCCCAGTAGGCATCGGCTTCTCGGCTGTCAACGTAGAGGTTGTTGACCCAGCGTTCGTGGTAAATTTCGTTGCAGCCCAAGCGAGACAAGCGTGCAATGAAGGCATCGCGCTCCCAGGGGTCTAACAGAAACTTCTTTTCAAAACGATAGGGGTTCATTTTACGGTCGCCTTTCCATACACAATGCCGTAGAGCAAATCTTCGACGTTTTTGACTGTTTTCATGGCTGGTCCCGTGTGCTGGATCTCAGACCCGTTTTGGAACAATCCGCTGAAATGCGTGAGGTTGCCTGTGAATTCTATGCGCGCTGGGCCGTATTCGGGTTTCTTTTGAAAGACGGCGAAGTCCAGCTTGTTGCCAGTGAAATCATTTTGGGCCACCTTCAAAACGCTTTGGTCTTTGGCAACGAACACAAGCTCGGCATTTCGAATCCGGTTTCCTTGGGCAAAAAAGTAGCTTCGTTCACCCGAACTGATGGCCTTGTCGCTGATTTCGTCAAACTCGGAATTTATGATGTCGATGGTAGAGCCCGATCCATCCACCCCGTCATTGCCAATTTGGACAAAGGTGCAGGCCTTGACCAAGCCCGATGAGAAATCGCTGTCAAAGGCATCTGACAAGGTCTTTTCGTAGCGGTAGCCTGTCATGCTAAAGTTCTGACAGCCGAAGAGGTTGATCATGTCATCGCCGGTTTTGTTGTCATAGAACCAGCCGCCATCCATGATCAAATTGGGGGTAGCATGAACCGTGAAGGCAGCCGGTGTTTTCCAAATGCCTTTGTTAAAACTGGAGAGGCCCTTGATGTGCACATAGTGCCATTCGCAATGGCCTTGGGGGTGTTCCATGAAACCACTGCTGTGGCTTCCTTCTTTGGCCTCGATGACGATGGGCTGAGTGGCTGTACCCATGGCATGAACCTCGCCGTACCAAATCAAATGGGCGTTATTGGAAAGCAGCACTTGGGTGCCGGGTTGAATGATCAAGGTCTGATGGGGTTTAAGCACGAAATCTCGATCGAAGGCGAGGCGGCCGCGCCAAGTGATCGTTTCGGCAGCCACTGAATCCGCCTCAGGACATGGGTGAGTCTGGAATGATTGCAGCAAGTTCTGGGCGCGGCCCAACAACTCATGGTGCACGTAGCGAGTCTTTCGGCCCCAGTACCCATAAAACTGATGAGAGGCTTGCTGCATGGAAGAATCCTGTAGCACCCGTTGAAGCCCCGTCGCCCAAGTTTGCAAGGCCTTATCGAGTTTGATGTAAGCCAGTTCTCCATCTCGCTTCAATAGGTAAGCGAAATAGTCGGGAGCCAAATCAAATCCGCGGCGATGAAGCTCGGCGAAGTAGTTTCGGTAATGGCGCTGGCGTTCTTTCCAGGGCCAAGCCTGAGGGGCTCCAATGTCTTGGTATACTCGGGAAGGGTCAGCCATGACCTCGCGGACACTAGGCTCAAAACGATTGTTGACCGGGTTGTAGTACCAGTGCAGATTGATGTCTACCAAGTGGTGCCAGGAACCAAAGGCCAGTCCTGCCCCCAACGCCGCCATCATCAGCTTCTCGTCAATGGCCTCGAACAATTCAGGTCCACCCTGATTGAACAAGCGCGAAGCCTCGTTCAAGATGGCGGCCTGTCGGCTGCTGTCATCCAAACCTGAGTTCACCTCGAAATCGATGTTTTGGGCTTTCAATCCCTCAATGTCTTTGAGCGGCCCTTTGTAGCCTTTTTCAAACAAGATGGATTCTCTACGGCGGTTCCCCTCAATGACAAACTTGTCCAAGTTCTCTTCGCGCAGCAGCATAACGGGTAGTTGCTTGCGCACCTGAACCATGACAGGCGTGTAGTGTATTTCAAGTCCACCAAATTGTTGGGCGAATACTTGATTGGCGCACCAGTCTACGATGAATCCGCGGGACTCAGGCACCAGCAAGTTGACCGCTTTTCCGCCAAACAAACGGTCTTCGCCTTTGAGTTTGAGCTTGATGGAAAAACGGTTCAAATCGCCATGGTGATCACGGTGCATGCCGGTCATAGACAGTTTGCAGCTGTGCCATTTGTTGTCGGTCAAATTGTGCTTGACCCGAGCCTTGTATTTGCCTTTTTTCTCCAACCAGGGTTCTTCGCGGCCCATGAAATGGTCGTTTCGAAAGGTTTTGCGCCACTCGCCAATCATAGCTTGGTATTCGAGTTCCGGCATGTCAATGCGCAGAGTGTCTTGTACGGCTACCTGGCCTTTTTCCCAAACGTAATGGGAGAGCGTAGCCTCGTTCAAATGCCGAAAATCCCGATTGTCGTTGTGGTAGACCTTCTCCAAAACGGCCGGTAGATGCGAGCCAAATTTGGCCCAACTCACAAGGTCGAGCAGCAAGATTGCCAAGGCCAAGGCCAAGAGCAGAAATCCGGGTCTAGAGATATGGGATGGGCGAGATTGCAATTCTTAGGCGTTCGAAGCGCTGAGTTTGACCGAATGTGCAGTCAAGGAATGGGCGGCGAGTTGGGCATTTACCTCTGAAATGCTCTCAGGATTGGCATTGCGCAATTTGTACAACAGGCGTACTCCTTGAGACTGTTGCTGTTCGTAGTTCAATAAGCTGGCGGTCCAATCTTGGGCCTCCATGTGCTTCATGAATCCTAGTACGGCAGAAGCATCGGCCTCGGCCAACTGAATCATCAAGTAATCGGTGGCAAACGAAGAGTATTGCTGAGAGCGCTTGCTGCGGGTAAAGGCTACAACGACGTAAATAGCCACGCAGAAGGTGGAAATGATGAATTGCTCAGCCGCAAGGGAAATGGCAATGGCTGTGAGACCCAAGAGGTAAATGATTTGCTCGGGTTCTTTGATGGCCGTGCGAAAACGAATGATCGACAGGGCGCCCACCAAACCCAATGACAAAGCCAAGGAACTTTTGATGGTGGTGATGATCAAGAAGATGGAGATCGCATAGTAGTAAAAGTTTGAGGCGAACAAATCGCGGTTGCTGACCACTAAGGCGTAGCGTTTGAAGGCGACTTGGAAGACCCAGGTATAGAGCAGCAATAGGGCAAAACCCAATGACCAGTTGACGTAATTGAGGGCTGAAATCAGCTCGGCTTGTTGCAGAATTTCGTTCATGGTGTTACCAAAATGATAGGTGCAAATGAAGGCAATCTTAGCAAACCGTAAAACAGGGTAATGTGAACGCCTGTGGATTACCCTGTCAAAGGCTTGTTCGTTGGTCGTAAAAATCAGACAGTGACAGAATTGTGATGGGCAGGCGAGCCAATGTGGGAGGTGCTGGAGTAAATTCGCCACGCTCGATCTTGAGAAACTTTTAGGTACTGAGGTGTTTTCTTTGAGTCCTGCATATAGATAAAAAAAATTAACTAAGTCATGATTGATTTTTCCTTCATAGGAAAGCCCCATTGGAAATTTATAGTTCTATTTTCGGGACTCAGTATTTCAGGCCTGCGGGCCCAACAAGTTTCGCTATCTGGATATGTACGCGAATCGGGCAGCGGAGAGATGTTAGGTAACGTTTCCGTAGCCATGCGGGCTGAGGGAGATTCTACCGCAGCCGATGCCGCGTTGACCCAGACCAACAGTTACGGATTTTTCTCGCTGACGGCACCACAAGGTCAGCCGGTTCAAGTTTCGGTTCGCTTCTCGGGTTTTGAAACCCAGAATTTCATTTGGACTGCTTCTGCTGACAGCTCGGTGTCGGTGCGAATGGGCATCTCTCAGCGCATTCAGGAGGTAGAAATCACGGCCAATCGCAACACGATTGCTGACAAAGCCGACATGAGCCGCATCAACATTCCGACCCAAGACATCAAGGACATTCCGGCCTTATTGGGAGAGAAAGATGTATTGAAAGTGATTCAATTGCTTCCTGGAGTTCAAAAAGGAGGCGAGGGCCAGAGCGGCTTGTACGTACGAGGCGGTGGTCCTGATCAGAACTTGTTGATTTTGGATGAGGCCACGGTTTACAATGCCAATCACTTGTTTGGTTTCTTTTCACTGTTCAACGGCGATGCGCTGCGAAGTGTGGAGCTGGTGAAAGGTGGGTTTCCTGCTCGCTACGGCGGGCGTTTGTCATCGGTCATAGAAATGACCATGAAAGAAGGAAACAAGGAACATTTCAATTCCGAGGCGGGTATCGGTCTCATTTCTGCTCGCGGATTGGTAGAAGGACCCATCGTCAAGGGCAAGAGTTCCTTCATGATTTCGGCCCGTAGAACCTATTTGGATGCCTTGATTCAGCCTTTGGTCATGGCCGCTTCTGGTGGTTCCAATTTGGGTTACTATTTCTATGATTTGAACGCCAAGTTCAACTACGAATTGAGCGAGAAAGACAAGTTGTACGTGTCGGGGTATTTTGGCCGCGATAAATTTTATTTCAACGATAAGCAGCCCGATTATCAGCTCAAAACCAACTTCGGATGGGGCAACCAGACCTTGACCACCCGTTGGAATCACCAATTCAACGGGCGCACCTTCGGCAACGCCTCGCTAATCTATTCCCACTACGATTTGGGTATTAATGTATTGAGTGTGGAGGACAACCAAACCTTTGATTTGAAGTACTCCAGTACCATCAATGACATTGGCGCCAAATACGACATTGATTGGCGCCCCAACAACAAACACATGGTTCGGTATGGAGCGTCAACGACCATGCACCAATTCGACCCCAGCGCTGTGGTATTGGACATTACCGTGGGTCAAACCATGAACTTTGAGCGCGCGGTCAAAACCATTCGTTCCTACGAGAGTGGCTTGTACATCGAAGACAAGTGGCGTTTGGGTCGGGTAAATCTCTACCCCGGATTTCGCTTAAGCCATTACGCCGTTGATCAAACCCAATACTTGAATCCCGAACCGCGTGTTTCGCTGGCCTACAACATCAAAAAGGACTTGTCGTTCAAGACCAGTTATGCCATCATGAACCAGTACATTCATTTGTTGAGCAGTTCGGGCATTGGCCTTCCCACTGATTTGTGGGTTCCGGCCACTACCAACGTCAAGCCCATGCGCAGCCAACAGGGTGCCGCTGGTCTGGCCAAAGATTTTAAAAAAGGATTTTCCCTGAGCGCAGAAGGGTATTACAAGACCATGAGTAACGTGATCCAATACAAAGAGGGCGCGAGTTTCATTGTCAACGATGATTTGTTTGATCAAAATGCCCCGGCTGACAACAAGGCATGGGAAAAGCAAGTCACCGATGGTCGAGCTTGGAGCTACGGTGGCGAGTTGTTCTTGCAAAAGCAGCAAGGCCAGTTTACCGGATGGGTAGGCTATACCTTGAGTTGGACCCAAATGCAATTCGACGAAATCAACCAAGGCGATCCCTTCTTTGCCCGTTACGACCGTCGCCACGATATTTCGGTGGTCGGCATCTACCGCATCACTCCTGATTTGACCTTCTCGGCCACTTGGGTCTACGGTACGGGTAATTCCATCACCATGCCCCAAGGGCAGATTTTTGGCACCAACCACATACCCGATGCCTATGCCAGTTTGTGGGACCCCTTGAACAGTTGGCAGGGTCGATACATCGACTACGGCAAGCGCAACGACTTTCGCATGGAGGCCTACCACCGTTTGGATGTGGGCTTGCAATACTCCAAAGAGAAGAAGAAAGCACGCCAAACAGTTGAGATTGGCTGCTACAATGCCTACAACCGCTTTAATCCCTTCTTTTATTACGGGGCTACCGAAGGCAACGTAACCAAATTGAAAAAAGTGACCCTGTTCCCCCTCATTCCCTCCATCAGTTATAGCTATAAATTCCGTTGATATGAAAGCCATCAAATTGATTTTACCCGCCATGGCGCTTTTGCTCGCTTCCTGTGAGCGCGACACGGAATTGGATCCGCCGGCCTTTGTCAAACAGCCGGTGTTGATCTCCTACATATCGCCGTCTGATCCCTTGATCAAGGCCGAGTTGTCTTACACGGTTCCGTATTTCGGAAAGTACCAGGATACGGCTGAGCGCATTTACGATGCCATTGTTTCGATCCAGGATGAGGGGACAGGGGTTTCGGCTACTTTGCCTCACCAAGCCAACGGGGTCTATGCGTTGAATGCTACCTCGCTACCGATCGAGCCCGGTCATCGCTATACCATGCGGGTGGAACTCCCCGGCGGATTTGTCTGCTCCAGTAGTACCACTGTTCCCCCTCAGCCCAAGTTGGACGACCTGAAAATTGTCAGTTGGAGCATGGGTGACAAGCGCGAATCCAGTTGGGGTTATGTGTATTGGCCCTTCAGTTTGCAGCTGAATTACAAAGGCGATTTTGCCGAAAATGAATACCTGTTTGCTGAATACATGGCCTTGTTAGAGGACGGCCCCTTTGGGTTATACGAGGAGAGCATGTGGTTCAACAACAGCGGCCTTGCAGGTGGAACCGGAGCGCCCTACAAGTTGTTCGGAGAATCGGAGTTTGGTGAATACGGAACGGCTGATCCTAGTTTCCAGTACATTGCAGGGACCTTGTGGATCGTCGATGAGAATTACAAGGCGTTTTTTGAGACCCAGTACCAAAACGAAAACAATCCCTTCCAAGAGCCCATATTGTTTCATTCATCCATGAGCCCAGGTGCTCTAGGGTTTTTGGGTTCCTATACTTTGATACAAGGAGAAATTTATCCATGAGGTTGATTCGGTCAGGTCTATTGGTTCTAGGGCTTTGGGTATCGAGTTTGTCGGCCCAGCGAATTGCCATGATCGACATGAAGGGTCATCCCGATACCTTAGCCCTTCGATTGGTCAAGGAGCGCGGGTTTGTTTCTCTGCCCAATCAGGGCTCTGTGCGTGTGGTTACGGGTGTGCTCAACGGGGATGCGGTTACCGTGCACATTCATTCTACGCCCATCAATACCCGCGTTTGGAAGGCTGTCGTCTACCATACGCCGGTGAAAAATTTCAAAAAAGCGGCCATCGATTTTGAAGCCAAAGTGGCCAAATTGGAAGCCCGGTACGGTCATTGGGTGGAGCATTCCCTAGATAAGAAGGCGAAAAAAGCGCGGGCTGACTGGGGTCAAATGGCCTTTTTCCAAAACCTGCACTTGATCGCCGAAGTGGTCAATCAAAACCAAGTGGCGGTTCACTTCATTCTGCGCGATGAACAGATGAAGTACGAAGAAGAGCGCTTGATCAACGGTACCCCGTTGTTTTAGGGCTTTGAAAAGTCGTGCAGGAGTGCATTAACCGCAGCTTTGAAGTTGTCCTTGTTTAGCGCTTTGATGCTTGGACCTTGGGGACCGATTTTCTGGGCCTGAATGACTCGGTTCCAAAAGAATTGATCGCCAAAATGCGGAATGATCAGTTGGGGTAGACGAAAAGCCCAAGCACTATGTGTAGTGCCTGATCCGCCGTGATGCACAATGGCGCGAACGCGGCTCAATAGCCAATCGTAGGGTACATCTGATACCAGAAAGGCGTGGCTGGGAAGGGTCGAAGGAACTTCAATGCCACCCCAACTGCTGTTGATCAAAACCGGGACGCCTGCCTCAGCCGTGGTTTCCAAAATGAGTTGGCCCACTTGGTCGGGATGTGCGTTGATCATGCTGCCGAAGCTCACAAACAAGGGCTTGGGGTTGTTATTCAAAAAGTCGAGCAAAGCGGGGTCAGGGCGCCAGTGTTGGGATTTGTTTCGCTCCCTAAAATGGCTGATTTCCGCTTGCTCGGGCCAATCATGGGGTCGTTTGATGATTTCGGTAGAACAGGCGTATTCAATGGGAATTTCTTCCAGCAGGGCTCGTTTGATTTGCTTTAGGGAATGGGATGGCCAAGCCCATTCTTTTGAAGGAGTTTTGCTGAAACTCAAGATCGATTTTTGAATGAGTAGGTGGTTGGCCAAGCGGTAGGTCAATCGATTCCAAGTCTTGCTTCCAGGCTGACCAAACCCGATCGCGGGTTCATGATCTAAGGGATGCAGGAGTCCCAAAGCCGGAGATAAAATTCGAACCGGTTTGCCGAGTTGCAAATGGGCCAATGTAGGGTAGACACATTTGATGTGATAGATGATTTCATCAGACTCAAATGCGTCATCGGCTGCTTTTTGATCGCGAATGAGTTGTTCTTGAATGAGGCGGGTACTGCCCATCAAGCGCAAAAGGGTTTTGAATCGACTGACAGCCGAGCCCAACTGCCCTGTTAGCTGGCGAACTTGGGGGTCATTCATGAGCTCTAAGAATTCAGGGCTCATGGGGGTAAAAATGGGGGCTAACCTGTTTGGCTAATGATTCAAATTGAGCAGGTAGGCAAAAGGCAACTGAGTCTCCTTTAGCCTGTAATTCCTCGCCTAAGGCCAGAAAGGGTTCCATGTCGCCCCGAGATCCAAGGCTCATGAGCAGGATGCGTTTCACACCCGAAATTTAGAACATTTATTGAGGCAATACGAGCAATTGTTGGGCGCCCTGGCCTTGGTCGTTTTTAAGGGTTATGAGGTACAGGCCTGGGCTCAAATGCTCAGCATCAAAGATGTTCTCTCCTTCCATGAGAGAGCCGTTTGCCAGAGTTTGGCCCTTGAGGTTTTGAATGCAATATTCTGAATGTCCCGCATTCGTGGGCAGTTGAATATGAAATGCCGAATGACTGGGGTTGGGGTAAATGCTAAAATCCAGGGTGCCGACTGCCTCGGCTTGGGCTGTTTTGGCTCCTTTTTGGTACACCCGAACATAATCAACCTGCATGCGTGCCGTATCGAAGTTCTGGGCTACACTAGACAGTACGGCGACATTTAACAGGATGTATTGGTCTTTGGTAAAGGGCCAATTTTCTGCGGTTTGGGAGCTGGGTTTGTAAGCGTAGGTTTCTATGCTGTCAACAAAGAAGACCAGTTGCTCTGGAGTCCAAACCAGTGAATACAGGTGGTACTGGTTGTATGCATCATCGAGTTTCATTCCTCCTGTGGGAACGCTGCCAAATTGCGCTTGGGTATGCACGGCTGAAGACACATAGTTCGGGTTGTGGCCCCAGCTTTCCATGATGTCAATTTCTCCGCATTTGGGCCATCCGACGGTGTTGGCATCTCGGCCCCAGTAATTGCCGGTTTCGCCAATGTTGGTGCCCAGGGTCCATATGGCGGGCCACATGCCGCTACCGGCAGGTAGTTTAGCGAGAACGTCGACTCGGCCATAGGTGAAGGCAAACTTAGAATTCAAGCGGGCTGAGGTGTACTCTTTTGTGCTGCCTTGGTAGGAGTAGGTTTCCTTTCTGGCGGTAATGTGCAAGCTATTGCCGTCGCACACGGCGTTTTGCGTACGGTCGGTATAATGCTGAATTTCGCTGTTGAACCAGCTGCCGTTGTTGGGCGGAATAACCTGGAAGTGCCAATTATCTGTATTCAGAGCGCCCGTTTGGTTGAATTCATCTTGCCAGACCAAGGAGTCATACTGGCTGAACAGTTTGGAGTTGCCACTGCTGCTCGGAGTACCGGTGTAGGCTGAGATGTTGTCAATGTATAGGTTTCCAGCGCTGTTGACACCAGGATTCAGGAATAGGGTGATGCGCTTGTATTTGCCTTTGCCGTCAACGGGTTCATTCATGCCAATGGGATAGGCCTTGCTGAAATCAAAGGAATCCTTGATCCAAGAGCTGGATTTGTAGCGCTGTTGCACAAAAATGTCGGGTTGCCCAATGTTGCTTTGTTCCAATTTGACTTGAACGGTGAAGGAGTCTTGTAGATCGCTGTGCAGTTCGAGGTAGACTTTTTTGGAACTATCGAGGTCAATGCTGGGGTTGATGTCCAAAAAGGCGCCTTCGTAAATGTCGCCACCGGCATTGCTGATTTGACCGACGGTATTGTTGGGTCTCAAGGGGTCAGATACGCGCGAAAATTGACAACCGCCAAACGAGGTAAAGGAGTGGTTGGCTTGGTTGAAGGTTAGGGGTAGGGATTGAGCCTGGCCGAATGCAGCCGTGAATAAGAACGTCAGTGTTACGAAGCAGCGCTGGAACATGAACCAAAGATAGGCTACTTGTATTAGAAACAAGAAGTTGAGCAGTGGCGGGCCTTTATAGTTGGTGGAATTGCCTCGGCCTTTGAGCCATCGGCGAATCCAGAGGGTGGTCCCTACATCCCGCTGGCTG
>JAQCBH010000023.1 GCA_027621365.1 Bacteroidota bacterium | reverse complement strand
TCTTGGCGTTCTTGCGGACCCGTAGGGATTCGAACCCCAAACCTTCTGATCCGTAGTCAGATGCTCTATCCAGTTGAGCTACGGGTCCATGCCTTGCGAGAAAAGAAGGGTTGGGAACTCCTCTCGAAGGGGCTGCAAATATACAAAAAATCCCGCCTAGGCGGGATTTTTGTAAAAATTTCTTAGAAAAATTAGGGGATTAATTTCAGCTCTACTCTGCGGTTTTCAGCACGAGCTTCAGGGGTTGTCCCATCTACACGGAAGTTAGTGGCACCGTAGCCTTTTATCTCCAATCTGGACTGAGGAATTCCTTGTTTGATTAGATATTGTTGAACTGTGGTTGCTCTTCTTTCGCTTAGCCATTGATTAAATGAATCTGAACCTTGGTCATCGGTGTAACCTTCAACCATCAACTTGGCATTTGGATACTTCTTCATCAATTTGGCAACTGTATTCAACGCTTCTTGTTGACCTTGGTTCATTACAGAGCTGTTCAAATCAAATTTGGGGAGTGTGCCTTTCAATGCGGTCTTCAATTCAGCCAAGTCGTCCAGGGCAACTTCAAACTCCTCGACATCGCTATGTTCCTCAACGGGTTCTTCAATAACAGGGCATCCTGCATTGTCTAAAGTACCGGCCTCGTTGGGGCAATTGTCTTTGTCGTTGGTGATGCCGTCACCGTCTGAATCAGGGCATCCCTCACCATTGGAACCTTTTTCAGTGGGGCAGGCATCATCCTTGTCGGCAATACCATCGTTATCTGAATCTGGGCAGCCTTGAGTGAATGCTTTGCCAGCATCATTCGGACAAACATCATCAATGTCGGGAACTCCATCATTGTCTGAATCTTTTGGACAACCGGTTTCCGTTAGGCTAGAAAAATATTTCGCAGAGGTGCCTGGACATTTGTCTTTTTTATTTTTAATACCATCTCCGTCATCGTCGGCTGCTACCAAAGGTATGCCGTATGAGAATTGAACATGTGGACCTGTCCAAAAAGCATAACCTGCATCAATTTTGAGCGCACCGTCCAAAACGAAATAGGAAAGACCTAAATCTTGACGACCCGTCAATGGGAATTTTTTAGGTTCTTTGGTCATCATATCGAACAAGGCTCGTCCATAATACACACTCAGATTTGGCTTTAGGGAGTAGGTCACACCCAAATTGTCAATCATTCGACCGTAAGAGTAACGCTCTAAGGTCCCATAGAAACCTAAATTTCCAATAGCCTGAGGGTACGATGCGTGAAATCGAGTAATTGTTTCACCATCGTAATTGTATTCTGGTTTGGCCGTAGCAAAGCCTAGACCTCCTCCTACGTATAACCTTTGAGCATAGCCAATATTCACGACCAAGCTGATCATAATTAAGGCTGGTAGAATTCGAGAAATTTTCATAATGTAAAATTGATTACTTTTTTTGACCCCGCAAAATTTAGATACGTTCAAAATTGTAGAATTTATTTTTTTAGTTTAGATCTTTAAATCAGCTGCAACTTCTGTTAATGCTAGTTGACGAGAACTTGGCTCTTAAATTTTTGTTTTTCTTTCAAGTCAACCCCAAAACTTCGAGTTCGGGCTTTTTGCCGTCGAGGAGCATTTCGGGGTTTTCGAGTAGGGTTTTGACCATCACCAAAAAGCTGACGCTTTCGCGGCCGTCGATGATGCGGTGGTCGTAACTCAAGGCCAAGTACATCATGGGGCGAATCACGATTTGTCCATTCTCCACCACGGGGCGCTCGACGATGTTGTGCATGCCTAAAATACCGCTCTGTGGAGCGTTGATGATAGGGGTCGACATCATAGAGCCGAATACACCACCGTTGGTGATGGTGAAGGTTCCACCGGTCATTTCGTCGATGGTGAGTTTGTTGTCACGGGCACGGCCGGCTAGGCGCTTGATTTCGGCCTCGATTTGGGCCAAACTCATACCTTCGGCGTTGCGAATGACGGGAACTACCAATCCGCGGGGGGCAGAAACAGCGATCGACACGTCGCAGTAGTCGTGGTAAACGATTTCATCACCCTCAATGCTAGCGTTTACGGCTTTCCATTCTTGCAAAGCCAAACACACGGCACGGGTGAAGAAACTCATGAAGCCGAGGTTCACCCCGTGCTTCTCTTGGAAATCTTTCTTGTATTGGGCTCGAAGGTCCATGATGGGCTTCATGTTCACCTCGTTGAAGGTGGTGAGCATGGCCGTTTCGTTCTTGACTTGGACCAAGCGGCGCGAAATGGTTTTGCGCAGATTGGTCATCTTCTCGCGTTGGTCTTCGCGGCTGCCAGAGCCCGTTGAATATCCGCTGCCGGTAGAATACTTAGCACCGCCCATAGAAACGATGGCTTCCAACGCATCAACTTTGGTGATGCGGCCGTTTGAGCCAGTGCCTTTGACCTGAGCGGCATTCACGCCGTACTCTTTCAACAATTTCAGAGCGATGGGGCTGGCGTTCACGTCAACATTTACTGCTGCTGCAACAGGAGCGGGAGCAGGTGTAGGTGAAGCCGCAGGTGCAGGAGCCGCGGCCTCAACAGGTTTTTCGGCTGAAGCAGGAGCTACGGCTGAAGCGGGTCTCTGAGCTTCGGTGTTGATCAGGGCAATCACAGATCCGACGGCTAAGGTGTCGCCAACAGCACCAATGAGTTTTTCCACCAAGCCTGCCTGTTCTGCATTGACTTCAAAGGTGGCTTTGTCGCTTTCAAATTCGGCTATGGGGGCATCCATTTCCACCCAATCCCCTTCTTTTACTAGCCAGCTCGCGACGGTGACTTCGCTGACCGATTCCCCGGGGGCGGGTACGATAATTTCAATGGCCATGTGGTTTTATCCTTGGATAACTTCGACAAAGTTAGGGCATAGGGGCAACATGCGTCCGATTATCTTTGCATTCAGTCCCAAGTTTGGGACGCTCAAGCTATGAAAAGCGATGTTTTGATCATTGGAGGCGGAATTGTAGGCCTGGCGACGGCTTACCAGCTGCAGCAATTGAACCCTGGGCTCAAGGTTCGGGTCTTGGACAAGGAAGAACGTGTTTCGGCTCATCAAACCGGCAACAACTCGGGTGTGATTCACTCGGGGATTTATTACAAGCCCGGCTCTTTGAAGGCCTTGAATTGCATCAGAGGATACGACATGCTCCTTGCTTTCTGCAAAGCCGAGAACATTCCCTTCGAATTGTGCGGAAAAGTCATCGTGGCGACGAAAAAATCGGAGATTCCCGCCTTGGAAGCCTTGTACCAACGCGGTATTCAAAATGGTCTCAGCAATTTGAGATTTTTGACCCGCGAAGAGGTCTTGGAATACGAACCCCATTGCACCGGCATCAAAGGCGTCTTTGTTCCCCAAACGGGCATCGTCAATTACCGCGAGGTGAGCGAGAAGCTGGCTGATAAAATTCAGGCCGCTGGCGGTGAGATTTGCTTGGGCCAAAAGGTCGAGGCCATCGTCAAAGCCGCTGAAGGGGCCGTGGTTCATACGCAAAACGAGCGCTACGAGACCCGTCTTTTGGTCAATTGCGGCGGATTGTACTGCGACAAAATAGCCGAAATGGCCGGAGAGAAATTGAACCTAAAAATCATTCCCTTTAGGGGAGAATATTACGCCTTGAAACCGGAAAAGGCAAGCTTGGTGAAGAACTTGATTTACCCGGTGCCCGATCCCAACTTCCCCTTCTTGGGCGTGCACTTTACACGCCGCATTTCAGGGGAAATCGAAGCAGGACCGAATGCGGTTTTTGCTTTCAAGCGGGAAGGTTATAAGAAGACGGATTTCAACTGGAAGGAATTTTGGGAGGCCTTTACTTGGCCAGGATTCCAAAAGGTGGCTCGCAAATACTGGAAGACGGGAATGGGTGAATACTACCGTAGTTTCTCCAAACCAGCCTTCACCAAGGCCTTGCAGGCCTTGGTGCCGGGCGTCCAAGAATCAGACCTCGAACCTGCAGGAGCCGGCGTGCGCGCCCAAGCCTGTGACAAAGACGGCGGCCTGATCGACGACTTTGCCATTCAGGAAAGCGATTGCATGGTGCACGTGCTGAACGCTCCATCGCCTGCCGCGACTTCTTCTCTGAGCATTGGTCTGGAAGTAGCCGAACGCGTATTGAAAAAACTCTAAGCCATGAACGCCGGGCAGTTGGCCAGCATATTGACCCGATTCGTACCCGCAGGGGCCGAACAATACTGCGCCGATCTGCTGGTCAAACACGGCATACAGCTGCACATCAAGCGGCCACGAAGCACCAAGTTTGGTGACTACCGCCTGCCTGCGGCAGGCGAGCCCCACCGAATCAGCATCAACAAAGACCTGAATCCCAGGGCTTTTTTGGTGACCTTTCTGCACGAAGTGGCCCATTTGACGGCCTTTGAGCGCTATGGTCGCCGTATTTCCCCGCACGGGGCCGAATGGAAATCGGAATTCCAACGAGTGGCCCAACCCGTGTTTCAGGAATCCTGGCTACCCAATGATGTACAGCAGGCCCTGCACCGATACTTGCGCAACCCCAAGGCTTCGAGCTGCAGCGACCCCCATTTGTACAAAGTCTTACATGCCGGTTCCGAATCCGGAAAAACCCTGCTCGACGATTTGCAACCCGGTGCTGAATTTGCCATCAAAGACGGCCGCCGTTTTCAGGCCTTGGAAAAAAAGCGCACCCGTTGGCGCTGCAAAGAACTGGCTTCGGGAAAAATCTTCTTGGTTCCCGGTTTGATGGAGGTTCAGCCCTGAGTTGGTTTCATTCAGGATTGTCGTTCTAGAAGGCTCCATAACTGAGAAGAATGAGCGCTCCTGGCCCCATTGAGGTTCAGCCCTGAGTTGATAGCCATGCGATTTCATGCCGCCTAGTGCCGCTCATAGCTACTTCTCCTCGTGGTATTCCATCTCGGTATTGATGGCCCAGAGATCGGTTTTGTCCATGTCGCCTTCGGCAATCATGCGCGCGGCTTCCATGGCGGTCAACATGCTGTGGTCTTGGTTGTTGTAGCGGTGCATGCCGTTGCGGCCAATGGGAATCAAATTGCCAATGCCATTGATCCAATCTTGCAACAGGCCAAATTGCTCGTAGCTACCAAAATAAGCGGGGTAGGTTTTGGGAACGCGAATGACCGTGCCATCGAGCACATCATTTTTTGCAATTAGCCCCAAAGTTTCCAGCTCCCCCGCCGCAAATTGCAAAAATTGCGAATCTTCCATGCACCAAAGTTCATCGCCCTCCTGGCAGAAGTATTCCAGCCCCAGCCAAATGCTGTCGGCTTGAGCCACCAGTTGAGGGCTCCAATTGTTGAACACCTGAATGCGTCCCAACTTGACATCGGGTTCTTGCACGTAAATCCAGTTATCGGGCAGCTCTTTCAATGTGCTTTTTAATAGCAAGCCGCAGGTCATGAAATCCCGGTATTGCAGGCCTTGCGCCACAGCAGCAACCTTGGCATCAACGGGAGGTTGTATGCCGGCAATCAAGTCTTTTAGGGGCATACCCGACAAGAAATAATCGCAGGTCAGGGTTTCCGTTTGGCCATTTGGGTTGCAAAATTCCACTGATTGTACGCGGCCCTCAGCCACAGTCAATCCCGTCACTCGGCATTGGGTTCTCAGTTGGGCTCCGCTTGATTGCACATCGGCCAATACCAGTTCCCAGAGCTGTCCAGGCCCCAATTCGGGGTACAAAAAGCGCTCGATCAGGCTGGTCTCAGTTTGCTTCTGGGCCAGGTCTTGGGTTTTGGGTTTGAGCGCATGGGCAATGGCCTTGCGCACCGACAGCCCCTTGATTCTCTGAGCGCCCCATTCGGCCGAAATCTGCTCGCAGGACACGCCCCAAACCTTCTCAGTATAGTCTTTGAAAAAAGTGCGGTACAGACGCTTGCCAAAGCGGTTGATGAAGAAATCTTCCAAAGAGCGCTCGGGTTTTCGCGGAAATAGCTGCGCCCAAGTATAGGATAGGCCTATTCCGATGACTCTAAAAATACCCAATTGACCAATCGTTTTGGTGTTCAGCGCCAGCGGATAAGCAAAGAACTGCCTCAGGTAATAAATGCGAGATAGGCGATGGCGAATCAGCATTTTGGGGCCTGTGGTGTGGGCTGATTCCGGCATGGAGCGTCTCTGCCCCTGATAGGCGATCTCCATGCCGCCCTCGCTGCGCTCGGGCGCCATATACCCCAACCACCAGTCCATCACGGCATCGCTTTTCGAGAAAAAACGGTGCCCGCCCAAATCCATGCGGTTGCCCTTGTAATTCACCGTCTTGGCGATGCCGCCTACCTGTGACTCAGCTTCCAGGATCACAATGTCGTAAGATCCCCGCTTTTGCAGTTCTTTGGCGGCAGTCAACCCCGCAGGGCCGGCTCCGGCAATGACAATTCTTGGGACAGGGATTTCGGCCATGGGCATTGCAAAAATGGCCATTTTGAGTGGGATGCGCGTGAAAAAATGCAATTCGCCAATGTCACCAGAATCGCAAACAACGGCAGAAGGGCCGATCCAGATCTACCCCAAGTGGCGCCTTGCCTTATATTTGCCCCTCGGCATGAGCATTCGCACCCTGTCTATCGTCATCCCCGCCTACAACGAAGGCCCTACCATTGACCGCATTTTGGACAAAATCCGAGCGGTTGAATTGTTGCAAAATTTGCAAAAAGAGGTCATTGTGGTTGACGATTGCAGCCGAGACAACACCAAAGAAGCCGTTCAGAACTACGCCGCTGAACACCCCGATTTTCCCTTGACCTTGCATGCTCATGAGCGCAACCAAGGAAAAGGCGCTGCCTTGCACACCGGTATTTCCAAAGCGACAGGAGAGGTTTTGGTAATCCAAGATGCCGATTTGGAATACGACCCTCAGGAGTACAACATTCTGCTGGCTCCCATTTTAAACGGCCATGCCGATGTGGTGTACGGGTCGCGTTTCATGGGTGGTCGACCGCACCGCATCTTATTCTTCTGGCACAGCATCGGTAATAAGTTTTTGACCTTCTTGTCCAATGCCTTGACCAACTTGAATCTGACCGACATGGAAACCTGTTACAAGATGTTCCGAACCGAGCACATTCAAGGCCTCAAGCTCAAGGAAAAGCGCTTTGGATTTGAACCCGAAGTGACGGCCAAGATGGCTCGCATTCCCGGTGTTCGCATCTACGAAGTGGGCATCAGTTACTACGGTCGCACCTTCGAAGAGGGCAAGAAAATTGGTTGGAAAGACGGTTTCCGGGCCATTTACTGCATCATCAAGTACAACTTGTTTAGCAAGTAAAAACCCACATCAGCTTAGCGCTCCCCCAACACCAACGTTTGCAAGTCGGCAAATCCGATTTTTTTGAATCGGCCGCGGTTGCCGAATAGCCACATGGCATCTTCGCTGAAGGCGCAGACATTGTAGCCCAAATCCATCAGGGGAATCCAGTTTTGGCCCCCGTCAATGCTGATGTCGGTGCCGTTGGTGCCGGTGCAGGCTGCCCAGCTTTTGTCTTTGGGGTGATAGGCGGCGCAGCTGCGGTAGCCCAAGGGGGGGTGGGGGCAGAGTTGCCAGGTGACACCGCCGTTGTCGGAGAAGGCGGCGGTAGAGTCTCGTTCATTGGGGCGGGTATAGTCGCCGCCGACCGCGAGGAGTTTGAAACCCAGATCTTGGCGGTATCCAGTTAGGCTGTAACAACCGCCAGCCACACCTTTCATCAAGGGTATAGGAAAACGAAGGGCCCCGTACAAGGGCTCCTCAAACAAAGGGGCTGAAGATAGTTGGTTGCGGGCCAATCGGGCCAGGTTGGCGTGAATCAAGGTGGCTTCGGCGTCATAGCCACCGCCTGCGAACATCAGCGACGGATAATCCAATCCCATTCCCAAAGGAAGCATGGACGTGCCGGAAGCAGCGAACAAGGCATCTGAGGCCGAACGAGCTCTGGCGATGGGCCGGCCGTCATCTTGGGTCCAGGGTTGCCAGCTGCGACCCGAATCCAGGCTGATCAGCAAGTCGTAGAAATAGGCCGAATCTCCCTGCTCTTGCACGGCCAAATAGGGATCTCCAGCGACAATGGCCATTTCGCTCTGTTGGCCGATGAGTTCCAAGGCGTCTAGGAAAACCCCGGGTCGGAAATTTTCGTATACCAATAGCCAAGAGGCACCTCCGTTATAGGTGCGCAAAATGACGGCTGAATCGCCTGAATGAATGACCAGGGCATTCAGGGAGTCCCAGGCTTCGATGTCGCGAAAATCGCAGCGCTCGTAACCCTTGGGAGAGCAGTTGATCCAGCTCTGGCCCCCGTCTGCGGTTCGTATGATGGTTCCTAAACTGCCAGAGGCCCAAACATTTTGATTATCAAGAACTTCAAGACCCCTGTAATGTTGGCCCAAAACGGTCCCTAAACAGAATACCCCAAGAAAGGTCAGCAGAATTTTTTTCATGGACTGGGGAAAATTAGGGCAAAAAACCAAAAGGCTTGATGCGACTCGATGGGAACGCCTCAATATTCTGCAAGTTGGTCATAGGTACTTGTTAATGTGAAACTTGTGAGCGAATTTGCTAGGGAACAAAAACTTTTGCCTATGCAAGAAAATACTACTGTAATCTTACTTACTGCAGAAAAATCCACTTCCCCAGAGCGCGTGGAGCAGGCGATTGCCGGGCTTCATATGGCCTTCCGCGTGCCGGTTCAGTACATCGAGACAGACGAATCGGCCGAATGGGAAAACTCTCACAGCGTGATCTGCACACGCAAGCCAGGCAAATTGTGGAAAGCCATGGCAGGGGCGGCCGAAGAAATGAAAGCCACCTTTGCTTGCGTTTTGGCTACTCCGGTCGCGGGCAGCATGCTCGGGGGCGGAATGGGCTCTCGCATTGGTCAATTTACATGCTCGGTTATCTATTTGAACCCCCAGTCAAACTGGTGCAAACCGCAAGGTTTTTTGATGCACTTGGGGACCATGAGCGAGAGCCGGCAGAAACTCTACCCGGTATCGCTGTTGTCAAAGGCATTCTTTGCCCCGGTGAACATCGTCGGTTTGACTTCCTCCAAAAGCCAGGAAGACGAAAATTACCTGGCCATTTACTGCCGCCAAGCGGAAGAGTACATGGCAAAAAAGGGGGTAAGGGCCAGCTGCAAGGAACAGCAAATTGGAACGGATGTGACGGCCCGTTTGTTGGAATTGAGCGGCGCTCAGGGCTGCCATTGGTTGAGCATTTTGAACGAGACCGATTCGGATCGAATGTTCAAAACTTCAACGGTGCAGCACATTTGCAACAGGGCTACTTCGCCTGTGTTGATCACTCCTCGACAAGAAGTGATCGGCAAAGGGGGATCGGGTTACTGAGAGATCTTGGATTTGTAAGTCGCGCGGGCGGCGGGCCCTGCCCGCCGCCCGCGTTTTTTTTACTGATTCTTTCACGGACATCAGCCGCGTGTGGGGTGCTGAGATGCCGGCTTTATGAGCCCTGAGGGAGGTTTTGGTACCGCGTGCTCATCCTCCCCAAAACCTGTGAACAATTTTGATGGAATCCCTGCTCGGTGTGTACGAACTTGCAAGGGTATGGCGATTCGAACGATGCAAGAATTCATCTCGGCAGGCGAGACACCGGAAATTTTATTTTGGGTCGGCTGCGCCGGGAGTTTTGACGAGCGTGCTCAGCGAGTGAGCCGAGCTTTTTCGCAACTCTTGGAGAAAGCCGGTGTGTCATTTGCCATTTTGGGAACCGAAGAGGGTTGTACGGGCGATCCGGCCAAGCGCGCTGGAAATGAATTCCTGTTCCAGATGCAGGCCTTGCAGAACATTGAACTTTTGAATGGATACGGGGTAAAACGCATGGTGACAGCTTGTCCGCACTGCTACAATACCCTGAAAAACGAGTACCCGCAGCTGGGTGGTCACTACGAGGTGGTGCACCACACCGAGTTCTTGAATGAGCTGTTGGACAGCGGTCGTTTGGCCATCGAAGGCGGCGCCTTCAAGGGTAAAAAAATTACGTACCACGACTCTTGTTACCTGGGCCGCGCCAATGGCGTATACGAGGCTCCTCGCATGGTCATGGAGCGTTTGGATGCCGACTTGCAAGAGATGAAGCGCTGCCGCACGAACGGTTTGTGCTGCGGGGCGGGTGGAGCCCAAATGTTCAAAGAGGCCGAAGCCGGTGATCGCGAGGTGAACCATGCCCGCGCCGAAGAAGCCTTGGAAACGGGTGCTGAAATCATCGCGGTGAATTGTCCTTTCTGCATGACCATGATGGCCGACGGTACCAAGCACTTCAACAAGGAAAACGAGGTGCAGGTGATGGATATTGCCGAGCTGTTGAACCAATCGAAAGCCTAAATGAGCCTACAGGGTTTGCCCGATAGCAGCCGCATTTGGCTATTTGCCGCCGATCGCGTCTTGAGCGAATCGGAGTCAGAGGCCTTGCAGAAAGATTTGATGATGTTTGTGGCCGAGTGGCAAGCGCATGGCGCTGATTTGACCGCGGGCTTTGAGTTGCGCTACGGCGCCTGTTTGGTGATTGCGGTTGACGAAAGCCAAGCGGCACCCACAGGCTGTAGCATTGACAAGGCCTTTCGCCTTTTGCAGCGATTTGGCAGCGAACACAAGATGGATTTCTTCAATCGACTGCTCTTGCACCGACCCCTGTGCACCTCAGCGGTCATCAAAACGGTTTCCCAGGCCCAGCAAGCCTTGGACGAAAAAGACTGGGCCGCGAGCACCTTGGTGTGGAATGCGCAGCTGCAGACCTTGGGAGAATACCGATCGAATCCTTTTTTGCCGCTTAAGAGCAGCTGGGCCGCTGCGAAATTGAACTGGCCTGCTTGAACAAAAACCTGAAGCCCTGAACGGGTTTTGATATGAAAGACAAACGAATTCTGATTCTGTTTTTGACCATTTTCATTGACCTCTTGGGCTTTGGAATTGTCATTCCCATTTTGCCCATGTTGGCCAAGACCTTGGCGGCTCAGACCGACCTGCCCTTGAGCCCTGATGTTTCGGTCGGATTGGTCGCGGGCGTGTTCTCGCTCATGCAGTTCATCTTTGCTCCCCTATTGGGCGCCTGGTCAGACCGTGTGGGGCGTCGTCCCATCATTTTGATCAGCATCTTGATCAATGCCCTGGGTTATTTCCTGTTCGGTCTAGCGGGTACTTTTTATGCCCTTCTGATCAGCCGTTTGGTTTCGGGCTTTGGCTCGGCCAACTTGGCGGCCGCTCAGGCCTACATTGCCGACATCACGAGCCCTGAAGAACGGGCTTCTCGCATGGGCATCATCGGTGCTGCCTTTGGCTTGGGTTTTGTATTCGGCCCTCCCTTGGGCGGTTGGATGTTTCACTTGGGTGGTGACAACGGCCTGTTTTGGTTGGGTAGTTTCTCGGCCGCATTGTGCCTGTTGAATTTCGTTCTTGCCTGGTTCCTCTTGCCGGAATCATTGAGCGAAAAATCGGTGCAGAAGCGCAGCCCCTTGGATACCTTCAAAGGCATGGGCAAGGCTCTGAAGTTGGAAGTGATTTCCGAACTCATGGTCATCAACTTCTTGTACATCGCGGCCTTTTCGATGATGAATATCAACGCCTCCATTTTGTGGGAAGAACACTACGGATTGAGCAAGGTGGCCATCGGCAACATTTTCGGATTGATTGGTGTCTGCACGGCCATCGTTCAAGGAGGTTTGATTCGCCATTTTCAACGCATTTTGGGTCTGAAGAAAATGCTCATGATTGGTGCACCTATGGTGGCCATTGGCTTGACCATCATGCCCCTTCCCAACAAAGAGAATTTCTACTTGGTGCAAGTGATTGCTGTGCTGTTGCTCTCTGTGGGCAATGGCATGCTGATGCCCTCAATCAATTCTTTGGTGTCGATCAATACCCCCAAAGACATTCAGGGTCAGATGCTGGGCAGCATGCAAAGCATAGGTTCCTTGGCTCGCAGCATTGGCCCGCTATTTGCCGGTTATTTGTACCTGCAGCACTTCACGGCCCCTTACTGGATGGGCGGTTTGTTGATGCTGGCGGTGTGGGTATTGGCCTTGTTGCTGTCCCGGCGTCTGGTGGATGCTGCGCCCAAACCTTAGGCATTTCGGCCCTTGTAGCCGTATTTTGATATTCGATGACTCAACCCTTGCGCATACTCCACGTGAATGCTTCCTCTTCGGGAGGGGCTTTTGTGGTGGCTCAGCGCTTGGTAGAGGCTCAGAACGCCATGCCCGGCATTCAGGCCCGCCACTTTGTATTCACGGGTCAAGCCGGCGAGGGTTACGAATTGTATGCTTCTTCTCTTCTGAACAAGGCCAAGGCCTTTGGTTACCACGCGGCTGAAAAGGCGCATTTCTTGGCCCATGAGGCCTCGGCTGCTCAGCGCTTTCTCTTTTCCCACGCCTATGTGGGATTGGATGAAATCCCGGGTTGGCAGGAGGCCGACATCTTGCACCTGCACTGGATCAATAAGGGCTTGCTTTCCATGAGAGGTTTGCAGCGCTTGATCGACTCGGGCAAACCGATTGTTTGGACTTGCCATGATCTTTGGCCGTTCACCGGCGGATGCTACCACCCCTCTGATTGCAAGGGATTGGAAAGCGATTGCCAGACCTGCCCATTGCTAAAGTCGGGTTCTGATTTGGCCAAGCGCCGTTTGGCGCACAAGCACAGGCTTTGGGCGGGGCAAAAGCTGCTTCAATTTGTAGCACCTTCTGCCTGGTTGGCGGGGAAGGCGGCGCGCAGCGCCGCCGCACTAGACTTGGTTCATGAGATTCAGGTCATTCCCAATGGCATTGACGCCCTCCGCTTCGCTCCGGGCGAGGCGGCGGCTGAACGCCGCCGCTGGAACCTCGATCCCGAGGCCACCGTCCTTCTGTTTTCATCGGCCAATTTGGCCAACCCCTATAAAGGCTTTCCCGAGTTTGTGCAGCTCTTCAATGCTTTGGTAGAGGCCGGTCAAAAGGTGCAAGCGCTCTTGGTTGGCCAAAATCGGGTAGGAGATTTGGGTTTGAAAGGCCCCTATGTAGAATCTGGATTTTTGAGCGAAGCCGATGATTTGGTCTCGGTGTACCGAGCCGCTGATTTGTACGTGACCCCCACGCGAAACGACAATTTGCCTACGACGGTCATGGAAGCCTTGAGTTGCGGAACACCTATTCTAGCCTTTGGCGTAGGTGGTATTCACGAAATGATCCAAGATGGACAAACCGGCTGGGTAGTAGAACCAGGCGATACCCATGGTTTGCTCCAAGCAGCACAGGCCTTTATAGGGCAGAGCGAGCAGCAGCGGCAGCAGATGAGTGCATCGGCACGTGCCTTTGCTCAGTCGACCTATTCCTTTGATGCAGTTGTGGATCAGTACCGGAAGCTGTACGATTCTCTGTAGCGGTTGCCATCTAGAGGCCAATTTTTCACCTGTACATGCCCCTTAAACGCAGAAAAGGCCCCCTTGCGGAGGCCCTTCCCATCTATGAAACACACTACTAAACTTGTGATTTAGTCTACATTGTCATGGAGGTGGCGGTTGGGACGAACGGTCATGTCGCGTCCGTCTCCGCTCTCCTCGCCGATGGTGATGCGCGATACATCGCGGGCATCGCTGGCAGGGGCCGAAGCCAATACTACTCCTTTGCGCAAATAAGCGGGAACGTCCAAGTCGTTATCCAAGAGGTTCTCGCGCTCGTTGCGGCGGTTGGGTATGTTGTTGCCGTAAGGACCTTCGTACGCATTCTGGCTGCGTGGGGCAGGCTCTGGGCTCAAGGGTTCGTGTCTTTCCACTACACGGGGCTGGAACATGCCTGCGGGTGCAGCAGGAGCAGCCACGGGAGTGGCGGCTACGGGAGTTTCCTCCACCTTGGCTACGGGAACTTCTTGAACAGCTTGGGCAGGGGCATGGCTGAATGGCAACTCGCGTTGGGCCTGGTTTTCAAAGCCTGTGGCAATCACGGTTATGGAAATGCGATCGCCCAACGACTCGTCTTGGGTGATACCCATTTTCAGATGAGCCGAGTGGCCGGCTTCTTCTTGCAAATAGCGCTTGACTGCGCGGGTTTCGCTCATCAGGGGCTCTTGATCCCCGTAGGTGAAGTTCACCAAGAGGTGTTGGGCGCCTTTGATGCGAACGTTGTCGAGCAAGGGGCTGTCCAAAGCGATTTTAACAGCGGTTTCTGCGCGGTTTTCGCCGCTGGCTACACCGGTGCCCAAAATGGCGCGTCCGCTCTTGCGCATGGCTGTGAGAACGTCCATGAAGTCCACGTTGATTTGACCGGGGCGAGTGATGATTTCCGCAATTCCTTTGGCGGCTGTGCAGAGAATGTCATCGGCCTTGGAGAAGGCCTGTCCAATGGTCAGATCGCCGTACATGTCGACGATGCGGTCGTTGCAAATGGTGAGCAACGCATCCACGTGAGGACGCAACGATTCCACGCCTTCGTTGGCTTGGTTGATGCGCTGGGGTCCTTCGTCTTCGAAGGGAATGGTCACGATTCCGACGGTCAAGATGCCCATCTCTTGGGCCAACTTGGCAATCACGGGAGCCGCTCCGGTTCCGGTACCACCACCCATTCCGGCGGTGATAAAGACCATCTTGGTATTTCCTTCCAACAGGCGACGAATCTCATCCATGCTCTCGACGGCAGACTTTTCACCCATTTCGGGTTGCGAGCCAGCGCCAAGGCCTTGGGTCAATTCCAATCCAAGCTGAATGCGGTTGGGTACAGGACTGTATTTAAGGGCTTGAGCATCGGTGTTGCAGACGAAAAAGTCTACTCCTTCAATGCCGTGTTGGTACATGTAGTTGACGGCGTTGCTTCCGCCGCCACCGACACCAATTACTTTTATCAAATTGCCTTCGAAACGATCTACGGCAGGTACAAAGGGTTGTGACATAAGAGGAGGTTTTTAGTTCATTTTATCGTCGAAGTCTTCATTGACCCAATCTTGCATGCTTTTGCCCCAGTTGATAACGCCCTGAATCCAGGTTTGGCGCTTGCCGGGGTTGGCATCGATGGGAAGAGGCTCAGAAATGTCTTCGTCGTATGAGGGTGATACTTCGGGCCCAACTGTCGTGTTTGACAGGGGCTCGTTTTGGGAAAGTTGGAGTTGGGTTTTGGCGGCCAGTTCAAATCCTTTCATGACCAATCCAATACCAGTGGCGTACATGGGGTTGCGCACTTCTTCGATCATGCCTTTGCCCAAGTGCTGGCCGGGACGGCCAATGTGCACCTCGAGTCCAATTTGGTAGTTGAACAATTGGGTTACGTCTTTCATGCTGGAACCGCCTCCGGTCAACACGATTCCGCCAGCTAGGCGCTGTCGAAGACCGCTGACTTCGATTTCAAAGTCGACCTTGGAGATGATGTCTTCCACACGGGCACGAATGACCTGGCTGATGGCGTACAAAGAGATTTCGCGGGGCTGACGACCGGGCAAACCGGGCACAACGACCACTTCGTTCTTCATGGCCTCAGTGGGGTAGCAAGACCCGTAATGGGTTTTGACGACTTCGGCTTGGTCTTTCAATATGCCAAAGGCCTCTTGCAAGTCTTTGGTGATGCGATCACCCGCAATGGGAATGATCGCGGTATGGCGAATGAAACCCTCTTCGAATATGCAGACGTCGGTGGTGCCGCCTCCGATGTCCACCAAGGCTACACCGGCTTCCATTTCGGGCTCGCTCAACACAGCGGCCGCAGAAGCGACAGGTTCTACAATCAAATCAGCGACTTCCAATCCGGCGCGGCGAACGGCCATGAAAATGGTTTTGGCTGCTGAGGTTTCACCGGTGATGATGTGGTAGTTGCACTCTACGCGAACGCCCACACGACCCACGGGGTCTTTGATGCCATCTTCGTTGTCAATGCGGTATTCTTGGGGCAATACGTGCAGGATCTCCAAGCCTGGAGACAGGGCCAAGTTTTCCATTTCTGACTCGAGGGTGTCGAGCTCGGCCTGGGAAATTTCCTCGTCCCACATTTTGCGGCTCAAAGAGCCACGGTGTTGCAAGCTTTTGATGTGATGCCCAGCAATGCCCACGAAAACGGTTTTGATCGAAACTTGGCTTTGGCGCACGGCTTCGGTAATGGCCAATTCAATGGCTTGTACGGCTTTGCTCACATTGGCAACCATGCCGCGAGAAACACCGCCTTGAGAAGGGGCTTTTCCCATGCCGAGAACGTTGATTTTGCCGTTCTCGGCCATTTGGCCAACAATGGCGCAAACCTTGGTGGTTCCAATGTCTAATCCGACGATAATCTGAGAGTTGTGTTGAGTCATAGAGGGTTATAGCGTAGAGTGTGTATCATTTTGGACAGGGTGCAGCCGAAACTGTTCACTTTCTGGATCAAGCGGCTTGCCCACGATTTGGTTTTGGTAGCTGAGGTCAACAGTACGGTATTTGTTCCACCCTACGGTTTTCAGCCCTTTCTCGTAGAAAAGACGCAGGTTTTCCAGCTTTTGTGTGAGCTGTTCGGCCGTGCCTATAACAATGCTATGGGTTCCCAAGCGGGGAATCAACACTATGCGACCATAGTTATCGACATAGCCTTGTTCAAATTGTGCGTCCCAGAAGGGATCGGCGCTCATGGCTTGAGCGACTTTGATCAAGTCCTTGAGGCAGGATTCTTGGGTAACGGCCCCGGCTTTGAATTGGGTTTTGATGTGGCCATTCACGGGCAGGGCAAAATCGGCGTGTTTTCCTCGAACGGGTATGACGATGCCCGCTGAATCTAAGTAGAATTGTTCGCCTTTTTGGTTTCGCACCAGAAGCAGAGGCTCACGTTCCTGGATTTTAACGGTTAAGACTCCATTCAAGTTGACGTAGGCATCGGCGCTTTTGATGGCGGCCTGTTCAATCAAGGCGTATTCAATTTTTTGAAGTTGAACGGCTTTGCTGCTGCGACCAGCCAACTTGCCTGCGGTTTTCTCCAAAATGCCGTTGATGTCTTTTTGGCTGTAAAAGACAAATCCGCGATTGCCCTTGTTTTTGATTTCTATGCGCTTGATGCGCTTGTTGCTGCTTTGCCCGTTGCTACTGGTCCAGGCAAAGACCAATCCGAAGATCAGTAGGATCAGCAGGAGCAAGAGGGATTGGCGGCGGTTTAAACTGAGTTTCATGCGGGAGAATTCAAGGTTTGGTACAATTCGGTGAGGGGTGGGCAGAGGCGGTCAATGTCGCCTGCACCCATGATGAGCAAGAGCTCGGGTTTGTCTTCTGCGGCTTTTTGCAAAATCGCTTCAGGGCCTAAGATTTGAACCTTGGATGGGTCGGGCATCAGGTTGCTCAGCCATTGGCTATCGATGCCCTCAATGGGCAATTCACGAGCCGGGTAAATGGGCATGAGCCAAAGCTCGTCCAGGGCCGATAGGCTTTGGGCAAACCCTTGGGCAAAATCGCGGGTGCGGCTGAACAAATGAGGCTGGAAAATGCCGGTCAATTTGCGCTCGGGATAGAGCTCTTGAACCGAGGCTATAAAGGCGTTCAGCTCCTGCGGATGATGAGCATAGTCGTCAATCAAGGTATAGTTGGGTCCCTTGACCAAGCGCTCGAATCGGCGTTTGGCTCCTTTGAACTGGCTCAGGGCTTCGCTCAGGCTTTCTGGGGCAATGCCCAATTGGCAGCAAATACCGAGGGCGCCCACCGCATTTTCGACGTTGTGACGGCCGGGCAATCCGCAGTGCATGGGGCAACAACCGTGGGGATGCACGAAGTCAAAATGATACTCTCCATCTTCAATACGAATGTTCTCGGCTCGGTAATCGGATTGTTGGAGCCCATAGCGTAGGAGTGGGAGATCCGACAAGCCCTCAGTAGATAGCTGTTCTTGGAGAAGCAAAGATCCGCCCTGTCGAAGTTTGTGTG
Organism: Bacteroidota bacterium; assembly: GCA_027621365.1. GTDB lineage: Bacteria > Bacteroidota > Bacteroidia > NS11-12g > UBA955 > JALRLA01. The sequence continues at coordinate 16,799 of JAQCBH010000023.1, read as the reverse complement.
CAAAGTCAACAAAGGCCTGATGAAACGCTTCAGGGCTACCGTAAATGTCCAAGTGATCGGGATCCATGGCGGTGATCAAAGCCAAATCAGGCTTCAGGCGGTGAAAGCTGCGATCGAATTCATCGGCTTCCAACACGACCCGCCGTGCTCCTTGGCCTTGGGTATGCAAATAGTTGCTGCCGAAATTGCTGGAGATGCCTCCCAAGAAGCCGGTCACCGGGGCTCCGCTTTCTTTGAGTAAGTGGGCCACCAAGGTGCTGGTAGTAGTTTTACCATGTGTGCCAGCAATGGCAATGGTAAAGTGATCTTGAGCCAATAGGCCCAGTACTTCGCTTCTCTTTTTCCACTCACAACCCTGGGCCTCTACCCAATCGCGTTGGGGGTGACCCTGGGGTACAGCGGGTGTCAAGACCCAGAGAACTTGTGAGGCATTTTGGCGAAAGCCTTCTGGGATGTTCTCTATGCTATCGTCATAGCCAATCTGCATGCCTTCTTGCTGAAGGGCTTGGGTCAATGGGCTGTGTGTTTTGTCGTAGCCGGCTACTTCCCATCCGGTTTGCGCGTAGTAGCGAGCAATGGCGCTCATGCCGATGCCGCCTATGCCCAAAAAGTAGACCTGATTGGGGCTTGAGGCCGTCATGCCTATGCTCTCCAAGATGGAGGAAGCGATGGTTTGGGTGGCCGCGGGGCGGGCCAAGGGCTCGAGTTTTTGGCGCATTTGAGCCAAGCTTTGAGGCTTGGATAAGAGGCGCAGCGCTTCAGCGACCAAGCGCTGTTGGGCGTCAGAGTCCAGAACGAGCTGGGCGGCTCCGTGTTCGCTGAGCAACATGGCATTTTGGGTTTGGTGATCGTCGGTTACGTTGGGTGAGGGCACCAAAAGGCTGGCCTTGTTCATGACCGCGATTTCGGAAACCGACAAGGCTCCAGCTCGGCCAATGACCAGGTCGGCCGCTAGGTAGGCCTGGTCCATGTTGTAGACAAAGGCCGATAAGTAAAAGCCGGGTATGTCCCAGTTTTTCTTGAGCTCTTCCAGGTGTTGCTCGGCGTAGGTTTTGCCCATTTGCCAAATCAATTGAACACCGGCTTCTTTGAGGGAATCCAGGTTTTGGTGAAGGGCTTGGTTGATGCTTCGAGCGCCCAAACTGCCGCCGGTTACAAACAATACAGGGCGATCGGGACTCAGCCCAAAAGCCTTTAAGGCTTTGGGCCGGCTTTGGCTCCCTTGAACAGCCGCTTGCAAGATGTTTTCGCGAACCGGGTTTCCGGTAAAGGTCCAGGTTCCAGGAGCAAAAAAGCGATCCATTTCTGGAAAGCCCGTGAAGATGTGCCTAGCCTTGGGTCCTACCGTCTTGTTGGTCAGTCCGGCAAAACCGTTTTGCTCTTGTAAAAAAGTGGGAATTCCCATGCCAGCGGCGGCTCGGCAAATAGGGAGTGAGGCGTATCCGCCGGTGCCAATGACCGCATCAGGTTTGTACGATTTCAAGAGTTTTCGTGCTTGAATCAGGCTGTAAACGGCCTTGGCCAAGACAATGAAATTTCGGGGAGTTAGCGATCGTTTGAGACCTTCGATGGGAAGGCCAATTATGTCGAATCCTTCAGCAGGAACTTTTTCCATCTCCATTCGACCCTGGGCTCCCACAAAGAGGATTTCGCTGCCCGGATGCTGGCGCTGTAGTTCTTTGGCAATGGCCACGGCAGGGAATATGTGCCCACCGGTGCCGCCCCCGCTGACGATGAATTTAGGCATCAACCGCCGCCCCCTCGGCTTGCTTGCGTTTTTCTTCTTGGATGTGTCGACTAATGCCGAGTATGATGCCAAACGATAGAGAATTGAAGAGCAAACTGGTACCGCCCATAGACACCAAAGGAATGGTCAATCCGGTTACGGGCAGCACACCTACGGCTACTCCCATGTTCAAGAAGGCTTGAAAGGACATGGACAATCCGAGTCCTACCACCGTCAGGGCTCCAAAGGCCTGGGGTGAAGCGGTCATGAGTTTCAGGCAGCGGTACAAGAGCACCAAGAAGCAGCCCAAAATGATCAAGCCGCCAAAGAGTCCGTATTCTTCTACGATGATGGCATAGATGAAGTCAGAATAGGGGTGAGGCAAGTAATATCGCTGGGTGGAATGTCCAGGTCCCTTGCCAAATAGGCCACCTGTGGCGACGGCAATCTTGGATTGCATCTGCTGGTAGGAGCTCTCCGCGTTGGGGTTGTTTCCAGAAAAGGTCTCGATGCGGCTTTTCCAAGTGGGAATACGGCCTCCCAAATCGCGGGCGGTTTGGGTGGAAATGTTGGTCAAAAACAGCACCATGATGGCCATGGCGCTGAGGCCAATGCCGGCCAAAATGCCCAAGTATTTGAGGTTGACTCGCCCGATGTACATGAGCATCATCGAGGTGGCAAAAATCATCAGGGCCGTAGACAGGTTTTCAGGAGCGATCAACAAGACAATGATGCCGACGGCAACAAGGGCTTTGATGAAGACTTTGGTCGTGCCTGCATCTTCGTGATTTTTGGAAATGACCCGAGCGATGTACAAAACCAAAAAGAGTTTGGCCATGTCGCTGGGTTGCAGGGTAAGATTCAAAAAAGGAATGGGCAACACACGGGCTGCATTGTTGATGTCGTGTCCCACCACTAGGGTTAACACAAGCAACGCAATCGATAAATGAATGCCCCAGCGCGCCATGATTTTATAGAGCTGGTAGGGCATTCGGTGGGTCACATACAACACTCCCAATCCCATTAAGAGAAAGCCTGAATGGCGCAGAAAATAAAATTCCGTGTCGCCTCCTTTTTCTGAAAAAGCCAGGGTGCTGGTTGCACTATATACAGCCAGTACGCCTATCAGTGAAAGGATCAGAACAATGTACCAAATGATACGGTCTCCCTTGAAGAGTTGAGAAGCAGCAGCCATGGTTAGGAATTAGAGGTTGCGAACGGCTTCCTTGAATTGACGACCGCGGTCTTCGTAGTTGTCAAACAAGTCGAAACTGGCGCAAGCAGGCGACAGCAATACGGCATCGCCGCTGCTGGCCAAACGCGAGGCCACATGAACGGCTTCTTTGGCGCTCATGGTGTTGATGATCATATCAACGTCGCTTTGAAAGGCGTGGTGGATTTTGATGTTTTCCATGCCCAAGCAGATGATCATTTTGACCTTTTGGCGAACCAGGGGCTTCAAATCTTCGTAGTTGTTGCCTTTGTCGACACCACCGGCAATCCAAATGACGGGTTTGTCCATGCTCTCGAGCGCATACCAAGCCGAGTTGATGTTGGTGGCTTTGGAGTCATTGATGAACTCGATTCCCTTGAATTTGCCGCAGGGCTCCAAGCGGTGCTCGATGTTCTCGAAGTGGCTGAGGCTTTCGCGAATGCTGTCCTTGCGAACGTCTACGAGTTGGGCGACGATGGCAGCAGCCATGCTGTTGTTCTGGTTGTGTTGTCCACGAATGGTGAAGTCTTTCATATCGATTTGTGTTGTGTGTTTGTTATCAGTATTGAGCTGGATGCAGCCATCGGCGATCCAGGCGCCCAAACGGGCTTGGTTTCGTGGGGAAAAGCTGTAGGTCTTGGCCTTTGGCTTGAATTCGCTGAGAGCGAGACTGGTTTCCGCGTCGTCGGCGCAGTAGATAAAGGCCTGTTCTGGGCCTTGATTCTGTGTGATGCGCATTTTGCTTGCGCGATACGCCGCCATACTTCCGTAGCGCTCCAAATGGTCGGGGGTGATGTTGGTGAGAACGGCAATGTCCAATCGCAAGTCGTAGCAGTTGTCAAGCTGAAAGCTGGACAGCTCCAATACGTAGGCATCGTGCTGCTCGTGGGCCACTTGGCGAGCGAACGATTGGCCGATGTTGCCACCTAGTCCCACGTTCCACTCGGCCTGCTTGAGGATATGGTAGATCAAGCTGGTAGTCGTGGTTTTGCCATTGGTGCCGGTAATGCCGATCAACAGCGCGTCGGTATAGCGGGCGGCGAACTCGATTTCGGAGAGAATGGCAATTCCCTTTTGGATGGCCGCAGCGACAGGTACTGCGGTGTCGGGAATGCCGGGGCTTTTGACCAAGACATCGGCAGCCAATACTTTTTCCATGCTGTGTTGGCCTTCTTCCCATTCCGCCCCACAAGTCTCGATTTCGCGCTTGTAGCGATCGGCAATCTGGCCTTTGTCAGAAACCCATACGCGGAAGCCTTGGGCCATGCCCAAGACTGCGGTGCCTGTACCGCTTTCTCCTGCTCCGAGTATGACCAACAAAGGCTTCATGAATTATCTGAGTTTGATCAGCGCGAGCGTGGCCAGGACCAGAATGATGGTCACGAGCCAAAAGCGCAAGGTGATTTTGCTTTCGGGGATGTTGAGTTTTTGGAAGTGGTGGTGCAAGGGCGACATCAAGAACACGCGGCGACCTTCTCCAAAGCGCTTTTTGGTGTACTTGAAATAGCTCACCTGCAGAATCACGCTCAAGCTCTCAGCGAAGAATACCCCGCAGAGTATGGGTAGCAACAATTCCATTTTGATGATGATGCTCACGGCGGCAACCGCACCACCCAAGGCCATGCTTCCGGTGTCTCCCATGAAGACTTGAGCGGGGTAGCCGTTGTACCACAAGAAGCCCAGGCAAGCGCCAATGACGGCCGCCAAGAACACCACTACCTCACCACTTTCGGGCACGTAAATGATGTTCAAGTATTCGGCAATTTTGACGTTACCAGCGGCATAAGCGAGAATGCCCAATCCGCCGCCAACAATAGCCGTAGTGCCTGCGGCCAAACCGTCTATGCCATCGGTCAGGTTGACCGCGTTGGTCACGGCCATGCAGACCACGATGATCACGGGAATGAAGACGATCCAGGCGTTGTGCGCACCGGGAATCAAGTCGGTGTAACTCAAGCGGTGCTTGGTAATGGGCAAGTTGGTCTCCAAGGGAATTTGGGCGCGGCTATGGGCGTAGTCAATGACAATGGCGATCAATACGCCCAACATCAATTGGCCAATCAACTTGGTGGTGGCCTTCATGCCTTCTTTGTCTTTTTTGAAGACCTTGATGTAGTCGTCGATGCCCCCGATGACGCCCATCCAGAAGGTGGCGATGAGCATCAATATCACGTAAATATTGTCCAATCGGGCGAAGAGGAGAGTGGGGACGATAACGGCCAAAATGATGATCAGACCGCCCATGGTAGGAGTGCCCTTCTTCTGCATCTGGCCTTCCAAACCCAGGTCGCGAATGGTCTCGCCGATTTGCTGCTTTTGCAGCCAGCGAATGATGCCCTTGCCCGCCCAGAGGGCCAACAACAGGCTGAGAATACCGGCCAGCGATGCGCGGAAAGAGATGTATTGGAATACACCGGCTCCGGCTACATGAAGGCTGTCGAGGTATTTGAACAAGTGATAAATCATATGCGTTAAAACAGGAGTTGGAAGAGTTCGCGCAAGACGGCTTTGTCGTCGAATTCGTGACGAACTCCTTGAATTTCTTGGTAGGTTTCATGGCCCTTGCCAGCGACCAACACCACGTCTCCGGGTTGGGCCAACAAAAGGGCAGTTTTGATGGCTTCTTTGCGGTCCAGGACCTGAAGCATTTTCTTGTAGTGCTGTGCGGGAACGCCAGCGGCCATATCGGCGATGATGGCATTGGGATCCTCGCTGCGCGGATTGTCAGAAGTGAACACCGCTCGATCGCTGCCCTCGACGGCGATTCTCGCCATCTCCGGCCGCTTCTCGCGGTCACGGTCTCCACCACAACCCAGGACGCTGATCAAATTCACGCCGCGTTTGCGTATGTCGTTGATGGTTTTGATCACGTTCAACAGCGCATCAGGCGTATGGGCATAATCGACAATGGCGGTAATGTTGTTGGGGCCTTGAATGGCTTCGAATCGGCCATTGACCCGGGGCAATGCGCTCAAAGCAGGCAATACCTCTTCTTCGCCCTGGGTGAGCAGAAAGGCGGTGGCGTAAACGGCCAGCATGTTGCTGGCATTGAATGCGCCCACCAATGGGGTCCACAACTCCTGACCTTGAATTTGCAACAGCATGCCGCCCAGGTCGTGTTCCATGATTTTCACACGGAAATCAGCCGTTGTGTTCACGGCGAAGGTGTAGCGCATGGCCTTGGTGTTCTGCAGCATGACCGAACCGTTTTTGTCATCGCGGTTGGTCAAGGCAAAAGCTGTTGCAGGCAAGCGGTCAAAGAAGGACTTCTTGGCCTTGATGTAGGCGTCGAAGGTCTTGTGGTAATCCAGGTGGTCGTGGGTGATGTTGGTGAACACGCCACCAGCAAAAGGAACGGCGGCGATGCGGTTTTGATCGGCCGCATGCGAGCTCACTTCCATGAAGCAATGCGTACAACCGTCTTCCACCATTTCGGCGAACAAGCGGTGCAGACCCACCACGTTCGGGGTGGTGTGGGTGCTTTTCAAAACCCGTTCCCGAATGCGGTTCTCAACAGTAGAAACCAAGCCACAGTCGAATCCCATGCGAGAGAACAAGTCAAACAGCAGGGTGCAAACCGAGGTCTTGCCATTGGTGCCGGTGACTCCTACAATCACAAGCGACTCGGCTGCGCGATCAAAAAAGTTCAAAGCCAAATGACCCAGTGCTTCGGGTACATCTGAACAAGAAAGAATGGCCACCTGAGGCTGTTGTTCTGCGAACGCCTTCAAACCGTCCCACCCCTTGTTCACCAATACCGCTGAAACACCGGATTCAGCCACCTGCTCCAAGAAGGAATGCCCGTCAACGCGGGTGCCCGGCATAGCGGCATACAAGAATCCAGAACCCGACTGACGGCTGTCAATGCTCAGGTCTTGAACCTCGACATGCCCGTCACCCATCAAAGTGATGCCGCTGGTCTTGTGCAAGAGTTGGTTCAGGGTCTTCATCTTAAAAAGGTTTCAAAACGAGGGTGACAGATTGGCCCTTGCTGATGCGTGAGCCAGCGGGCAGGCTTTGGGCGCTGATGCGGCCATATCCCATAAAATCAACGTGGGCGCCCAGGGTGTTGAGCAATTCCAATGCGTCGCGAAGACCCATGCCGCTGAGATCGGGCATGATGCCGGGCTGCAAGGGTGCTAGGCTTTTGAGGCTCACGGAGTGCTCGAGGGCCGTGGCGCTGATCCATCCGCCTTTGACGGTTCCCAGCGCAGAGGAACTGATGCCCAGCTCGTTCAACAAGAGCTTGGTAGGCTCCAAACGGCCGCTCAAAATCTGAGGGGCAGAGGGCAAGGCAGCTGTGTGCAAAGCCGGTTGATTGGCGATGTGGCTGGAGTAAATGCGGTCAGCGATGTCCTTGAAGACGGGCGCCGCAACGGTACCTCCGTAATAATTGCCACCGCGGGGTTCGCTGATGACGACTACGATGGAATACTGCGGATTATCAGCGGGGAAAAAACCGCAGAAACTGGCGTTGTAGGCACCGGGTTTGTAACCGTTTTGACCGTCGCTGACCTTGGCGGTACCGGTTTTGCCGGCTACCAGGTAATCGGGGTTTTTCAAGGATTGGGCTGTGCCTTCTTGAACCACGCCTATCATCATGCTGGTCAAGAGGTCGACCGTGTTTTGGCTGCAAATTTGCTTGTTGAGAACAGTGGGCTCTTGATGGCGAATGATGCGGCCGTCTTGGCGAATTTCTTTGACCAAGTACGGTTTCATCATGACTCCACCGTTGGCCACAGCATTGTACAAGGTGAGGGTTTGCAAGGGGGAGATTTGGCTTTCGTAGCCAATGCTCATCCAAGGCAAGGAGGTTCCGTACCAATCTTTGGAAGTGGTGGTTTTGATGCGAGGAGCATTTCGGCTGGGAATGTCAAAGCCCATTGATTCACCGAGGCCCATGTCGATGGCTCGACCCACAAACTTGTTGGCCTTCTCGCCGTAAGCGTTGTTGACGAACTTGGAAATGCCCACGTTCGAAGACTGGATGAAGGCCTCTTTGAGGGTCATGTAAGGTTTGTCAGGCGCGTGATCGTCAATCATGTCGCGGTCGTAGAAGCGGGCGCTTCCATTGCCCACTTTTATGCTGTCTTGAGCCTTGGCGTATCCGTCTTCCAACAAGCTCAACACCGAGAACAACTTGAAGGTAGATCCTGGTTCTGCGTACTGATCAACCGCGTAGTTCTGGGATTCGTAATACTGACCATCGGTGCCTCGTTTGAGGTTGGCCATGGCTTTGATTTCGCCGGTTTTTACTTCCATGACCACGGCGCATCCGTAGGCAGCCTGGCTAGAGACCAAGGCCTTGTTCAAGGCGAATTGGGCGATGTCTTGAATGCCTACGTCAAGGGTCGTGACGATGTCGTGCCCGTTCATGGGCTCCTGCAAATTGTCCAGCTTGATGGGTCTCCAAATGCGGCCCGGCATTCGCTGTTCCATGCGCTCGCCATTCACTCCGCTCAGGAGCGAGTCAAAGGCTCCTTCCAAGCCCACGTACACCCCATTGCGGCTGTAACCGATGGCTCGCTTGGCTAGGTCGCCCAAAAAGTACATGCGCTGGCTGTCTTCGATGAACCACAGACCCCCTTTGTATTTGCCCAGGCGAACCAGAGGCCATTCGCGAATCTCTTTGACTTGATCGAAGCCCAGGTTTTTGAGCAAAATGCGGTAGTGAATGCCGCGATTGCGCAAATTGTAGAGGTATTCTTTCCACTGTTGCTGAGATTTGCGCTCGCTGTCGCGCAATTTCCAGTAGGGGCGGTCTTGCAATTGGGCCAACAACAAGCAGAAGCTGTCGATGTACTTGGCAAAGGTGTCGCTGGGGCAACCCTGAACCTTGGCGTCCATGACCAGGTCGTAGCGAGGAACCGAAGTAGCCAACAGACTCCCGTCGTTGGCGTAGATGTTTCCGCGCACGGCTTCCACGACCACTTTGCGGGTGTTGCGCTGCATTTCCTCTGCGCTGAATTCTTCGTTTCCGAATTGCAGCTTGGCCGCTGAAATCCAAATCCAACCACCAAAAATCACGGCGATGGCAAAGACCAAGGCCGAACGAACGAGCATGATTTTGCGCACGCTCCAGGGTTTGTGTGTTTTAGTCTCGCTCATTCTTGCGTTCAATTTTGATGGGGGGAGTGGTGAGGTCCTTCAATCCTGTGGGAGCGACTTTTTTCACCACTTCGCTTCGCTTGGAGGCATTCGTGACCGAACTCTCTAAGCTGATTTTTTCAGCGTGCAATTCCTTCAATTCGGCGCTCAAATCGCGCTTGGTTCGAATGGCTTTTGTGGTGTGGTGAGAATGGTAGATGTAGAAAATCAACAAGGCAAAACCGAACACAAAAAGCCCCAGCCAAGCTCGAGCAGGTGGCAGGGATTGCCACGATTCTGAAGTCTCCATTTGAGGCTCTTCAGCAGGGTGAAAGGGATCGGTGTTTAGTTCGTTTTCTTCCATGCGTTTCGTATGCCAACGCGCATTTTGGCGCTTCGGGCTCGGTTGTTTTGTGCGATTTCCTCTTCAGAGGGTAAAGTGGGCTTAGAGCGTTGATTTTTAAAGGGTTCCTCGCTCCATCCATACAGGTTTGTATGGCGAATTCCCTCCAGATTTCCGCTGTTTAAGTAGTTTTTTACCAGGCGATCTTCCAAAGAATGGTAGCTGATCATGACCAGTCGTCCGCCCTCTCGAATCAGGTGCTCAGAATCGAGCAAAACTTGCTCGAGCGCCTCCATTTCTTTGTTCACTTCAATGCGAAGGGCTTGGAAGAGAGGGCTGTAAAATTTAGCAGGGTGCAACTTGGGTGTGCAGGGCTCGATGGCCTGTTTGAAATCGGCTATGCTCTGTATCGTTTTGCTCTTGCGAAACTGAGCAACTTCTCGGGCCAATCGTTTGGCATTCGGCATTTCACCCCATTGCTTGAAAACCCGGGTCAATTCTTCTTCGCTGTATTGGTTGACTAGGTCGGCTGCAGAGAAATTAGCATCCTGATCCATGCGCATGTCCAAGGGGCCATCGAAGCGATGGGCGAATCCGCGGTGATCCACATCGATTTGGTGGGAGGAAATGCCCAAGTCCCCCAAGATTCCTTCTACAGGAGCGGCGTTCAAGTATTCCAAGAAGGTGCGCGTGTGCCTAAAATTGTGCTGCACCAATTGGAAGCGGGAGTCGTTCAAGGCGCGAGCGGCGGCATCGCTGTCTTGGTCAAAGGCAATGAGTTTACCCTTTGGGCCGAGCTTTTCCAAAATGGCACGGCTGTGCCCCCCTCCTCCAAAAGTGAGGTCCACGTAAGTGCCATTGGGCTCTTGAATCAAGGCCTCAACGCTCTCGGTGAGCAGGACGGGTTGGTGGTAGTCGATCATTTGCAGACAGCTTTCGCCAAGTCTGCCAGGAACTATTCACCGCTGGGTTTGCGCTGCTGATGGAAATGCTGGGCCAATTGAGACAATTCGTTGGAATCCACATTCAATTCCGAATCGTACAATTTCTCATCCCATATTTCCACCTTGCGGCCATTGGCGCTGAGGACCACATCGGTTCCGAGGCCTGCGTATTCCAGCAGTTTCTTCGGGATCAAGATGCGCTGTGCGCTATCGATGCTCATCAAGTTGGCTCCGTTTGTGAAGATTCGCTTGAAACGGCGAATCTCGGGGCTCATGAAGTCATCAACGGCGTTCAGCTTTTCCATTTCAGCTAGCCAATCTTCCTTGGTGTACAGAACCAGGCATTTCTCAAATCCACGGTTGACGACAAGCGTATGCAATGCGCTCTCCGGCCACTGGGCGCGGAGTTTGGAAGGAAGTGACAAGCGTCCTTTCCCGTCCAATTTGCAACTAAACTCACCAATCAATCCGGTCATTTGGCCTTGGGTTTCTGTCTGCTAAATAAAATCACAAATCCCCACAATTACCCACATTTTCCCCTTTTTAACCACCAATTTTCCACAGCTGGGAGTTAATCGGAGTAATGTGCCTGTATCGTGCAAGATTTGTGTCTAGAGCAGGATGGCAAATCTACTATAAAACCTCAATAAATCAAGTGTTTTCGGGCTTGTGGGAGAAAGTGGAAGAAATGAAATCATTTTTGGCGTTTTGAGCCCGTAGTTGGGATGGCTATCTTTGGTCTGTGTCCATCTCCAAGGTTTTCCACCTGATGCTTTGCCTGGTTCTGTCCGGAATCGCTGGTGCTCAAATGAACGAGCCGAGTCCATCCCGCATGCAAGCGGGAATGGCGTTTTCGCTTCGTCAATTTGGCTGGGATGTGGCCGTACATGCCAAGCCCTCCGCGCGCACCTGGGGCTATCAACTCTCCGGCGGATCGCTCCGCGACCCAAGAGAGATCTTGATGATCAATGAACGACTGCCAGGTTCCAAGCCCTTTCGATTGGGAAAAATCAACCATGGAATGTGGTTGCGCCCCGGAATTACCCGCGTTTTTGAGATGGGTCAGCGCCGAAGCCGAAGTGATCTTGGAGTGGCTTTTGTCTCGGATGTGCATGCGACGTTAGCCTACCATTGGCCGGTCTATGTATATATGTATAGGCCCGCTCCCATTTTTGACTTGTACGAGCTCAAGCGATACGAGCCCGAGATTGACGATTCCTACATGATTGGCGGCATGGCTTCGCCCTTGGCTTCTTTCGGCGAAGGAGGATGGATTCCCGGTGTGGGGGCTGCCTTGTCCGTGAGGGCTGAATGGGGCAACTACCGCAACATGTCCAATAGCTTGGCTATAGGAGCATCGCTAGATGCCTTGGCCTCCAAGCTTCCTTTGATGCAAAACCCTACACAGAATCGCTCTGTGTTCCCGGCCTTATTCGTTAATTTTGCCTTCGCATTGGATCTGTAAAGGTCCCAATTTTACCGCCGTGATAGAACTTCCAGTAGTCAGCAAAGAGCCTCGTCGTCCCTCAAAGCCCTCTTGGCTGAAAATCGATTTGCCCACTGGGGAGAATTACACCCGAGTGAAGAAAATTGTCAAGGAGCACAAGCTGCATACCATCTGCGAAGATGGCCGTTGCCCCAATATGGGCGAGTGCTGGGGCGCCGGAACCGCCACCTTCATGATCTTGGGCAATGTGTGCACCCGAAGCTGCTCCTTTTGCGCAGTGGCCACGGGTCGACCCGGCGAGTACGACTTGGATGAGCCCTATCGGGTGGCTGAGGCGGTTAGGCTGATGGGAGTGAAGCACTGTGTCATTACGTCGGTCAACCGAGATGAACTGAAAGACAAAGGAGCGACCGTTTGGGCCGAAACCATACGCGAGGTAAAAAAGCAAAATCCCGGCACCACCATTGAAACCTTGATTCCTGATTTCAAAGCCCAATGGGACTTGCTGTATCAGGTTTTGGATGCCCGTCCTGATGTGGTTTCTCACAACATGGAAACCGTCGAGCGCTTGTATCGCTTGGTTCGCCCCCAGGCCAAATATGCCCGTTCACTGGAGCAAATTCAACGAACCAAAGCCTACGGGGCTAGGACTAAAAGTGGAGCCATGCTGGGCTGCGGGGAAACGCCAGAAGAAGTATTTCAGCTCATGCGCGATTTGCACGAGAATGGCTGCGATGTCTTGACCTTGGGGCAGTATTTGCAACCCACCAAAATGCACCTGCCTGTGGCTGATTATGTGCATCCTGACCAGTTCAAGTTGTACGAAGAAAAGGGCTTGGAAATGGGCTTTATGTTCGTGGAATCGGGCCCTATGGTTCGCAGTTCCTATCACGCCGAAAAGCACGTTTTGTAAGGCTGAAATACTTGATGGGCTTTCGACCCATTGGTTTCCTGTTTGTTTTCGTGTCAAAAAATCGTCTGCAAAAGGTGCAACAGGGCTGTCTTTACTTGGAAAAGAGGTGGTCTTCGCATTAATTTGTACCTAATCTATTTTCAGATTTTGACGATTATGAAATATACCCAAGCATTGCCCTTCGCAGCCGCTTTGATTTTGAGCGGTGGCGTTGCACACTGGGCACAGCAAACCCAAGCTTTTGCTCCTGAAATTTCGGTTGAGGAAACCATTCAGAGTAAAGAAGAAGGTGAACACATTGAAGGCGCCATTCGCTCGATGTACAGCATGAGGCTGAACGAGCAAACGGGAACCATCGAGCCCGAATGGGTGGAACAAGCCATGGCGCAGGCCGATCGCTTGTCGGTTTCTCGTCGCTTGAACAAGAAGATCACTTGGGAGGGAATGGGTCCCGACAACGTAGGTGGACGTACCCGCGCATTCATGATGCACCGCGATTCAGCCAATCTTTGGTTTGTCGGTGCTGTGAGTGGAGGGCTCTTCCGCTCCAATACCTATGGTCAAAGCTGGAAGCCCGTCAACGATCAACAAGAAAACTTGAACGTCACCTGCTTGGCTCAAACTCCTGATGGAACGATCTACTACGGTACGGGAGAAGGCGGTTTTGTAAACCTGTCTGGTACTCGTAACGGTTCGCCTGCTTTCTTGGGCGGTGGATTGTTCAAGAGCAGCGATGCCAGTGGTACTTCGTTCACCTTGATGAACAATGCTCGCGATAGCCGTTTCCAACAGTGCAATGGAATGGCGTCACATCCTACCGAAGACAAGTTCTACGTAGCAACCGAGCAGGGCCTGTTTGAGTTCAGCAACGGCGGTGGAACCTTGACCCGTTTGACGGGTGGAGCCATCAAAGAAGTGAAAATTGACAAAAATGGAGTCGTTTGGGCTTCTAACGGAGCTGGAACGGTTTACAAGACCGACGGAGCCGGCGGTTTGAAAGTGGCCAACTTGGGTGCCAATATGGGTGGTCGTACGGCCATTGCCATTTCACCCGAAGATCCTAACTATGTATACATCTGCGGTGCCGGTTCGGGTTCCAACTACGGTCGTTTCATGGGCGTTTGGCGCACCACAGACGGCGGTACTACTTGGCAGGAAATTGTTTCGTACAGTAGTGTAACCGACATTTTCGGTTCCAACCGTCAAGGTTGGTACGACAACGTAATCAGCGTTCACCCCAAAAACAAAGATTTCGTTATGATGGGTGGTGTTGTACTAGCCACCTGGGATATTGAAAACGGTTTCCGTGAAACGGCTAGCACGTTCGGTGCTCCTTGGAACAACGGTTATGTTCACGCCGACAAGCACATCATTGAGTGGAACACCCGCACCAATCCTGTTACCTGCATCGTAGGTACAGACGGCGGTTTGTATTCCTCTCAAAATTTGAGAACATGGACCAGCGTGAACCGCGGTTTTACCTCTTTGCAGTTGTACAACGTGGCCGCCAACGAATTGGGTCATGTTGTGGGTGGTTCTCAAGACAACGGTACCTACCTGTTGAACTTCTCGGGCAACTCGTTCGGAGGCAAGCCTTCACAAACTGGTATCTCCATTTATGGTGGTGACGGTTTCGATGTAGAATTCTCCAAGTATAGCCCCTCTACTGTGTTCATGTCTACCTACTACGGCACGGTAGCACGCTCGAGCAACAGCGGTCAGTCAAGCTCTACCTTCTTTGACGATCGTCAGGAGGGCAAGATCCAATCTGATTTCAATACCACCTATACCTTGTGGGAAAAGGATAAAAACGTTTCTCGCTTGTTCTTGGCCAAAGACGCTGAGATTTGGGTGGCTGTCAACCCAACTGACTTCTCTAATAACGTTTCGTGGTTCATGGTAGCCGGTGGTTTGGGTAACAATCGCATCATCGAAATGGATTACACTCCCGATGGTGACCATTTGTTTGCCTGCAAGCAAGGCCGCATCTACCGCATCGACGGTCTGAATTCAGCCAGTTACACCATCGAGGACAATCCTGGTGTGAAGGACATTCCTGTTGGCATCACGACCAACAACATCACGCCTAGCACTTTGACCGGTCGCACAGTTACCTCTGTGAACGTAGATCCCAGCAATCCTGATCACTTGATCGTGACTTGCGGCGGATACGGCAATACTACCTATGTATACGAATCAAACGACGCCTTGAGCGCTAACCCCACCTTCAACAACATCACAGGTGACTTGCCCTCTATGCCCGTATACGATGCCGTCGTGGACGTAGACGATGCCAAGCGCATTGTGTTGGCCACCGACTTCGGTGTTTGGGTAACAGAGAATGGCGGTTTGAATTGGGAAGAAGCCAACGAGGGAATGGCCCGCGTGCCTGTTTTCGAAATTCGCGCTTACGAATGGCGTCCTTGGGAAGGCATGGTCATGTACTTGGGTACTCACGGCCGTGGTTACTTCAAGAGCACCGCTCTGTTGACCAATGCAAAGGGTCCTAAAGCCTCTGCCATTTCCGCTACTTTGTATCCCAACCCCAGCCAAGACCACACCGTGTTGAACTTCCAATCCAAGGTGAGTGGCCAGGCGAGCATTCAGGTCTTGAATGTGCAAGGTCAAGTGGTTCGCCGCTTTGCCCACAACATGACGGTTGGAGCTAACAGCGTTTCATTGAACGTTGCTGGCTTGACCAGCGGTACCTACTTCGTTCGCTTCAGTGGCTCTGGCCAAAGCGGCGTGACCAAGTTGTTGGTACCCTAATTTTTTAACTGAACTTTTAGAAAGGCGGCCTCCGGCCGCCTTTTTTTTGCCCCCAACTACAGGGCTCATAAAAACAACGTAAGAGTTCCTAGCCTAGACCGTCCCGCTGAACACGAGCTCAGCAGGTCCTTCCAATACGATTTGGTCGAACAGCAGGCCATCCCAAGTGTAGTGAACCTTCAAAATCCCACCCGGGGTATGCAAGGTCTGCACATACTTTCCCGACTCGCGATTTTGATTCAAGGCATAGGCCAAAGCGCAAGCGGTTACTCCCGTACCGCAGCTATAGGTTTCGTCTTCGACTCCGCGCTCGTAGGTTCTCACCCTGAGGCTACCGTCTTCTTGTGCCCAAACAGCATTCACATTGATGCCCACTTTTACGTAAGTCTCGTTGTAGCGAATCGAGTGGGCAAAGCCCGTCAAATCCCAATCGCTATCATATGGTTCTTCTCGAAAAGACACATAGTGAGGAGAGCCTGTATCCAAGATGGTCGTAGCCGAATTCGGAACAGCAGCCTGTTCAGTCCTCACCGAGTGCATGGCCAAACGCACGGAGCCTTGCTCAGAAACCCACGCTTCATGCAGGCCATCAGGAGCGGTAAAACGCAGATGCCCGTTTGTGCCCAAGCCCAAAGAATGCGCCCAATGGGTAATGCAGCGACCCCCGTTGCCGCACATGCTGCTGGGTTTGCCGTCGCTGTTGCAATAGTGCATGTGAAAATCAGCCTCGTCGCTGGATTCCAGCACCATGTATCCGTCGGCACCAATGCCAAATCGGCGGTCGCACAACTGAGCAATGACCGACTCCTGATACCAATGGGCATCCAGGCCCTTGCGGCCATCAACAAGAATGAAATCATTCCCCGTGCCCTGGTATTTGACAAACGAAAGGCGTTGCACGGAGCAAAGGTAATCTTATTCGCTCTGTTCCAACAGGCTCAAGATGCGAGCATCTTCCACCTTCACCAGGGGCTTTTGGGTATTGGCCTTGGCAGGAAGCGCGTAATACTCATTGTTCATCGACAAGTAATAGGCCCCATTCAAGAAGATAACCAAATAATTCTCAGCCATCGTGTTGAAGATGTGGTAGCTGCGTTCTGTTCCCTCTATCAGCATGACACTGGGTGGTGCTGAAGGCTTAGGGTCATCTGAGCTAGGGGTACTGAAAAATTCCACCTTGGCATAGCGGTCGCTGCGCGCCCGCTGCAGGGGTTGGCTTCTAACCACAGTATCGGCCACTGAAGGTTCAGCGGCGGCCACTCGACCCGCGGCGGGAGCGGCTCTCTTGGCGGTGCTGGAAGGTCGTTCGCTTTCGATTTCCGTGTAACCAAGATCAATGATTTTTACCCGAGCGTAT